>JANYFB010000229.1 GCA_025362955.1 Akkermansiaceae bacterium
AGCCCGTGGGCGCGGGTTTCTTGCTCCAGCCCTCGGGAATGGGTATTCTTGAGGAGCTAGGCATCCTGGACGAAGTTCTCGCCCACGCCGCAAAAGTGGACCGCCTTCATGTCGTCGATTGCGGCGGTGAAACCTTGCTGGATTTAAAATATCGCGAACTGGGGCAGGGGAGCTTTGGCGCTGGACTTCATCGGCCCGTCCTGCTTCACCATCTGATCCAAGCCATGCGGGCCGCGAACGTGGACGTACGGTGGGGCTGGGAAGTGGAACTAGCGGTGAAACGGGAAAACCGCTGGCTCCTGACTTCGATCCAGGGAGACGAGTGCGGCGGATTTGATCTCCTCATCGTAGCGGATGGCGCCCGCTCCAAGCTCCGCGATCTCGTGAATACGGGTGGGGTGAACTGTGGCTACCCATGGGGAGCCCATTGGTTCATCGGTGAAAACGGCGGAATTTTTCCGGAAAACGAACTCTATCAAATCGTCAACGGCACCCGCCGCCTGGGAGGATTTTTGGCCACCGGGCGCGACATTGAGGGCGGCCCAGACTTGGTCAGTCTTTTCTGGAGCATTAAGATTTCCGACGACGCCGCGTGGCGGGAGCGGCCTGTCGAAGAGTGGAAAGCCCAAGTTCTTGAGCACTGCCCCAAATCTGCAGGCCTGCTCGATCAAATCCACGGCTGGGACCAGATTCTTACCGCGCGGTATGGCGACGTGAGAATGCGCCGTTGGTATGGCGACGGGATTGTGGCCTTGGGAGACGCTGCCCACGCGATGAGTCCGCAGCTCGGCCAAGGCGTGAATCTGGCGCTCGCCGACGCCTCCTGTCTGGCAGATTGCCTTTCCCGCGACCCGCTCTCTGTCGCGCTTGCCCGGTATCAACGCCGCCGCTGGCTGGCCATCCGTTACTATCAACTCGCTACCCGCTGGCTGACGCCGTGGTTTCAGTCCGATTGCGAATGGCTCACCCCGCTGAGGCGAGTGTTCTTCGGAATTTCACGTCGAATCTCATGGGCCAGGTATCTCATGACCCTGTCGATGGCCGGTTTGGTCGGCTCGGAGCGGCGGGTTTCGGGAAAATGACGTGGTGGAAAGTTTTTCCGCCAGCGAGCAAGGTTTTCCTTGTCAGGTCCGGCGCCCTTCCTCATACATCCGCCCCGCGCAAGCGGAATGGGTAGATGCCCGAGTGGCTAAAGGGGGCAGACTGTAAATCTGCTAGCGTAAGCTTACGTTGGTTCGAATCCATCTCTACCCACCATTTTCATTCTCAGTCAATTACGAAATTCCCACTCCTAACGGGAAATTTGGGCGTTGCCCGAATACTGCCTCTAAAAATTGGCAGAGGTTAGTCTTCGGCGAAACCATTGCCTCTTTCGGCTTCGCTCTGGGCAAAGCTTGATCCGTCGTGGGACCACAAGATGGAGCCGTTCGGCCACCGAGGAGGTGCAGGCACTTCGGTGAGTTTTGATAGCCGTTCGACCAATCTCTGCTGTTCCAATCCTTCCTGCGCGGCGAAGAGAAAAATCTCGTAAGGTCGTACGCGGTGGACGTCGGCATTCTGAAACTCATCGTAGTCCATCCCGCCGCACACATAAGGAATGAAAGTGGAGTAACCTTCGTAGGACTCGCCGGTGAGGCCCCACGGTGAGGCTACCTTCTGGGAGACGATGTGCATGAAATATCGGGCGGTCCGCCTGATGGGGTCGAAATCCGCGGAGATGAGGTCCGCGATTCCCAACTTGTCGAGAGCGTTGGACAAGGCGTTTCCCACTTGCACTTCAACCTGTTGAAAACTTACCGCGCCGTCGGTTGCGCTGCCGAGCATGTCTTCATAGTGTGGAAGATGTTGTTCGATCTTTTCATGCGCAGCTTTCAGCAATTTCTCGATGCATGGTCCGATCGTATTCCGCGATACGGGTTTGGTCCACCCAAAGGAGGCGAAGTGTTTTTCGATCTCCTTATAGGTCATCAGTCCACGCGGGTGGAAGATTCGATAAGCCTCCACCTCTTCATCCGACAGATTCGAGGCGGCTCGGAGCAACGCTTCCGCACGCTTGAGGGCATCAGCAAAATGTGGATCGAGAATCGGATCGGAAAGCGAGTTCCCTTTGGCGAGCCGTGCCCTGATGTTGTCCGGTTTCAAATTCAACAGCTGGATCGCGAAACTCGCGAGGAGTTCAGGCTTGAGCGTTGTGCGCCGTGCTAAGCAAGGCGCTTCTTATCAGGTGAAAGACCTGTTGTTTCAAAACCTAGTGCACCGTTTCCTTAGTAGTTGTGCGTTTGACTTTGATAAGATTGTGTTAGTTGAATGATACGCTTGAGCTTCTCGGGCCCTTTCGTCCAGACAAATGAACCGCAGGTTTTATTATACTCGCTTACGAAGTCCTT
>JANYFB010000249.1 GCA_025362955.1 Akkermansiaceae bacterium
CGCAGATGAAAGAGAGTTGAGATCAAAATCATTGGGCAAGGGAGGAAATGTGCATGGAACACGGTCGAAAACTCTACGGTTTCTTCTAAATCCGCGTCCATCTGAGTTCATCTGCGGTTCATTCTCTCTTTGTCGAAACTCGCCCTGCTCGTTTTGAACCTGCCCCTCCACCTCTACGCGGAAAATGGAGGTGATCAAGATCACCCTTTGATTCTGGAAGAAGAGAAGATCGTCCAAGACCCACTCATCGTACGGGCGCTGCTCAATTTAGAGAAGAGGATGGGCATTCAATTCAACATACCGTTTCCGAAGAACTTCGACTGTGATGCCTATCGAAAACGTTCCATTGCTTTGATCGTGATCAATGGTTCCAAAGTCTATGCAACCCGCCCAGTAGTGAATCCTTACGACCAACCTCGCACCGTGGAATGGGCGGTGGGGCCTGCCGATTCGGAGCAATTTGCGAAAGAAAGCTTCGATTGTTTTTTCGATTTCTATGAGCTGGGAGAATTCAGTCGGTTGAATATCCTCACGGACTGGGCATCCGATGGAACCGGGAATCATCAGATTGACCGCGGCGAAGGCGAGACCGATGCCATTTTCTTCGAACACGCCAGGCTGACCTATCAACTGCGGACCCAGAAGGCTGACAATCCCGCGACGGCAGCCATCTACCTCTCCGCATATGAGAAAATGGCGAAGGCCGTTCAAGCTCTGCGTAAGGAAGAGCAACAAGCTCCTGGGGCTGCCCCGAAATAATGGATGTTAGAATCTGGATCGTTCGCGGCGAATACCGATCACCCCTGCTTTTGAATGAAAAAATCCGCCAGCGGGACAAACCCAGTGGCGGATTGATAGAATGTTAGCCGATCAATGCTCGCGGCAGAACTGTTCGAAGCGAGTGAGGCCTTCGTTGAGGATGTCCAGCGTGGTGCAGTAGCTGAGGCGGATGCCCTCGTCGTAGCCGAAGGCGATGCCGGGGACGGCGGCCACCTTGTAACGGGAGAGCAGTTTGTCACAGAGATTCATCGACTTGAGGCCGGTGTTTCCCGTATAGACGAAGAAGTAGAACGCACCTTGCGGCTCCACGACGCGGATGTTGTTGATGGCCTTGAGACGGGCATACATGAACTGGCGTTTCACGTCGTATTCGCCGCGGAGGTCTTCGATGAACGACTGGTCCCCTTCCAAGGCGGCGAGGGCGCCGTATTGGGAAAAGGTGTTAGCGTTGGAAATGGTGTGGTTCTGGATTTTTTCAATCGCATCGGCGAGCGGCTTCGGCGCGGCGGTGTAGCCGAGGCGCCAGCCGGTCATGGAATAAGCCTTGGAGAAGCCGTTGACGGTGATGGTGAGGTCGTAGAGTTCCTTGCTAAGGGAGGCGATGGATACGTGCTTGGACTCGCCATACACGAGCTTTTCGTAGATTTCATCGGAGAGAATGACGATGTCCTCAGTGAGCGCGATTTCGCCGAGGGCGAGGAGTTCCGCTGCGGTGTAAACGGCTCCGGTCGGGTTACCGGGAGTGTTAATGATGACCATCTTGGTCGCCGGGGTCATGGCTTCCTCGAATTGCTCGGGAGTCATTTTCCAACCGTTGGATTCCTTGGTCTCAACGATGACGGGAACTCCCCCTGCAAGCCGCACCATTTCCGGGTAGGAAACCCAGAACGGAGAAGGGATGATCACCTCATCGCCGTCTTCGACCATGGCGAGGATGGCATTGAAGCACGCCATTTTCGCTCCGCCAGTGACGCAGATCTGGCTGGCGGAGTAGTCGAGGTTGTTATCGACCTTGAATTTTGTGGAGAGCGCAGCGCGGAGTTCGGGAATGCCGCCGGCCGGGGTGTATTTGGTTTTTCCTTCTTCAAGCGCCTTGATGGCGGCGTCCTTGATGAAGCGCGGGGTGTCCACTTCCGGCTCGCCACCGGCAAGCGCGTAAACTTCTTCCCCTTTGGCAATCATCGCCTTGGCCTGTGCGGTGACGGCAAGCGTGAGTGACGGGGAAACCTTGGCAATACGGGATGAGATGCTATCCATGGGAACGTGCAAGTAAGATTTGAGCCGCCAAACCGGGCGGAGCAACAGATTTTGCGCGGCCCCGGAAATGAGCGGGCGGCTTTTGTGGGGCTTCGCCCATGGGGTGGCAAGCGAAATGGTGCGGCATTTCTAACTCCAAATTCCGGGCTTATTGAGCCACGATTGGAGGGCCATCTGCCAGTGACCAGAGGCTTGGCAAAAAATTCCGCTGCTGTCCAGGAAGGCCCCTGAAAAAAATGGGAATTGGTCGGGCTGGCGGGATTCGAACCCACGACCCCCTGCCCCCCAGGCAGGTGCGCTACCAGACTGCGCTACAGCCCGTCACTTGAACGGGTGACGAAGGAATCAGGGGAAATGCGGATTGGCAAGCACGTAAAATCATGACATTTCCCCCGCATGAATCGCGTCAAAACCGCCATCGTCGGAGCCAGCGGCTACACCGGCATGGAATTACTCCGCTTGTTGCTCGTCCATCCGGGGGTGGAGCTTGTCGCGGCCACCTCGCGTCAGGAAGCGGGAAAATCTTTGGCAGCGGTGTTTCCCCGATTCCATAAAGCACCGGGTTCGGAGTTGGTTTTCATGGAACCCGAGCCAGAAAGTATCGCGGCGACAGGAGCACAAATCGCATTCCTCGCGCTGCCCCATGGAGTGGCTGCGGAAATTGCCCGCGCGTTGCTGGATCGTGGCTTGCGCGTGATTGATTTGAGCGCGGATTTCCGCCTTCGTGATGCCGGTGTCTATCAGGAATTTTACGGGCATCCCCACCCTGCTCCGGAAATGTTAGTAGAGGCGATTTATGGCTTGCCGGAAATCCGCGCGGAGGAAATCGCGGCTGCTAGATTGGTCGCCGCGCCGGGTTGTTACCCGACGAGTATCCTGTTGCCCTTGTTACCTTTGCTGCGTGAAAATCTCATCGATCCGGCCACCATCGTTGCCAACTCGATGAGCGGCGTGAGCGGAGCCGGACGCAAGGCGGACCTCAGTCTGCTGTTCTGCGAGTGCAACGAGAGCGCCCGCGCTTACGGCGTGCCGAAGCACCGCCATCTATCGGAAATCGAGCAGGAACTCAGCCTTGCCGCAGGGGAAAATGTCACCATTTCCTTCCTCCCGCACTTGATTCCCGTGAACTCCGGCATCGTCACCACCACCACCGCAAAGCTTCGTGACGGAGTCGCCCCGGATGCCATCGGCGCAGCGCTTGAGGCTGCCTACGACAGTGCCGCCTTCGTCCGCCTGCTTGGCCGCGGCGGCTGCGCAGATACGAAGAACGTCACCCGCACCAACTTCATCGACATCGGCTGGCAACACGACCCTCGCACCGGTCGCGTCATCCTGATGAGCGCTGAAGACAATCTAGGAAAAGGCGCGGGCGGGCAGGCCGTGCAGTGTTTTAACCTGATGTTCGGCCTCAACCCGATTCATGGATTGCAAAATTTTTAGCCGCGCCTCAGTCTCGCGTGCTGTTCCCCCTTTTTCACCCATGGACTTCCCATTTTCCCGAATCAAAGGCGGCGTCGGCGCCCCCCTCGGCTTCCTAACCAGCGCGGTGAGTTGCGGTATCAAGAATCCCGATGCCACGCGCTTGGATCTCGCACTCATCTTCTCGGAAAAACCCTGCACTTCCGCTGGCACCTTCACCACCAACCGGGTAAAAGCTGCGCCCGTCCGGGTTTCCCAATCGAATCTTCGCAAGGGTGACCTTCGCGCCATCATCGCCAACTCGGGAAACGCCAACGCCTGCACCGGCGTCCAAGGCATCCACGATGCGAACGCCATGTGCGACGCGGTCGCCAAGCCACTCAAGCTCAAGCGGGCGGAAATCGGGGTCGCCTCCACCGGCGTCATTGGCCTGCCCATGCCGATGATGCGTCTGAACCCGAAATACGATGAACTCATCGAGCGCCTAGGCCCTAAAAATGGTTCGGACGTCGCCGCCGCCATCATCACCAGTGATACCCGCGCCAAGGAATTTGCAATCTCCTTCGACCTCGGCGAGCACCGCGTCCGCCTCGGCGGCTGCGTGAAAGGCGCGGGCATGATTTCCCCGAGCATGGCCACCATGCTCTGCTTCATCACCACGGATGCTCACATTTCTAACGATAACCTCCGCAAGTCCGTGCTCGAATGCGTGGAGGAAAGTTTCAACCGCATCACCATCGATGGCGACATGTCCACCAACGACACCGTCATTGTCCTCGCGAACGGCGCGTCCCGGATGCCCGCGATCCGCCGGAACAGCATCCAGTGCAGACAATTCCGCCGCGCCCTGCGTTGGCTGATGTTAGAACTGGCGAAAGCGGTCGTCCGCGATGGCGAGCGCGTCACCAAATTCGTCACCGTCAAAGTCGAAGGTGCCCGCACTTATCTGGATGCGAAAAAAGTCGCCGAAGCTGTCTGCAAATCCGCCCTCGTGAAATCCTCCTGGAACGGTGGCGATCCAAACTGGGGGCGCATCATTCACGCCGTCGGTTACTCGCGCGCCCGCATCCGCGAGGAACTGGTCGATATTTACATCGGCGGCAAACCCGCCTGCCTCGGCGGTCTCCAGGCAGAGACGCCCATGGACGAGCTTCGGGAAGCCGTTTCCCATCCTGAGTTTGAGATCACCATCAACCTCAACCAAGGTGAGGCGGATTATACCATGTATTCCAGCGATCTTTCTCCCGAATACATCGACTTCAACCGCTCCGAATACGCGTATTGGAAACAGGCGCGGAAAGATGGACTGGTGTGAAATGAGGGGATCGGCCCATTTAAGAGTTCTGATCTGCCGTTCCCATCGCTTTTCACACTGCTGAGTCGAGATCATTCATTCAGGAGCCGCAGGCACGATAAGCGTGGGCACGGCAGCCTTTCTAACCAGCCCCTCCGCCACACTGCCGAGAAGCAGGGACGCGATCACCCCATGCCCGTGCGAGCCGAGAATAACGAAGTCAGCACCGCTGTCCTTGATATGGCCTAACAACGCGTGGAGCGGGCTGCCTTCCGTGATGTGCGAGGTCGCGTTCGGCACCTCCACGCGGACCATAGTTAGAAGTTCTTGCAATTTGCAGGACGCCCGGCGTTTCGCTTCTTCTTGGAATGTATTCATTGCCGGAAATTCCTCGGGGGTGAAGCCATAGGCAGTGTAGCTCGGCTCCGGCTCGATGACATGGAACAACTGCAGAGTCGCGCCAAAGGATTTTGCCAACTTCATACCCATTTCGAGCACCCCGGCTGTGGCATTTGAGAAATCTACTGCGACGACGATGGTTTTCATGATTCTTTCTCACTAACCGAGTTCAAGGCCAATTGCAAAGTTTCATCAGTTGGAGGCATGAAAATCGACCACCGCACGCAATCCACGTTTGGCAGTCGAGAGTTATTCATTCATAATCCCGGTATGATTCGTTTCCTTCATACCCGCATTCGTGTCCGCGATCTCGACCGCTCCATCGCGTTTTACAAATCGCTCGGCTACACCCTGGGCGAGCTCAAGGACTCGCCTGAAGGCAACAGCTTGGCCTTCCTCCAACTCCCGGAAAACGACGTTTTTCTCGAACTCTGTCACTCGCCGGATTACACGGCGACTTGCCCCGAAGACCTGATGCACACCGCCCTCGGGGTGCCAGACATCATCGAATACTGCGGCGCGGTGGAAAAGGACGGCATTGAAATTTGGCCGTCAGGATGGCGTGAGAAATTTTCCTCGGGCGGTCGGAAAATGGCATTTGTCACCGATCCCGATGGCTACGAAGTGGAAATTCTGGAGCGTTGATTCATTTTTTCCCCAAAGCTCCGGCCACCGCCCGGATGGCCTCGTCGGTAGCGAATCCCCCGGCGGTGAGCGCGACCTTTTCATTCGCCCGAAAATCCGCGAGATCGAGCTGATCGGGACGGGCGACCACCACCGCTGGTTTACTCCGTCGTAAGGCCGTTTCCATTAATGCCTGACAAGAAGACTCTCCAGCGTCGCCGACGATGACCACCCGGTCGCACACCACCAAAAGGCGTTCCAATGCCTCCTCGCGGGCCATCATCGCCGGCGAAACCGTGTCCAGAAACGTCACCCGCGCATCCCTCCAGCGGAGGCGGAGTTGCTGGACTAACCACGACACCTTGCGTGGCGAGAGATTCGTGTGGCAAACCGCGCCGAAGGTCGGGGAAAATACCAAGCGTGAGGTATCTGTAGTGTCCTCGATAATCCGTGTCCCGGAATTTCCCCCGGCGATGGCCATACTCTCCGCCTCCTCGTGGCGACCGATCACCAGAGTTTGCGCGCCCTCCATTTTCAGGAGTCCCAGCGCCACTTGGGCCCGCCGGACCCGAGGCGATGTTAGATCTTCCAACGGGTGGCCCGCCTCTTCCCAATCTCGGCGTTGTTTCGCAGAAATCCCGCAATAGGGAATCACCACCGAGCGGAACTGGAAAAAATCAGCCTCATCCACGTTTTCCACCACCCCCAGCGCAGCCAACCGGGCACTCACGCCATCATCCGGCATAAAGCGGCCAGCAACGCCGATTTTTCCTGTATTCGCCAGTCTTGTGATCCGCTCCACGCCGGCGCGTGCGTCCTCGTCCATCCCGAGCACCGTGGCGATTCGCAGTTCCGGCCCATGAGCAGCGGGCGGCATGAAGCGCTTTTCGGCAAGGTCGTACATTACTTTGTCATGCAAAGTAATTGGGCGCGGAGTAGGGTGAAATCGTTGCATTACGATTCGCTTTGTATCGCAAAGTTAAATCCTTGCAAGCGGGTTATTTGCCCAAGCCGAGAATTTGTTCCAACACCCCGAGATAAGCTAGAAATGCCGCACGCCCCGCAGTGGTGAGGACATAAAGCGTCTGCGGCCTACCATCGCCCGTTGATTTTTCCCCGGAAATGAACTCTGCTTTTTCCAAAGTCCGCAGATGGGTGATCAAATTCCCATCGGACATTTCCAACTGCGCCTTCAAATCCTGGAACGCCCACGCGTCCGCCCGCGAGGCCAGCAATGTCATGATCGACAGCCGCCCCTTCTCGTGAATCGTCCGGTCCAGTTGGGAAAAATCGATCATGCGGAAGAGTCTTCACGATGGCCGGTCGTCACGATCATCGCGCCATAAATCAAGTGAAAGCCCCCGAAAGCGATGGCCATCAACCGTGCGCCGTTCAAATGCTGCATCCAGTTCGTAGGCATCTCGACGACGGAACTGACCCCAGCTAAACTACCCACCCCGAAGACGACGAACGCCCATCCAAGCCAGACCATCGACTTCGGCGCGAACTCGCGAATGGCGAGTAATGCGAGGCCGTAATGCAGGATCCATACACAAGCCGCCGCCCGATCCTGATCACCTCGGACAAAGATCAGCCCTAGAAATCCCCCCGCAATGAGCGACGGCATCACCCCCCGCAGCGCCACTCGCAGCCCCGAACTCCAGAACGGGCGCTTGTGTATCATTTTCAACCGAAAAATCTGAAACACGTTGAAGGCCAACACCACCGCCAAACCGCCCAACCACCAAGCAGCCCAAGCCCAAGCGTGTTTACCCTCCGAACGCCAAGCCGCCGCAAGGGCCGCCGCTCCGCCGATGAGCGCGGTTTCTCCGGACAAGGCCCGAAAAATCGTCGCCCGTTCCATCACCGCACGAATTACCCGCAATTGCTCTGCCGCTTCTTCCCGCGTCGTCATACCTTGCTTTGCCATACAAAGCCGGGCGATGACAAGATAGAATGAACCGCTCAGTGAAAAACGGGCAAACTTTGGTGAACTGCGGCTCAGGCAGCAAAATTTTCAGCGACGACATCCCAGTTCACCACATTCCAGAATGCGGCGATGTAATCGGGACGACGGTTCTGATAGTTGAGGTAGTAGGCGTGCTCCCACACATCAAGACCGAGGATCGGCTTGCCACCGCAGCTTGCAACAGTTTCCCCCATGCAGGGGCAATCCTGGTTAGCGGTGGAGCACACTGCGAGCGAGCCGTCAGCCTTTTTGCATAGCCATGCCCAGCCGGAGCCGAAACGGGTGGCACCTGCCTTGGCAAACGCTTCCTTAAACGCATCGAACGAGCCGAACGCGGTGTCGATAGCGGCTGCTAGATCGCCGGAAGGAGCATTAGCACCGCCGGGAGCGATGACTTGCCAGAAAAAGCTGTGGTTGGCATGGCCGCCGCCGTTGTTGCGAACCGCGCCACGGATGTCGTCGGGCACTGAGGCGAGATCTGCGATGAGTTCACAGAGGGATTTCGCCTCCAAATCAGGTTTTCCGGCGAGGGCGTTATTGAGATTGGTGATGTAGGCTTGGTGATGCTTGGAATGATGGATTTCCATCGTACGAGCGTCGATGTGGGGTTCGAGCGCATCGTATGCGTACCCGAGAGCGGGAAGTGTGTGAGCCATGGGAGTTGAGGAGTTTGGTTTGCGTATCGCCGGGGCATTCGTTACGAAGAATGAAATCAGCGACGGCTCTACGAAACCAAGCCAGCCGCCACCCGCAAGGACAAAACCACGATGCCTCCAGAACTCGCACCCTATCTCCCGCAAATCATCGCCACGCTCGCCGGGCTTTTCTTTGGCTGGCTGTTCACTCGTCTCGCCGCCTCGGGAAAAATTGCCGCCGCCGCCGAGCGCTTGAAATCCGAGGAACGCCGCGCCGCAGAGATCGAAGCCCGCCTCGCCCAATCCTCCTCTGAGTCCGAGCGCAACGAGCAGGAGGCCCAGACATTCCGCAACCAGCTTACTGAAATTCGCTCCCGCCTCGATAGCGAGATCAAAGCCGCCACGGAAAAACAGGCCCTCCTCGAACGCGCGGAAATCAAGCTCTCGGACACCTTCAAGGCCCTCTCCGCAGATGCCCTGCGCTCCTCGTCCGAGCAATTTCTCCAACTCGCGAAATCTTCACTCGCCACCCAGACCGAGGAAGCTAAGGGCGAAATCGAAAAACGCAAAGTCGCCATCGAAACACTTGTTAGACCTGTCACCGAGTCGTTAGGAAAATTCGAGCTCCGCATCGGCGAAATCGAGAAATCCCGCGAAGGCGCTTACTCCGAACTGCGAGAGCAGGTCCGCGCCCTCGGCGAAGGCCAACTCGGCCTCCAGCGCGAAACCGCCTCGCTCGTCAAAGCTCTTCGTCAACCCACCGGCCGCGGCCAATGGGGGGAAATGCAACTCCGCCGCGTCGTCGAACTCGCCGGAATGCAGGAACATTGCGATTTTGAAACCCAGCACAGTGCCACCACCGATGAAGGGAAAAAACTCCGCCCGGATCTCATTGTTAAATTGCCGGGAGGAAAGACCATTGTCGTCGATTCCAAGACTCCGATGGATGCCTATCTCGATGCGTTGGAGGCGAATGATGACACCGTCCGCGAGGAAGCCCTCCATCGCCACGCCCGCCAAGTCCGCACGCACATCCAGCAGCTTTCCTCGAAAAACTACACGGCGCAGTTCGCCCAAACCCCCGAGTTCACCGTCCTTTTCCTGCCGAGCGAATCCTTCTTCTCCGCCGCGCTTCAAAGCGACCCAGGACTGATCGAAAAGGGCGTGGATCAAGGAGTCATCCTCGCCACCCCCACGACGCTCATCGCCCTGCTGCGCGCCGTTTCCTACGGCTGGCGTCAGGAATCCATCGCGGAAAACGCGCGTGAAATCTCGCTGTTAGGACGCACGCTTCACGAACGCTTGGGAAAACTCACCGATCATTTCGCCAAGCTCGGACGTTCGCTAGGAAATGCCGTGGAGCAATATAACAATGCCATCGGCTCATTTGAAACCCGCGTTCTAACGACTGCTAGAAAATTCGAGGAACTCAAAGCCGCGCCCGAATCCGCCACCATCACCAACCTCGAATCGGTCGATCAAATCCCGCGACGCCTCCAATCCAACAGCGCGTCATCGGCGGCAATCTCCGCGCCCGACGATTATGCCGTGAGTCCCCCGGAACCTGTCACACTCACGTTGAATACCGAAGCAGCGGAAGCCCTCCTCGCCCCCGCCCAAGACGACGATTTCACCTTCGTTCCCGATCCACCCACCAGCGCCCGCAGCGCCGCAGCGGATTTGAGATC
>JANYFB010000260.1 GCA_025362955.1 Akkermansiaceae bacterium
TTCGGCGATGCCGATGGGTTTGCCGATGCTGGAGAGCGCGTATTCGGCGACGAGGTGGTTGCGGGTCTTGCAGAGGAGCAGGCCGATGGTGGGGTTGTCATCGGGTGCCTTGATCTGGGCGTCCACGGCGGCGAGGTAGAAGTTGAGCTGGCCGGCGTGGCCGGGTTTGAAGGCGTCGGCCTTGAGTTCCACGACGACATGGCATTTCAGCCGGGTATGATAGAACAGGAGGTCCATGAAGAACTCGTCGCCACCGACTTCGATGCGGAACTGCCGGCCGAGGAACGCGAAGCCCGCGCCGAGTTCCAAGAGGAAGCGGGTGATGTGACGGATGAGCGGGTTTTGATGTCGCGCTCATGGGCATCATCGCCGAGGCCGAGGAAATCGAAGAGGTAGGGATCTTTCAACGCGGCGGCGGCGAGTTGGGCCTGCGGCGCGGGCAGGTGCCGCTCGAAATTGGTGACGGCCCCGCCTTGCCGGAGGTGAAGCTGGCTTTTGATGTGGCTGTCGAGAGTCGGGCGGGACCAGCCTTCGCTGACGGCGTGAATGGCATACTATTCGCGTGCGGCGGGGTCGGAAACCTTCGTCAGCAGGCTGACAATGTGGAACCACGGCAATTGGGCAGCAGGCTGTTGCCCAAATTGGAGCGCCGGGCAATACTCCGCGAAAAACTTCATGTATTTGAGGTTCCGGGTCGAAAACCCCTTCATATCCGGGAACGCCTCGCCGAGATCCGACGACAGGCGCTGGATGACTTTGGCTCCCCAGCCCTCGTTGGCCTGCCGCTGGAGGATGTCTTTGCCGATGAAATGATAGAGCGTGACGAGCTCCTGATTGACCGCGAGCGCGGCCCGCTGGCGGGCGGAGGCGATCCGGGATTTGAGGCTTTTCAGCCAGTCGCCGTAACCGGAGGGAAGAATCGGATGGGCGCTCATGGGAAGTCGTTTTTCAGAGAGAAGGGGGTCGTAGCTCACGCATTCACATCAAGCAGGCACGAGGCGGCTTCACCGTTGCATCCCCTCGGGTTCCCTTCTTTGTCTCAGGCGGCCTCGATAGGGAGGTGGGGTTTCGGGTTGGGCGGATTTTGGGAGGGTGAATTGGAGGGAGGGCGTGAGGTTTTTTCCAAATGTGTCGAGGAGTGTGTCATCTTTGCCATGTTTGACATCGGAAACTTTGTAGATCGGGCCGTTGCGGATCCCCTGCTCTCCTGCGGTGGGTTTGCGGAAGAAGGCTTTCATTTCCTCGATATTGAGCGGGCCGGAGCCACGGCGGCCGAAAACTGCGGTTTGGTTGCCGCTTTCGTCCACGGCGCGGTCGCGGTCGAGGCCGCGGGAAATGGAGACGGCGGCTCCTTCGGTCGGGTAGGTGGCGATGAGTTTCGGCTCGGGCTTGGGCGAGAAGCCCATGTGTCCCGGCACGTTCTCGGGTGAGATCAGTTGCAGGACACGCATGCCATTGCGCCCATCTGCAACGAGCGCATACATTGAGGCGCTCACCGAGCCGATTTGCACATCACGCACGTCCGTTAGCTGTCCATTCGCAGTAAAATGAGTGAGAACATGGGGATCTTCCGGATTTTTAACATCGATGATCGCTAGGCCGTCGGAACCATCCGCAACATAGAGATACGTTCGCGCGACATACAAGCCTCCGGCATGGCCCAGTGAAATGGATGGGCCAGAAATGGGGATGGGTTTCGCGGGATTGGAAACGTCGAATACTTTCACGCCGTTCTCATCGGTAACAAAGCAGTAGTGCCACTGCACGGTCGATTGCCGGGCGCCATGCAGGAATGGGCCTGAATATCCCCCAGCAAATACGGGGAGCTTCGGGTTGGATGCATCGATCACGGCAAGTCCGCGTGAGGTGGTGATATAAAGCCACTGTCCGGCCATCCACGCATGACGGGCGCCATTAAGTGCTCCGTCGGGATTGAAAGTGGCGGCTCGTTTGATGAAATTGTTTGCAGGATTACCATCTAACAGAGTAGCCACATCCACCACGATGAGGCCTTCCTCGAGATCGGTCACGAACGCGTAGCCATGGTAAGCGGCGATCAGTTTTTCCTCGTTCTGTGGCAGCCGATTGCGATTGGGATCGTTGATCAAGGTGCTCGGCAGGGTTACGGAGGTGGCGTTGGCGGTTTTGATAAACGTGTCCTGCCCGAAGGGTGAGACCGGAGAGCTGGTGATGCGTTCGGAGAAATTTTTGTTGTCGATATCCGCGACATCGAAAACACCGAAGCCATTTTTCCCCAGGGCGGCGTAGAGATATTCACCGCGAACCTGCAAGTCGAGCACGCCGCCCTTGGCGTGATGTTCATAGGCGGTTTTCAACAGCGACTTGTTAGCCAGGTGTTCCTTATAGTTGTCCGGGTAAGCGAGCCGATGCAGGTGGCTGCCAATCGCTGCTTGGGGCTCGGTGCGCTCGGTCCATGCGACACCGTAAAGTCCATGATCTTCGGTTCCGACATAGCCATATCTCCCGAAGAAGTTGACCGTCCCCGTGCCGAATCCGAGGAGCTGCGTCATGATCGCGTTGTTGTCGTTGGCCTCCGAGACGTGGCAGTCCGTGCAGTTTTTCGTCGTGCCAACGCCGCTGGTGGTATGCGCAAAATGGGGGTTGAAGGCCTGGCCCGAATATCCCTCGGCGGAGACTGTCTGCTGCTGGCTGTAGAATTGTTCACGGTTAGCCCCTTGGGAGCCGACCACCACGGCGCTCGACGAGCGCAACACGGCCAGTCGGTTGCCCTTCGCCGTACTGTCCTTGCCCAGCATGAAAACGTCGTCGCGAACCACTTGAGGATTATACGAGCTGAAATTTCGGGAAGTGGTTCCCTCAAATTTGTTAGATGCCATTTTAACGTCCGCCTCCATGGGCATGTGGCAGCCAAAACAACTGGTAGCCCATGACGTGTGGCAGGTCTGACAATCCATGGCCTCATTGCTGTGGGCGAGATCCTTGGCACATTTCTTCGGATCAGCGGGGACAGCGCCCCAGTTTTTTCCGTCGCGCTTCAAGGTCTTGGCGTAAGCGCTCATGATGTTGTAGTGCTCTTTATCATCGGGATTAATCGTATCGAGCGTCTGCACCACTTCCCACTGGAGGTTTTGCTCCATCGATGACTGCTGCATCAGCCGCTTGCCATCCGCGCTCCAAGAGAAGCGGGGTCCGAACGGGGTATTACTTTCTCGCAGGTTCACGGGCTCCACTTTTCCGTCCTCCGAAAGCGTGCCGCCCTTGCCCGAAGTGAGGAGGGTGGTGTGTGAACTAACGGTTCCGTGGCAATCCACACAAGTGATCGCCGTCGCCGCCCTTGGCTCGACGCTGAGTAATCCGTTGCCGTGGGAATCATTGAGGAAATGGCAATCCACGCACTGCATTCCGCGGGCGAGGTGGATGTCTTTCAGATGTACTGCCTTCTTGAACTTGTCTTTGTCGTCGAAAGAAATTTTCTCATCCTTCAAGGTCAGCAAATTCCCTTCGCGATCTTTTTTAAACACGGCGCGGAACACCCAGCCGTGACCGTGGTAGTCTGCGAACTGGGTTTCGTTGAGCTTGGGATTCAATTCGGCGGTTTTCTCCAGAAAATTGACATCGCCCCACAGACCTCGCGCGGCCGCGGCTTCGGGATTTGCACGCAGCGATTTCACCATCTCCTCATCGCTGGGATTGTGTTGCTCCTTCGGATACATGAACTCGCCATCCGATTCCTGATCCCACCAGGTGTATCCAAGGAAGGGGTTCACGAATAGGTTGCCCTGATGCATGTGGCACGACATGCATTGGCTGGATGGGATGCTTCGGGTAAACCTATGAGCGATAGGATGGCCTTTCTCATTCTTGGAAATCATCGGGTCCGGATTGAAGGACAGGCCTTGATTGCCATAGGCGCTATACCAGCCAGAGTTTGAGGGAGACCGGTCATTTGCATAAATGACGTGGCATGCAGTGCAACCGCTGGAACGATAATCGCCCGCCCTGTTGTTTGATCCGAAGAAATCTAACAACGGGTCGTGGAGGCGGGTCTTCTGGGCACCGATGACCACCGGATCGACCCTTGAAAGGGTCCCGAGTCCTCGTTCTCCCAATCGCCGGAAAGGCTTGCCGGGTGGTTCGGCGGGATCGGGGTTGCCAAGTTCTGCCAGCTTGGTTCCGCCTTTTTCAAAGATCCGGAAGATATTTCCTGTCTGCCCGACGTTGAAGCGGGGTAGCGGAAATATCTCCTGCACGATACCCATGGTTCTCTGCATTTCCGGCGTGACCTTGATGGGGCTTTGGAGAGCCAGAGGAACCCCGTTGGCACCGTAGGCTTGGCCGAAGATCGAATCTTTCAGCGGGTATGCCCCGTTGTTATAGGCTGCCGCGCCCCACAACATCGCACCATGGCGCATCATGCTGTGATTGACATGATCGACGGACTCCGCATGGCAGTCACCACAGGTTTTCTTAGCGACTCGCAGGTCTCCCGGATTGATGAATTGGATAAACTCTGGAGATTCGTGGTTGAGCAACACATCGCTGGCGCTTGGATTCGCGGAGCTTTCGAAGAAAACGGGGTTGCGCGGTACCGGGTGAGCCTGGCGCATTGTTAGACCTGGGGTGGCATCGCCACCGTGGCAGTCCGTGCATCCGAGGCGGACAAACTCGCTGCCATGCGGATCTTGCGAGTTCTCATGACAGCCCAAGCAGCCGCGGCTTTTCAACATCACTGCCGCTTTGGATTGGTCGAACTTGTTGGCTTTCGGGATCGCCGCACCGTTAGATGCCGAAGAATCTGTAACGGCGATCGGTGGACCGAAGAGGCTACCATGACCCGTCGCCGCCTCTTGGGAATAGCATGACAGGGCCATTCCGCCAGCGGCCAGGACGCAGGCGATACTTCGATGAATCGTGAGCCTAATCATTGTTAGAAAGTCAGGGTTGCCGAGATAAATCCGCTGTATAATACGTCGCCCACACCTTGGGAATTTGAAGAGGTGTACCCTGCCACGCTGGTAGATGACGTGCGGTAGATATCTTTAAAACCTGCTCCGGGGAACAACATGCCCAGCCCCCCGCTAAGTTTCACGTTGTCCGTTAGGAAAGGTCTATATTCCACCCCGAAGCTGAGATCCCAGCCGATTTCTCTATCAATTTCGTTCGTGAGGAGCGAGGTGGCGATGGAGTTTGTGTCCATAAACAAAAGATAATTCAAGTTTGCGAAAGCCCGCAAGCGCGGTGTGAGCTCCCATTCTTCGCCAAGTCCGGCGATGAAGATGCCGGGATTATCGAAATTGGACTGACCGAGAAACTTGTTGGAGCTGAGGTCGGGAATCAGGCTCAGGCGCTGCTTCAAGGCCACCGCTGTTCCGGCCAAGTTCATCCCCTGCCCCTGCCAATAGCTGAAGGGGCCGATAAAGTTAGGATTGTCCACGATGGCGTCCCACCCGGTCGCGGTGCCGTCGGTCGCATCGTCGTCGCCGGATCCCCAGAACAGAGTGAATTTATGACGCATCCAATCGGTATCCACCGACACCTCCAAGGCCGCCATCCACGCGTTGATGTCCACGGAGCGCCCAGCAACCCCATTCAAATCGTCTTGGCCAAACGCATGATAGAGCGAATGGCTGATGTTCACACGACCGATGTGGCCTTCGCCATTCCAGCCCAGATAGTAGGCTTGGAGATCGTGTGGAGCCACCGTGCCAATGGGTGAGGGGCGGACGATGTTTCCCGCGCTGTCATAAGTTAGCCCGCTATCGCTCCCATTGTCCCAATTGGCCAAAAAATTAAGCTGGGCGGTGTAGCCTTCGGTTAGAAAATCCTGACAATAGATGTTAGCAACGAAAACATTCTGGTTGCGGTCATCGAAGGTGTTCAGGTCAGAAAAAGACTCTTTCTCGAAGAGATCGAAAAACGCCAGATTGTATTGAATGCGGTTTTTCTGCAGGTTGCCGAACAGCCGGTATCCCCAGTTCGATTCGACAAATACATGCCCGCGGAAATCCGCGTTGAAGGTCTGGGTGCCGACCCGCAAGGCTGCGAAATCGTAATTTTCAGATAGATCTAGCAGGTGCGATTCGAAAAAGAACTGCTGTAGGCCTACATAGTTCTCGAATCGCTCGGTTGCTCTCGTGTCATGCAAGTCGCCGTGGGCGGGAAAGAAGGGGTCGATATCGCCGGGCTTATTGATCTCGGGATTGCCCGTGAAACTCCCGTTTGATGAGTGACTGCCGCGCGGGTCCGGCGAGACGACGTTCGCCTCATATCCTGAGATGTAGTTGGTATTGAAAACGGGCTGGATACGGAACAGGAACTCCGTCGGCTTGAACGAGGTTTCGCCTTTGAAGAGATCGACCATCAGGCTGGTGTTGGTATTGATGATGGTCTGGTCACCTCTGCCGAAAAATTCCGAACTCGCTGGCCGCGCCGAGCTAACGCCAGAAGGTATGGGGATTTCGTGTGCCTCAATGGCCGTGTTTTGTTGTAGGGTCAGCGAAGCGAAAATATCCTGCCCGATGACCGGAACATCCCCTTTGAGGACGCTCTGATAGTAAGGGTGCCAAAGGTAGGGAGTCTTTCTCGCATAGGGAGTTTCAGCGACATTGTCATCCAGATAACGATTCCACACTCCCGTCGCGATCCGGTACCGGTCCTCAACCGCAGTGGCGTTGGGAGGAACGTCAGAGGGGTCGTAATGACCCGCATGCCAGTTCTCGGAAATGTGTTCCTCATAGCGGACGCCTTTTCTCGGCAGCACTAACGGTTCTCCAATGGCCGGTTCGTAACGATCCCCCGGCTCTGCTCCTTGCACCAGTTCGGCCTCGACCCGACGCTGCTCCAAGCCCTGACGCGGCAGTTGTAAATCATGGGGGATTTCCGCAGTGAACTTGGGAAATTCCTGTGGGACACCCGCGTCTCGCCTGAAAAAGCGATCATCGTTTAAACCGGGATCGTCTTTGAAGAATCGGCCGATTCCCGAAGGTTTTTCGGTTTGACCGGCGAGAGCAGCAGACTTTCTTGGCTCCACCTTTTTTTCCCTGTCATCCGCCCCCATTCCAGGATCGGGGTTAAAGTGGTCCGGCGGCAGCAAGGATTCCTTATCGATGGTGGTCTCCTCCTTGATCTCAAGGACAGGCAAGCGGGGTTCAGGCGGGGGATTCAAACTCGGATCGGGAGAGAACGAGGCGGGGCTTTCCGGCGTGGAGTTGGCCGGAGCTTGCTGTGCGGTCAGTCGATCAGGACGTTTCTCGCCTTTAGCCAGATCCCATTCCGGCGTCCGCTTGTGCGGCGGTTCATAACAAGTCGTTAGCAAGACGCTGGACGAGGCGACCAGAAGACGACTGGCTGTTTTGAAAAATCCGCCTCTCATTGGTTTAATTCCATGGATTCAGGATCATCGGCCCTGCGCCGATTTTAACACTCGATCAAGTTTTCTAACGAACTCAGCCGCCGTGACGGCGTCAAAACTCTCAGGCGGTTTCGCAGCATCGAACAGCGGGTCGAGAAGCTCCTTTGCGACTAATCCTTGCTGTCCGGATGCGACCAGGGACTGGTTCAGACGATCAATCGCCAAGGTCAGTCGCTCGGCATAATAACCGATGGACCATGAGCGATATTCCTGAGCAACCCCGCTGAACGCCTCGGATTGAAATGGAGTCCGGTCACCTAGCAGCTTGAACAAGATCGCGCGGCTTTGTTCAGGATTCATCGGTGCGCCGGAAACTCGCTTTGCAAACTCGTCCGCCGCGCGAATCAGATCTTTACCCGAGTCGTCCCAGCCCGCCCCCGTGACCTTCAACAATGCCCGGATGCCCTCGATTTCGGCGGTCCTGCGTTCGCCTGGCTCACGAGCGGCTTGCGCCGCAGTCTCGCGCAATGCCACGGCCTGTCCCACCAGCCACGTTTTAGCGGCGGAAAACCCGTCCCCTTCGCGCCAATGCTTGGGCTCGGCGACCAGCAGGCCATCGAGGTCGAAGATCAACGGCGGGTGTTTCACACGAACGAGTTCGTCGCTCAGATTCTGGTGACAGGCGACACAATTGTTAGCCCGCTGGTAGGCGCTGCCCAATTGCCTCATGCCTAACCGCGCAAGCGCGTCTTTCGGGTAATCCGGGCGGGTATGTGAAAGCAGCCAGTTTTCCGCCGGACCATGGCAATTGGCGCAGGAGACACCGCTATCAACTTGATGCCCTTCCGGAGGCTCGGCGAGTCGGGATGGCGGCACCTGGGACATCGGGGAATGGCAGACCGTGCAGCTCTTCGATTTAGCCGCATTTTCTATCCCTAGCTGTCTGGCCATCGCACTGGAGCGTCCATTGGTCAGAGTGGCGGAGGCGTCGAAATGCGGATCATAATTCCTCCAAATGTTGTAGGCACCGCGATCAAGCCCTGCCCCACCATGGCAACCGCTTGTCATACAAGTCTGGAAGCTTAACACCTTTGCCGTGTCCAATGGCTCCCCTGCACCGATCTGCGAGAGGCCGACCGAGATCATAACAGTTAAGAATGATTGATCCTTCCTCACTCAAGCTGATTTTTAAGAACTCCAGAGGTGATGTGGCAAGCTAATATATCAGATTCCTAGGCAGGCGCCCGCTTTCCTCATCAGCAGTCCGTTCCGGACCATTCCACACGGCCCCTGGAATAAATTTTAGAAATCTTCGTTCCCGGCTTGTGCCCGGGGCTGCCGATCAATAGGGTGGTCCCTGATGTTGGTTGATTCGAAATTTCCGTTTCAGAAAAGCGCCGCGAACGCATCGCCCCACCCGCCCTAACGACCTCCTAATGCCTTTCAAAAATTCATCCATAGCATTGATCATGTGAATTACGAAATTTTGTTACGTTCGGCACTTTCGAGCCCTCTTCTTACGATTGGGCTGACCGGTGGCGTTTTCATGTTAGGATACGTCGCTACCCAATGGTGGACGGTTGCTGCCAGGTATCGCTTCGAGGCGAAACGGAGCCGACTCGAGCTCGACGCGCTAAATAAAAAAATTGAAATTCTGAACCTGAAGGCGCAGGCGGCACCCGAATCAGCCTGGAACGGATACCGCAAATTCACCGTTTCCAAAAAAGTGGAAGAGTGCGAAGACACCTATTCATTCTACCTCACTCCACATAACGGTAGGCCGCTGCCGCCGTTCAAACCCGGTCAGTATCTAACTTTTGAACTGCACCCCCCAAATGCGGGAAAGCCTTTGGTCCGTTGCTATTCACTTTCGGACGGTGCCCTGAGTGACGACCACTATCGAGTGACGATCAAGCGTGCATTGCCACCGACGAACGACGCCGGTATTCCGCCGGGTATTGTTTCCAGTTACTTCAGTGATCATGTGAAGGAGGGTGACATCCTCGACGTGAAAGCTCCCAGCGGTCGGTTCTTTCTTGATGTTGAGGTTGATCGCCCGGTAGTTCTCATATCTGGCGGCATAGGCATTACGCCTATGCTGGCAATATCCCGCCTGTTGACCCATATTAAAGATAATCGGGAAATCTACTTTTTCTTCGGCTGCCGCAACAGCGTTGATCACATGTTCCGTGACGAGGTCATCGAATTGCAAAAGGCCAATCCTAACATGCGGCTCCATATCTGTTACAGCCGCCCGCTCGATAAAGATGTGCGAGGCGAGACCTATCACCATGAAGGCCGCGTCACGAATGATTTAATGAAGGAGATTTTGCCTTCAAGTAACTACGAATACTATCTTTGCGGACCAGGGCCATTTATGGAAACCCTCGTAAACGGCCTGTACGACTGGGGAGTGCCTAAGAAGGATGTGAAATTTGAAGCTTTTGGCCCAGCAACAGTCAAAAGCGGGCCGCAAGAGCCCAAGGCTAAATCCGAGACGGGCGATCAAGCGGTGATACCGATCGAGTTTGCCCGTTCAGGAAAAACAGTGCCTTGGGATTCCGAAATGGCAAACCTCCTTGAATTTGCCGAAAAAAACGGCATTACCACCATTGAAGGAGGGTGTCGCGCGGGCAGTTGCGGATCTTGTCTTGTGGCCATCAAACAAGGCGATGTGGAATACATTCTCGAACCAGGCTCTGCCCCCGAAGATGGCACCTGCCTTAGCTGCATCAGCCGACCCAGAGGGAAAATGGTGATTGATGCCTAAACCGCGTAATATGGCAAAATCCGATAACAATTTGGCAAGCATCACTCGCCAAGCGGCCCGCCCGAAGCGGTGGGATGATCCGCTAGATCCCGCGATGAGCGATGCCACGCTGGACATGCTCATGGCAACGGAACCCTTCGCCAGCATGGATGAGACCGCGTTTCCTGCAAGCACTCCGCTGCGAGGAATTTTGCGCGCAGACACGGCCGTGCGCGAATACGCCGCAGGGGAAATCGTCCTGCGGAAGGACGATTACGGAACCTCGGCCTTCTTAGTGCTGGAGGGCGAGGTCGATGTGATCCTGCGTCCGGACATCGATCCCCAGCTTCTGGGCCGCGCACCAAGGATCAAAAAAAGCTTCATCGCGCGCTTCGCTCAATTGTGGAACAACAACCCGGAACCCGAGGGATGGAGCAAAAAATCTCCCCGTGCGAGTGACAATATTAAAGGTTCCATCAACAAGAAAAGCGGTTCCATCTATCTACAGGATTATCCACAGATTGTTTCCGATGCAAAAACTGTCGCTCTGAAAAAAGGACAGTTGTTCGGGGAAATTTCGGCGCTCAGCCGCATGCCAAGAACCGCCACGGTGGTGGCCTCTACCAAACAGGCCCGGTTACTGGAATTCAGTTGGGAAGGGCTGCGGGACATCATGCGCTTTGATTCCGCGTTGAAGAAGCAGATCGATAAAATATACAGAGAAAACTCTCTGAAAACTTTTCTAAGGCATCACCCACTTTTCAGTCACTTGGATGAGTCCGAGCAAGTGCAATTGTGTAAAGAAGCTCAGTTAGAAAATTATGGTGAATACAACTGGTCCGGCTCCTACATCAGGCTGGCTAAAGACGGGGACCAAGCGATAGCCGCAAACGAGCCTGTCATCGTCAGGGAAGGAGAATATAGCAATGGAATTTATATGATCAGCGCCGGATTCTGCCGAGTGAGCCAGAAATACGGCAATGGTGAACGGACCTTGAATTACATCGGAGCGGGCAGTGCGTTCGGTTATGAAGAAATCGCGACCCACTGGAAAAATCCCGAATACGAGATGCAGTCTCTGTACACCCTTCGCTCGTTGGGTTACGCTTACCTGATTTTCATCCCAACCGCTTCGCTGGAAAAATACGCGAACCGGGGATTATCGGAAACCGACTTCCCATCCAGTCCCGTTGGTATCTCGAAATCGCCGGTCCCCCCTTCGGATATAAATGGTGACGCGCCATCAGCCAGCCTCATGGAGTTCATGGCGGAGCACCGTTTTTTCAATGGCACGAAGTCAATGGTCATTGATATGGACCGATGCACCCGATGCGACGATTGTGTGCGTGCGTGTGCATCAACCCACGACGGCAACCCACGCTTCCTGCGGCATGGACCGATGATTGACAATCTGATGATCGCAAACGCCTGTATGCACTGCATCGACCCGGTTTGTATGATCGGCTGCCCGACAGGTGCGATTCACCGGACAAGCTTCGGCGGAGAAGTTGTGATCAATCCGGCCACTTGTATCGGATGCGGCACCTGTGCCGCGAATTGCCCCTATGATTCGATCCGGATGGTCGAAGTCAGATCAACCGAGGGCGAGTTTCTGGTGGATGAGGAGTATCAACCTATTTTCAAAGCAACCAAATGTGACCTGTGTGTCGAGCAAGTGAGTGGTCCCGCCTGTCAGAACGCTTGCCCGCACGATGCCCTCAGCCGGACGGATCTAACCCAGGTAACTTCCCTCACCCAGTGGCTAAAAAGGAAATAGTATTCTCCCGCAGGAGGTTCGGTAGCGCGGTGGTAACCACTCTGGCAATCATAGCATTGCTAGCAGCATCCATCAAATACGCTCCTATGTATCCGCGCCATCCCTATCTGAGTGGATGGCTGTTGTTTGCAGTGATGTTATTTCTAACATTTTTCAACCTTCGTAAGCGGGTTCCATTCCTGCGCATCGGCAGTACTAGCTTCTGGTTGCAACTGCATCTCTACGTGGGAGTATTCTCGGGCGTGTTATTTTTCGTGCATATCGGATGGTCATGGCCCGCAGGGACCTTTCATCAGATTCTCGCTTGGTGCTATGTGGTTGTGTTTTTGACAGGAGTGCTCGGTTTATGGATCAGCCGCGCGTTCCCACGGATGCTCACCGTTGCCGGATACGAAACCCCATTTGAGCGCATCCCCTACGTTCGGGTAAACCTGCGTAGAGAAGCCGAAGCACTTGTTTCGGAAGGCGTGGATGGGCAAACGTCTCCTGTCATCGCGGAATTTTATTCGAAAAAGCTCGGGATGTTTTTCACCAAGTCGTGCAACCGCTGGGCGCATCTACGGCAATCACGCGCCCCGCAGGCCGCTCACGTCTCGCAATTTGATGAAGTGCAGAGATATGCCAAAAAGGGCGAGCGTGAAATGTTGGATAAGCTAAGGGATCTCGTCGCCCGAAAGCACATGCTTGATTACCAATATTCCTTACAGTCCGCTCTGCGACTGTGGCTGTTTGTGCATATTCCACTCAGCTACTCGTTGCTGATCTTTAGTGTGCTGCACATCATCCTTGTTCACGCCTTTTCCGCGGCCGCCTCATGAAATCCAGCCAACATTCCTCGATATTTCCCTCGAAAGAGTATGTTCGCCCCAACCTCAATTGGGAATGCGGGCATCTCTGCAAAGGGTGCCCTTGCCGGATTGGGCCTTCACCCAAGGGCGTGTGCAGGGCCACTTACGAATGTTCGCCCCGCTTGGAAGTGAAGCCGGGAGAGGTGAAGGGACACTGGACGTGTACCCGCCCGAAATCCGGCGGTGGCAAGTGCGAGAGCGGCCCGTTTCCAAACGGAACCTGCTGCAACGCGATTCCCAAATGCCAACCGCGCAGAAGCCTTCGTTCCATCCGAAATCGTGTGGTCGCGTTCACGATCATTACCAGTTTTCTCATTCTGTTTGTGGGCATTAGTCGGGATTGTTGGAAATCATTCATCAATCCAGGACCGCTATCGAACGTTCACGCAAGCGCTACTTTCGCGGACATCCACACGAAGCAATCAGGCGGCAATACTAACAGTTGCTCCGCCTGTCACGGAAGTCCTAGGCAGGGTCTCGACTCTTGGCACTCCAAGGCTTTTGATTCGTTAGTGCACGGACTGGCTCCTGCTGAGTTGATAAAGAAAGGACCGCTGGAAAGCTCGGCGATGGATGTGAACTGCTCGTCCTGTCACGCTGGTAAAAAGTTTCACCAGCCGAATATCGCCACCGAATTCGCGTGCCACGAATGCCACAAGGAACATGAAAACCGCGGGTTTATTCCTCAGGTGGACAGCACGTATTGCATGACATGCCATGGTTCCGCCGACCTCATGGCCGCAGCACGGGAAATGGGAACGACTACTGACCCACACGCTTTTCCGTCCTTCGGATCCAGTGCGAGCTTAAAGGTTCAACCGCGCACACGCCCGGATAGTGGTTATACCGGAGTCATTACCGCGTTTGCTACCGATCACCCTGAGTTCCGCCAAATTCGGGACGGAGTTCGCGATGAAAACTCATTGAAGTTCAATCATGAGGTCCACCTGCGCACGGGTAAAATCCCGAGAGTTTTGAATTGCCGCGATTGCCACGAGCGCGACGGCAGGGGCGAATACCAACGCCCAATCTCCTACGAAAAGCATTGTGTGGAATGCCATACTCTTCAGTTCGATCCGAATACACCTACTGACGGGAAAAAGCCCGGGATCTATCTGCCGCACGGCGATCCTTACTATGTTCGCGCCTTCCTCCGCAGCCTCAATATTCAATATGAGGAATATGGCCGCAGCCATGAAGGTATTACCAGTCGGGACGACCTCAATGGCTACGTTAAGGAAAAAAAGGTGGGCATCGAGAAGTTATACCAATCGGGTGAGAATCTAGAACGTGCGGTATTTTTCGCCGATATGAAGGGAGAGATCCCCGGTGGCCTCCGAGCGCCCTTTGCAGGTTGTGCTACATGCCATAACGTTTCTGAACCCGAAAGTGATAATGCGACTCCTGCAATCAAGAAGGTCTCAACCCCCGATCGGTGGATGGTGCTGGGAAAATTCAATCATGACATGCATCAGAAGGGTCTAGCCTGCCTAGATTGCCACAAAGTAATGACTAGTAAGCTCACGAGCGATCTTAATTTACCGTCTATCAAGACTTGTGTGGAATGTCACAGTCCCCAGGGAGGAATTGATGATCGCTGCATCCGATGCCACACCTATCATAATAGCCAGCCAAATTCGCCTTCCTTAAAATCTCCTGAAGCTTCAATCAACACCCATGCGGCAAAGCCCGGAGATTAATTTCATGATTTTCCAAAATGGAAGAGCATAACCATGGCAAATGTTGTGAATTCTAACGAGCAAAGGGACTTCCGTTGCACCTATTGCGGTGGAAAAATTCTCATTCCCAGAAACCTTCCTTCCACGTCAGCACCCTGTCCTCATTGCACGGCAATCATTACCTCGCCGGACATTGAAGTGCCACTCACTTCGGTGGCTGAAAACTCCGCTGCCCAAGCACTGACTCCGGCATCAATTGTCGAGGCACCGTCTCTGAATTCACGAGTCGCAGCACCGGGTCCAGCTCCAGTTCCGATCCTTGAATCCCCCACATCGGTTCCGGTGAAAATGGATCGGAAGTCGAAACCAATTCCATTTTCCCCGCCTTCCAGTCCGACCGCAGGCTCTTTCAGTGTCATGACACGACTGCTCAAGTTATTGCACCGCAATCCGATTCTTTCTACTGGTATTCTGCTGATTATTGGAATGTCCATGATCTTCTCAATCATGGTATTTCTCTCAAAAAAAATGAATGAAGAGTTGTCCGAGCAATTCGCTGCGAATTACATTCATTCACTCAATCAGGTCCAGGCGGATTATTCTAACAAAGTCGTCTCACGCGTCAAGAGTCATGGAATCAATACGGCAAGCGATTACCACGCGGAAGAAGGAAGCATTCCAACTCCGACAACTTTCAGCATTGAACTCGCACAGGCACTCACCGATCCCACTACGGGAGTCACTACGCGGATTTACAGCGACTACCCATTCACTACCCGCAAGGACGGTGGACCGCGAGACGAATTTGAAACGGCGGCTCTCATCAAGCTCCGCTTCGCCGATGACAAGACGAAACCCTATGTAAGATATGAGACTGTCGGAGGCCGGTATTCCCTGCGTTATGCCCAAGCAATGGTAATGCAACAATCCTGTGTGGATTGCCATAACTCCCATCCTGAAAGCCCCAAAAAGGACTGGAAAGTCGGTGATACCCGCGGAGTCAGAGCGGTGACCCTGCCCTTGGATGCGTCTAACAAAGTGGCGCATAGAGGATGGGTCATCACCCTTGCCGTGATGCTTGCCCTGGCGGTCACCGGACTGGGCCTCATTTTCTTGGTGGTCAACGCCCTGCGTGCCTCGATCGACATGTTATCCAAGACCAACACCGCGTTCGGGCGGTTCGTCCCACATGACTTTCTCCGTTACCTCAAGCGGCAAAGCATCGTCGATGTCCAATTAAACGACAATGTTGAAACACAAATGACCGTATTGTTTTCCGATATCCGCTCATTCACCGATCTATCGGAAATGATGACGCCGGAGGAAAACTTTAAGTTCGTCAACGGCTATCTCAATGTGATGGGTCCGGTCATCCGGAATAACCATGGCTTCATCGACAAGTATATTGGCGACGCCATCATGGCGCTTTTTGACAACGTGGACGACGCGATGAATGCGGCCATCGAAATGCTGGGGGTTCTGCGGGAATACAATATCGAGCATGTGAAGGTCCACGCCAAGCCTCTCACCATTGGCATTGGCCTGCACAAAGGCAAGGTCCGCCTGGGAACCATCGGCGAGCACGGACGGATGGATAGCACAGTAATCAGTGATGCGGTGAATCTGGCGTCGCGAATCGAGGGATTGACCAAATATTTCGGAGTCGAGTTTCTGATATCAGACGCGGTTCTTCGGAGTGTGAGTGAACCGGCACAGTTTCTCTTCCGGTTCATTGACAAGGTGAAGGTCAAGGGCAAGAAGGAGCCAGTGAAGCTCTATGAAGTATTTAATGCCGACTCTATCATCCTACAGTCACGGAAACGCGCTATCAGGGAGGATTTTGAAAAAGCCACGAAACTCTATGCCGTCAAGGAATTCACGAAGGCGAAGGCACTTTTTGAAAAGGTAATTTTCGAATTTCCCGATGACAAAGCGACCCAATCTTACTTGGTGCGGTGTGATCGATATGAGGGTAAGAATCTAGGCGATCACTGGGACGGTTCGTTAGATCTGGACTACAAGTGACTGCCCGCAATGATCTCTGTGAACGAAGCCCAATTCCATTCCCTAACATTCTGTGACCACCGCCGAACAAAATCGCTTGGCTGAGAGCACGACGGAACCCGTTCCATCGTGGCGGCGGTGGGGCACTTACGTTTCTGACCGCGCGTGGGGCACGGTGCGCGAGGATTACAGCGCGGACGGCGACGCTTGGGGATACTTCCCGCACGATCTCGCGCGCAGCAAGGCGTATCGCTGGGGCGAGGACGCCATCGCGGGTTGGTGTGACCGCTATCAGCTTTTAGTCTTCGGCTGGGCCTTCTGGAACGGGCGCGATCCGATTCTCAAGGAACGGCTCTTCGGACTCGTGCCGAACGAGGCGAACCACGGCGAGGATGTGAAGGAATACTATTTTCACCTCGATGCCACGCCGACACATTCCTACTGCAAGTTCCTCTACAAGTATCCGCAAGGGGAATTTCCCTACGGGCAACTCATCGCAG
This sequence comes from Akkermansiaceae bacterium, assembly GCA_025362955.1. Taxonomy (GTDB): domain Bacteria; phylum Verrucomicrobiota; class Verrucomicrobiia; order Verrucomicrobiales; family Akkermansiaceae; genus Luteolibacter. The sequence goes on from JANYFB010000260.1 coordinate 16,891, forward strand.
AAAATCAGCAGCGCTCACCACAGGAAAGTGAGTTCGAGTTACTCGACACCGGCATCTTCGACCACGACCGCTACTTCGACATTTTCATCGAATATGCGAAGGGCGCTGCAGACGACACCTGCATCCGCATCGAGATTTGCAACCGCGCGGCAGAGGCGGCAAGCATCCACGTCATCCCGCAACTCTGGTTTCGCAATACGTGGGGATGGACTCCGCCCGCCAAACCCTTGCCCATCATCACGCTTGGAAAAAATTCCACCAATCACACCACACTCGACGTCGGCGTGAAGGACGTTGACCCGCTCTTGCATCTGCCATTTCCGTATGAGCTAGGCGCACTCAAATTTCACGGCACACCCGGTGCCACGCCGCTGTTTACGGAAAACGAAACCCACTGCGAACGCGTGTTTGGCGAGGGCGCGCGCAGCCGCACACCGTTCGTGAAGGATGCGTTTCACCGCCACATCATCGGCGGCGAGGCGTGTGTGAATCTTGCTAACACCGGTTCGAAGGCGGGTTTGCATTACGAAAAATTGGAAATTCCTGCGGGTGGCTCGGTGGTGTTGCGCTTCCGGCTCACTGACAAGAAACTTAGCGACCCGCTGGCAGAGGTGGACACGATCGTTTCGCAACGCCGCGCGGAAGCTGATGAGTTTTACAATGCGATTCATCCCGCAAACGCAACCGTGGACGAAAAGCACATCCAGCGTACCGCTCTCGCAGGCCTACTATGGACCAAACAGATCTACATCTTCAACGTCCACACTTGGCTCAAGGGCGACAATCCCGATTGGAAACCGCCCGCCTCGCGCAAAACCATCCGCAATTCCCACTGGCGGCACATCAACTCGATGCGCGTGATGACCCTGCCAGACAAATGGGAATACCCATGGTTCGCCGCTTGGGACATGGCATTCCAAGCTGTCCCGCTCGCGCTCGTGGACCCGGAATACGCGAAGGAACAGCTCTGGCTGCTGCTGTTTGAGCAATTCCAGCATCCCAGCGGACAGATCCCCGCCTACGAATGGGAATTTTCCGATCTCAACCCACCCGTCCATGCGTGGGCGGTCTGGCGCGTGTTCAACATGGACCGCATCCGCAGCGGCAAGCCCGACCGACTATTCCTTGAGAAAAGTTTTCACAAACTGTTAGTGAATTTTACCTGGTGGGTCAACAAGGTGGACGCCGAGGGTAACAATGTTTTCGAAGGTGGCTTTCTCGGACTCGACAATATCACGCTCATAGACCGCAGCCTCAAACTGGCCTCCGGTGCGACGCTGCAGCAGTCCGACGCGACCGGTTGGATGGGAATGTTTTGCCTGAATCTCATGCGCATCGCTCTCGAACTCGCGAGGGAAAACAAGGCCTACGAAAATCTGGCGACCAAGTTCTTCGAGCACTTCCTCTACATCGGCGCGGCGATGAAGCATCGAGGCGGCAAAAATTATGAACTGTGGGATGAGAAGGATGGATTCTTTTACGACGTGCTCGAATTTCCTGACGGCAGTTTCCACAAATTCCGCGTGCGGTCGCTCGTCGGCTTGATTCCGTTATTCGCCGTGGAGCGGTTAGAAGAGGACTGGATCAAGCCATTCCCGGAGTTTTATCGGAACTTCTGTTGGATCATGCGGAACCGACCGGACCTCGTTGAACCGTGCGTCACCACGATGCAGGTGGACGGCCATACCACACACGTTCTTGCCGTCATCGAGCCGACACAGATGCGCCGCGTGCTGTCGTTCGTGTGGAATCCCGCCGAGTTCCGTAGCGACTACGGGCTGCGCTCGCTGTCAAAATTTCACGAGCAACATCCTGTGCAATACGAATCCAGCACCGTGCGTTACGAACCAGCCGAGGCACTGGAGAAATTGAAGGGCGGCAATTCTAACTGGCGCGGACCGGTCTGGCTGCCGACGAGTTTCATGATGATCGAGTCGCTGCGCAAACTCCGCAAAGCCTACGGCGAATCCTTCACCGTGCCCGCAAGCCCTCCTGAGCAGGGCGACGTGACGCTCGAAGAAATGGCGCAGGGATTTTCTAACCGCCTCATCCAAATGTTTGGTCGAGACGATCAGGATCGCCGGGCCATCCACGGCGCATCAAAGAAATTCCAGACCGACCCGCACTGGCGCGACCTGCCGCTCTTCCACGAATATTTCCACGGCGACACCGGCGAGGGCCTTGGCGCTTCCCACCAGACCGGCTGGACCGCGCTCGTAGCATCATTGATCGACGAATGGCGGAAGTAGGGATTGAGATCCACTTCAACAAGTGAACTGTTTCCATCCCGCACTTCGGTTAAGCCACTATCGCATTTTCTAGCAAAACACGAGCTAGGCGCGAGTGAATGACATCATCAGCGGCGGCGGCGGCGAAGCAGAATCAAGGAGCCTAGACCTGATAGAAGGACATTCGTTGGTTCCGGTATGGGCAATACGCTGAGGTTGTCAAAATACATCACGTCGTCACCATTTCCGACACCGCCCTTAGTCCAGTTGAAGCCTAGATCACCCACGCCGTTTACTGCGGAATCGAATCCACTAACAGATCCCGTGAAGACATCCGAGTTGAAATGGATGGAGGCGAGATTGTTGGTGAAGGTCACTGACAAACTGTTGAGCTGGAGCTCGCTGAAATAGCTGCTTGTCAGCACTTCACTGCCGCCCGCGAAAAGGTAGGATAGGCGCCACTGGGCCGGATCCGCACCGGGCGTCAATGACTGGGTCACTGGCAAAAAGTTCAAATTCATGATCGCCGCGCCGGAACCGTCTGCGATCGAGAAACCAAACTGGTCGCGGGTCGGAAAAGAGTTCGTGCTATCCTTGACCAGCATATCCATGCTTACCGTTACATCGGTGTTGGTCATCAAGGAGGCCATGGTCAGCGTCGCGGTGGTGCTTGCGGCGGCCATGTCGCTAAACTCGCCGCCCAAGGCTCCACTGGGGCTACCGTTGAGGATACCAACGTAGGCGATGGGCACCGTCGGGGAATTGGCTTCGGACAGCGTCCAGCCGGGTGCCGCTGTGGTCAGCGGATCGTCGGGAGTAAGGCCGTTGAAGGTGATGACCGCAGCGGACAATGGACCCAGCGGTGTCAGAAGGAATAGGGAGTATTTTAGCGTTTTCATTTTAGTCTCTGTGTGGGGAATTACCCGGATCATTCTTGGTATATCATTCATTGGGGGGCGTCGGTCTGCGGACCTTATTTTCCAACAACCGCATCTAGCATATCTTGCAACCGACCCGAGGTATCATTGGAAAGATTGGATGAGGCCAGCAGCGCCTCCGCCTGCACCGGGCTCTCAATGACCAAGTGGGAGAACGCGTTTTTCAGCGCCCTGAACTGAGTGCTCTCATCGCCGATGCTTTGGGCCAAAGTCCAAGCTTTTTCGGGTGCAGTTTGGCTCATGGCGGCGACCAGCGCGATCTTGGTTCCATCCGAAACTTCCGACGCTGGCAACGTGCCAAGGAAATCAGCGACTGCAGCCGGTTGGCCCTTGGCGGACCAAGATGTCACCGCAGCTTCAAGAGCCAGCGAGCGCAAATTGGGATCTGCGATCATCGAAGTGCCGACGGCGGCGGCCTCACCGTTGATCGATGCCCACGAGCTGAAAATCGAGGTTAGTAAATTAGAATCGTTCGGGTAATTGGCATTGGCATAGGAAATGGCCGCGCCGGGATCGTTTTTCGCCCAGCCCTCGAGCACGCCAGCTACGGACTTCAACCTCAGATAGGTGTTGTCGATGGACTTGGACCACTCGGCAGCTCCAGGACCATCTTTCTCACCCATCCGGATGCCAATGGCCCTGCCGGCTAGCTCCAGCATTTCCACATCCGGGCTGCCCGGAGGTGACAAGGTGCCAGCTTCAGCCATTTCCTTGTAAACCGCAGGATCGTTCGCGAGGTCGGCTTCACTGATGCCGCGCGCGGCAAGATCGGCCGTGCGGGCTTGCTTATACTGCTCGTTGATCAGGTTTGACTGGCGCAACAGTTGGGCCGCTGCGGAGCTGACGTTACCGTTTGCAGCGACGACCATCAGCACTTGATTCAGGGCCAGCGCTCGTTCTCCATGAACAGGCAGAGCCATCGCCCAAGCCAATGCGGCTTCAGGTTCGCGCTGCGCCCAAACCCCGCCCACCTGCGCCAGGGCTTGGCCGCGCCTGAGTGGTGACGTCATCGAACCAATAATATCGAGCGCTTTCTTCACATCGTTTTCCGCGAAACCGCGTGCAACGGCAACCAGTGCTTGGTCCTTGGTGTCATCCAAAAGAAACCTCTTGGACCAAGCAAGGGCCGCTTCTGGATCGTGACCGGCGAGGTAGGTGATCAGGCGTTGCACAATCACCAAAATATCATCGGAGGCGGCTAACTCTGGACTCAGCTTGGTCATCGAGCCTTGAAGGGCTTGCGCGACAATCGCCAAGTTGGCGTTTTTGCCATAGACCTCAAGCGAGGACAAGTAACTGATAAACGAGGTGGCATTTTCCTTCATCCAGCGATCAAGAATACTCACCACGACACTGTTCCTGAGATCGGCATCGGTGATATTCGTGGCCTGATCGATCAAGTCGCGGAATTCGCTGATGTCGGTCCCGGCGATCTTTTGATTCCAGTCTTCTAGCGACATTACCTTCAAGTTAGAGGACGACGTGGTTGCGTCCGCGCGGCGGGCGGACGTGGCTGGCATTTTCTTGGCAACCTCGGGTGCAGATGAGGTCTTGTCGCGGTTCACGAGCAAGACAGCGACTCCTGCGACTGCGACGGCTACCAAAATGGCGGCGGCGGTCTTGAGATGTTTCCGAGGGATCATGAGGGAAAAAATTTAGCGGTAAGGGGCGCGGAGTCGGTCTGAATGGTTAGAACGTCACGGTTCCGCTGCCGGCAGTGGCATTCCCGGCGAGGTCAACCGCCAGAACTTCCAAGCCGACGGTAGTGGCTGCCGAGAGATAGATGCCTGCAGCGCTGCTGCTTGAGAGGACTGCAGTCCAACTGGTCCCAGAAACCACGGCCGGCAGCACGGTGCCGGCGACGCTCACTTCGAGGCGATCATTGCCACCCGCGTCCGCGACGGTGCCGCTGAAGGTCAGGTTGCCATTCGCGCCTCTCACCGCCGTCGTGGCGAGCGTCAGCACCGGGGGACTCGTATCAGTGCTAACCGGCTTCAGCTTCTGGCGCTTGAAGTCGAACACCTCGCCGGCGACTGGTGGAGCCAGCGGGGGCGAATAGCGCTGCTTGGTGGCTTGCTCATAAGCGTAGGCGATGCCGAGGACTTTCGCGTCGTCATAGAGACGGCCAGTAAAGTCCATGGTCAGCGGCTCTTCGCCTGCAGGCAACGGACTGGTACCGGTAACAGCGGCTTGAGTAAGCCTGCCCATCGGTACGGTCACTCCGGGCAGATACATCGCGTTGATCAAGTCCCGACCGATGATCGTGCCACCGGTCCGGGTCTTGTTAGGCCACATCGGCCACACCACAGCGTCGAGACCGTTCGCATCCATCCAAGTCTCGAAATTGTTCTTCGAGATTTTCCGGCGTTCGTAGTGGTCGATGCCCGCTTGGGAACCGTAACTGGTAGCCGTGCCCGGACTATAGATCCCGGTGTTCGCATCCAGCGTGTAGAACGTGCCCCGGACGGTGGCGGAGATGTTAGCCACCTGCGCTGTTGCGGCCGACAACACCAACTGGGCGTTCTGGCTGTAAGTGTTTGTCGGCAAGGAAACGATCGACTCGATCAGGCCGCGATAAACACCACCCGTGAGATTGGTACTGGGGGTGCCGCTCAGAGCAGCGGGCGCGCCCGCCGGAAGCACCGTGGTGTCCACATTCTCGGGAAGGAACACATACGAGACCGTGGCACCAGCCGCTTCCATATCCAGCTTCGCCTGCTGCACCAGCGAGAACGTGTTGGCAAGCGTGGTCTGCGTGCCTCTGGTATTCCCGGAGCCCGCAAAGGTGAGCGTGATGCCCGTCCGGTTCTGCGATGCGTTGCTGGACAGGGTGACCACCTTGGTTCCCGTGTCGATCGCGGTGACCAAGCCAGTCGGGGAGCCGGACAGGCTTCCCGTCACCCCCATGCCGATCACGATGCCGTCCGTGCTAGCAACAGTAATGTTGGGTGAGGTGTTGACCAGGGTGCCGGTGGTGACCGCCGGAGTGAATCCCGGATAAACCATCCCTACATAAGTGCCGATGATGCCGATCTTCTTGCCTTGGAGCGTCGCTTTCTGGACCGCGGAGACGAATCCGCCCTCGGGCACCGGACGCTTGTCTTCCAGAATCGGACGGATGGGCACCCAGGAATCATTGGGATCCTTCGGTCCTACCACATCGCGGATGATCGCGTTGTCGATGGCAGCCCGGGTCATCGGACCGATAACGTCACGCTCGGGGGTAAGCGGGATGATCCTGTTCACGGAAATGGAACCGCCGCTGACTTTGTAAGCAATGAGTCCGTTGCGGTCGCCAGGATTGCGGATCGAGCCGCCGGTTTCACCACCAAAAGTGAAGGTCGTCAGGTAAGCGCCAGCCGCGACACCGGAACCACCGGAGCTGCCGCCCGGCAGCGCGCCCTGGAGGTAAGAGCTGCGCACCGTGCCCCGGATTTGGGAAGTCGAGGAAGTTGCGGAACTTGCCCAAGTATCCATGTTGGCTTGTCCCATGACCACGCCGCCGGCGGCGCGAAGTTTTTCGACGCTCCAGCACTCCTGCTGGGTAATCAGGTTTTGCCAAGCGGTGGTGCCACCGGAAATCGGCATCCCCTTCACCGAGAATGACCCTTTCACAAAAAACGGAATGCCATGAAGCGGCCCCAGAATCGTCCCCAGCTTGCGCAAACGATCCGACTGTGCGGCTTCTTCAAGCACGTTCGGATTCATAAACAGAATCGCGTTAAGCGGCTGCACCGGAGAGATCGAACTTGCCTGATTATAGGCTTGGATCCGGCGCATATAAAGATGCACCAGCTCGACCGAAGTAAGCGAACCTTCGCTCATCGCCGTTTGGATGTCCTTGATCGTCGCGGTCTCCAGTTCGAACTTCTTGAGAGTAGTGCCAGGAGGGGTCACCGGAGTGACATCAGGCGGTGGATCACCCGGAATGCGGCGAGCGCTGGCGGTGTCCATCATCCCAAGTGTAGCAAGTCCGGCGGCCAGCATCGGGTAGGTGCCTGCGAATAGTTTCTTATAAATATGCATGGTGATTTTTAATTCGGGAGGATCGCTGTACCGCCAGCCGTCATTGGCACGGGGATCGCGTTTCCACGTTCATATGAGATATAGCAACGGACATGCCAATGCGAGAAGCACTGATTGTTAGTTTAAAATAGTTATAACTCACTGATAAGCGAAACCTGCCGTTTCTCCTCTCAAAAATCAAATTTAGTTAGGAGAGGAATTGATGTAACTATATCAAGTTTAAATCACAATGACCCCACTCATAAAATTCGTGTTCCGCAGGTCCATAGCGGAAATTTGATCGAACCCACTCATTTTAAGACGTTGATAAACTCTAATTCCTAACCGTGCCAACCACCGTCACGGACGGAACAAAATCCTATCAATGCCGCGCCTTTATTTTACAGCTATGATATAGGATCATGAATTCAGGTCAGTCGTATGAATCCCGGACACACCCAGGATTAAAAATCCCCTTAGCGATAAGCGCGCGCCGTCAAGGCGGGTGCACATGTCTTCAACATCGAGTTGTTTGGGATCGCCGAGTCATCCAAGGCCCGCCATTCAATCTACAGCTCCTCCAAAAAATTCGAGACCGCTCCGCAGCGGCGCGATCTGCCGCTTTACCGGACCCCATGCGTGGCGTCGCGGATTCGTTGTGTGTGGAAAACTGACTATAAGTTAGTGATTTAGGCCTGGCTGAAAACTCACAACTCAATCCACCGGGTCGCTGAAAAAGGTGCGGATTCGTTCAGTCCAACTGCGGTTTTGAGGGGGAGGTGATTCAGGATCGCCGGCGAATCCTTGGAGGGCTTCCAGTCTTTCGCTTTGGCGGCGCTCCAACAGTTCTCCGAGACGCCCGGCGAGTGCCGGATTGGCTGCGAGGAGCGGGGAAATATCCTTTTTGCGGATTTCAAGAACCAAGGTGTCCGTCTCTGCATGGACAGTGGCGTTGCGAGGCTCGCCGGTCAGGAGGGAGATTTCTCCGAAGCATTCGCCGGGACCCAGGCTCGCGAGGACGACTTGCGCCCCGGTTCCAGATTTCCCAGCGACTTGCACTCCGCCATCGAGAATTACAAACATGGAGTCCCCAATTCCACCACTTGAGACGAGGGCTTCCCGCGGCCCGAAAAGGACGATCACACCATTCTCGACCAAGCAGCGGGCCTCCTCGGCCGTTAGACAATCTAGAGCCTTGCCAGCCACGATTTCCGCAGCCCTGGCTTTAGCATCGGCAAAATACCCCGGTTCGTTAGGTTTACGAAATTCCTGGGTTTGGATGGGAAATGGAATCCGGATCTTGCGGCGCTTGAGTTCATACCAGAGTGCGGTACGGATTTCATCGCAAGCCCTGTTGTAGAGGCTGGCATGGCGCATCCAAACCCGCAACTCATAGATCATGGAATAGTCGCCGAACTCACAAAGAAATACCGTGGCCACCGGAGACTCGATGACGCCTTGCACATTTGCGGTAGCAGCGAGAATGGCCTGTTTGGCTAAGGCGGGTGGCACATCATAGTCGAGACCGATCCGCAAGCGAATACCGTGTTCTGGAGTGGGGTAGTTGAGATTGACGATGCGGTTCTTAACGATGTCACTGTTAGGCAGTTCAAAGGAAACCTGATCATTATTAACCAAGCGGGTGGAACGCCAGTTGATCTCAGTAACTTCCGCACGCTCGCCCTTTTCTCCTAACAACAACCAGTCACCGACTCGATAAGCGCGGGTCATGTGGACGCTGAATCCAGCGATGACATTGGCGAGAAGATCCTGCATCGCGAAACCCAGGATCACGGCAGCGATACCCGAGGTGGCTAACAGGCCGGTAAGTTCCAGCCGGTAGCCCCATTTCAGGATCGAGGAACCTGCGACAAAAACAACGAGCACACCCCCAAGTTGGCGCAGGATAATAGGAATGTGGATTTTCCGGCGACGGGCAAGCCAAGCACCGCAGATGAGACGGTCTAATAATACCCACAGCAGAAGTGCGGTGGTGAAAATGAGTGCGGCTCCGACATGATCGACCCAAGCTTCCTGAATAAAGAAAAGCCGCCCTGCTGTCCAAGTTCCTAGAGCAAGTGCAAAAAGGTGGAGGGTGAGCTGCGGTGGCCGGTTCATCCGGCGGAATAACAGATAAAATACAATCCACACGACGACGTGAATCGCAATCACGAGGCCGACGGTTTTGGCCAAGAGTTCTTGGAATTCAGTAATCATGACCGGGGTGACCGGGGGCAGTTACTGGGGTGACCAGTCCTTGAATTTAAATATTTTTCATATTTTTTCAATATTTTCAGGCTCTTAGGATCCTTCAACATCCGGTTCACCAATTGACTCATCGCCGCAGGGTGACCCATCCGCAGTCGGTTGGCCAGCCATTCGTTCTTGGTTGAAGTATGCCTTTTCACCAAGGCGGCGCAAATCACTTTGCGCGGCTCTCCTTTTCGTAAGGCACCCAGTTCCTCGGCGCTTTCGGGTAGCTCGAGTTCGACTCCGACTACGCTGGTTTCGGTCAGCTCCTTCGCCAGGGCGACGACCGCGTCGGGCGTGACCATC
>JANYFB010000270.1 GCA_025362955.1 Akkermansiaceae bacterium
TACCGGCGTGCAATCCTACTATAGCGAACCCGGATCTAACATTCTCGTTTGCGCCCCCTCGAACGGCGGCGGACAAGGCATCACCACGACCGACCGGGCAGGTAGCACTGGCTATAACTCAGGCGGCGGTGCGGACTACACGAGCGCGGATTTCACCCGGACCTTCGGCGGCACTTCCGCAGCCACTCCGCTAGTCTCGGGCATCGTGGCGCTCATGTTGCAGGCGAATCCGGCGCTCGGGTATCGCGATGTGCAGGAAATTCTCGTCCGCACCGCAAGACAGATCGACTCTAACGGCGGCGGCTGGATCACGAATGGTGCGGGCTTTCATTTCAACGTGAAATACGGCGCGGGCCTAGTCGATGCGGCGGCGGCGACCACGCTGGCGACGACTTGGACGAACCTAGCAGCCGTGCGGACTTTTTCGATTTCCGCCCCGACCCTGGCGTTGGAAATCCCGGACGGAAACGCCGGGGGAGCAGCGCACACCTTCAGCGTCTCCCAAGCTAACAGTCTGCGGGTGGAGCATGTGACCGTCCATGTAAATGCGACACATCAATACCGCGGCAATCTGGAGTGGTATCTAACATCGCCGAGCGGCGTGCGCGTCCGCTTGGCGCGGGCACGGCTCAACGACACCGGCGCGGATCTTGACTGGACCTTTATGACCACCCATTTCTGGGGCGAGCGATCGCAGGGAAATTGGTCGCTGCAGGTGGTCGATCCGACGGTGGGTGATGTGGGTACCTTGGAAAGCGCGGCGATTACGTTTTTCGGCACGCCAGTGACCGGCCCGCTGCCATTGCCGGTGATCACGTCCAGCCTCGGCATCGGGATGCGCGAAGGTGCAGTGTTGGATGCACCCATCACGGCCTCGAATTTTCCCACTAGTTTCGGAGCCTCCGGCCTGCCACCGGGGGTAACGGTCAACACGGCGACCGGCCTGATTTCCGGCGAACCCACCGGAGGCGAGGGTCTCTATTTTGGCAGTATCAGCGCCACCAATGCCACAGGGACGACGAATGAATTCGCGATTTTCCAAGTGCTCGGCGCGGACCCCGCATTGTCAATGGCGGTGGATTTATCAACATCTAACAAAATTGTGCCATTTGGCTATAACACCTGGTTCAACCAAATATTAACAACTCATGACGGCGTGGACGCGGCGCAAAGCGGAGCCATCGGTAATGATGAATACTGCGGCATGGAAATGACGGTGAACGGACCGACGACAATTTCCTTCAAATGGAAAGTCTCCTCGGAAGCGGACTATGATTACCTTATTTTCGTCGTGGACGGTGTCATCCGTGACTACATCAGCGGCGAGCAGGATTGGGCGACCGTGAGCTATTCCGTCGGGCCGGGAGCGCACAACATTGACTTCGACTATTTCAAAGATTCTAACACATCCGCCGGGCTGGACGCGGGGTGGATTGATGAGATTGTCCTCACTCCCATTACCACACCGCCCGTCGTTACTGGCGGCACGGTCAACGCTTACGCCGGGGTGCCCTTCCGCTACCAGGTCACCGGGACGAACGCTCCAACGGGTTTCTCCGCCAGCGGACTACCTGCTGGTCTAACAATTTCATCGACCACCGGACTCATCACCGGCACCTTGTCCGCAGTCGGCAGCCAGGTGGTGACTCTTCACGCAACGAATGGCTCCGGCACGGGCAATGCAAATCTAACAATCAACGTCGGATCGCTCTCGGATGGTCTCGCCGCCGCCGTGGATGCGCCGGGGCAAACCTTTGTCACCACTGGCACCATCGGTTGGGCACCGCAGACGCTCTATTCTCACGATGGTCAAGACGCGGCACGCAGCGGTGCCATCGGCGATCTTTCGCAAAGCGTGATGACCACCGTGGTCCAAGGCCCGGCGAAGGGCTCGTTCTATTGGGGCGTCTCGTCCGAGGCGACTTATGATTACCTCCGCTTTTACATCGACGACGTCGAGCAAGCCGCCATCGAGGGCGAGGTCGGATGGACGCTCCGCACCTTCACGCTGCCTGCCGGGACGCACACGCTGAAATGGGCCTACATCAAGGACGACTTCGTGCGCTCCGGTCTTGACGCAGGATTTGTGGATCAGCTTACGCTCATCCGCGATGCCGACGGCGATGGCTATTTTGCCGACGTGGAGGCGCACTTCGGCACCAGTGATTCCGACGCGTCTTCCACCCCACACGCCACTGTTACCTATGGTCTAACCGGCTCTACAGTGGCGTTTCCCAGCGTTTCTGGAAACAGCTATCGTGTGGAACGCAGTGACAATCTCATCAACTGGACCCCCGTGGTTGTTACTGCCACCGGAAGCACCACGACCTATCAGGATCCGGGCGCGGTCAACGTCCCGCGCCGGTTCTATCGCGTGGGAGTGCCCTGAGATTTATAGTGGCGCGACCCGGGATTTCCTCCTATTCCAAGCGGGCCGCAGGGCGAAATTTTTTATGATTCCCGAACTCACACTTATTAAGGCAGGCACTGGAGTTCTGACGAAATCCGCCGATGGCACGCTCGACAAGGCGGCTCTCGTGCACCTCGTTTCCGCCATCGCAGCGCTGATGGATGCCGGCCACCGCTGTTTGTTTGTTTCCTCCGGAGCGGTGGGTTCGGGTATTTCGGCCCTGGGCCTAACGGAATATCCCAAGGAAACCGCCACCCGCCAAGCCTGTGCGGCGATCGGTCAGGCACGCCTGATGCAGACTTATAGCAGCTTGTTTTCCAATTTCGACATTACCATCGCCCAGGTTCTTCTAACCGCTGCCGACCTTGGCACCCCCGAGCGTGCGGGATACGTGAGCGACACCTTCCGCCGCCTGCTGATGGAGCCCCGCATCTTGCCGATCATCAACGAGAACGACTCGGTCGCCGTCGAGGAATTGAAATTCGGCGACAACGACATGCTCTCCGTCCGCGTCGCGAAACTCGCCGGGGCCAACCGTGTCATCCTCCTCACCAGCGTCGATGGGCTGCTAGATCCCGAAACGAACCAGCTCATCCCTGAAGTAACCGACATCGACAACGTTTTCCACCACGTCCGCGAGGACAAGGGCCGTTTCTCGATGGGCGGCATGTCCTCGAAACTCTCCGCTGTAAAATTCGCGGTGGATGCCGGGATCGAAACCCACATTGCCCACGGTCGCCGCCCCGAGCGTCTCGCAGCAATTGTAGCTGGAAATGGGATTTCCACGCGGTTTATTCCCTAACTGATCGACCTACAGCCTGTGGAAGTTCACGCTGCGCAAGCTTGACATTTCCTGATATTCAGACCATACGACACGCGATGTCATTCCCCGAATCTTACCCGGAAACCAAAGATCCGACCGAAGGTGAACTCCGCGAAATGCTGGATGCCCGGGAACTGGAAAAGGATCTGCGGCGGAAAAAACAGGGCCGCAAGCTGACAACCTTCCTGATCGTTTTTGCCATTGTTCTAGCAGGTTCAATCCTTTGTTTTCCCGGTCGCCGCAATGTGGTTCACAGCGTAGTCACTGAAAATCCAGAAACGGCAGCGGCGATCAAAGCGGTCTTAAACGCGCAAAAAAATCCATCAGCTTCCGGGGTATCGGACGAGCTAAAGCCATTCAGCGTTAAGCCGGGCGAATCTGATCACACGGCTGATATTCGCTTCGCTGTCGAGCTGCTGCAATTCATGCAACCGCCCGCACACGAGCCGGAAAAAGGTGCGAAAGCCATTCCTGCCGAACCCGTGACCCGTGGCAAGCAGCCGTGAAAATCAAGTCCGCCATCTTTAACATGAGTGCTCGCGACATTGAGTCCGCGCCGAACTGGAGTCGCCCGGAATTCGCCTTCATCGGCCGGTCAAATGTCGGAAAGTCCTCAATGATCAACATGCTTTCTAACAAGGACGACCTTGCGAAAGTCTCCGCTACTCCGGGTAAGACCCAACTCCTCAATTTTTTTGTAATGAACGAGTCCTGGAGCCTCGTGGACCTACCCGGCTATGGCTATGCCAAGGTCGCGAAGAGTGAGAAAATCGACTTCAACCGCTCCGTCGGCGACTATCTCGAGCAACGGGAAAACTTGCGCCGAGTGTTTGTCCTGATCGACTCCCGCCTGCCGCCCCAACCCATCGACATCGACTTCGTCACCTGGCTCGCGGACTGCGTGGCACCCTTCACCCTGGTTTTCACGAAGGCGGATAAGCAATCGGTTTCGAAAACCCAAGCGACCATCAAGGCATTCCTCGATAGCATCGCAGAACACCTGAATGGCAGTCCGCCCGTCATCACCAGCTCCTCTCGAAATGGCGCGGGCAGGATGGAAATTCTCAAATCTATCGAACTGGCGCTGCATTCGTGACGGCCATCGTCGTACGGTTTGTCCCCTTGCGCACCAGCCTTCTTGGCCTAGAATGACGCAGTTATGGCACGTCGGGATGTGATGATAAAAGCGGCATTGGTCCTCGTGATCGTGTGGGCTTCCGTCTGGGGAATCCGCGCCTACGCCGGTTCTCGGAAAATCACTGCCGAGCGTGTGAATCGCGAAGTCGCCGCCGCGAATTTCGCCGACTGGTCCAGCGAAAATGCCCCCACGGACGCAGCAGAAGCACAACGCCGCGACAAGGAACTCCGCAAAATTGCTGGACTGGTGAACGGCCTCGATTTCCAAGAGCGTGAGAAAAACCGCGATAACCGCACCGGCGAGACGTTTTTCCGCAAACTCTCACCCGGAGAAAAAGGGCTTTTCATCGATCTAACCATCATGGAATCCATGAGTCGCTTCATGCAATCCCTTGACGCAATGAAGCCCGAGCAGCGTCGCAAATTCGTCGAACAAGGCCTGAATGAAATCAAGGAAGGCCGCACTGGAGCTGAAATGGCGCGTGCCGACGAACTTGGCGCGGATTTGTTAGATAAGATCAGCCAGCAGGGAATGAAGGCGTACTTCGAAAAATCCAGCGCCGACACCAAGCTCGATCTCGCACCCCTGATGCAGGCCATGAACGAGACGATGCAAGGTCTGCGCGGCAACGAATTCGGTCCACGCCATGAGTAAAATCCGTGGCTTCACCCTTGTTGAAATGCTCGTCGTGATCGCCATCATCGCAACGCTTGCCGGCATTGGCTACCCGGTCATCCGCTCGTCAATCGACAAATCCCGCGAGGCGGCGTGTCTCAATCAACTTCGCTCGCTCGGAGTCGCCCTCGAAAGCTACCTCCAAGATCACAATAACATCATGCCCCAAATGGAAGCTGGGCGTGCCTCCAAAGCAACGGATGTGCCCGTGTTAGATACCGTCCTTTTTCCCTATCTACAATCGCCCGACGCCTTCAAGTGTCCTGCCGATCAAAAACAATTCGACCAAACCGGCTCCAGTTATCTTTGGGATTTCCTCCAAAGTGGAAAACCGGTTTCCCAACTTTCGTTTTTCGCGATCAAGGATACGAGCAGGATACCGCTGATCACCGACAAGGAATCGTGGCATCCGGACGGCACGAATTTCCTCTACGCCGACCTCAGCGCGTCGAACAAAACCCGTTTTGCCGTCGGTCACTAAAATTGCGGACCACCATGCTAGTCGCTAACAGTCTCTTTAAAAAATTCGGCGGAAAACCCGCGCTTGCAGATGTTTCGTTTCATGTCCAGCGCGGCGAAATCTATGGGCTGTTAGGCCATAACGGCGCGGGCAAAAGCACCTCTCTGGGCATCATCCTCGGCATGGTGATGCCTGACCGGGGCGATGTCACCATCGGCGGCGTTTCCGTGCTCAAGGACCGCTCGAAGGCACTGCGGAAAGTCGGCGCGATCTTTGAAGCCCCAGCGTTTTATGACTACCTTAGCGGTTGGGATAATTTAAAAATTCTGATGGGCTATTCTGGCGGTTTCGATGCCGCCGCCGCCCGCGCCGTGGTCGAGCGAGTGGGCCTGACCAAACGAGTCCACTCGAAAGTCCGGACCTACAGCCACGGAATGCGCCAGCGCCTCGCCCTCGCCCAAGCACTTTTACCCGAACCTGAAGTCCTCCTGCTAGACGAACCGACCGATGGCCTCGACCCGGAAGGCATCAAGTGGTTCCGCGAGTTCATCCTCAACCTCCGCGAGGAACGTGGCATGACAGTCTTGTTCAACTCTCACCTGTTAGCCGAGGTCGAGTTGATGTGCGATCGCGTCGCCATCCTCCGTGAAGGCAAACGCGTCTTCGAAGGCACGGTTGGCGGCCTCCAGGACGACACCCCAGTCTTCGAGGTCGATCTCGAACCTTGGGGCACCGCCTGCGGCCTCGTCCACAGCGTTGGCGGCGATGTTCTATCAGCCGGAAGGATTAGCCTACCCCACGCGGCAGATCCCGCTGTGCTGATAGAAACCTTGGTCCGTGCCGGTGTCCGCGTCCGCGCGTTTTCCCCCGTCCGCCGCTCGCTTGAAGATCTCTACATGGAAATCTTAAACGGCGCGGGCAGTCCGAATTGAGGGCGCAGCAATCCGTTGCATCCAGCGATCTCAATTTGGCTTTTTCCAAAGATAAATCCAGCGCTCGGAGACAGCCTTTCCTTTGTCATCCTGAAGCTCGCAGGTCATGTCCATGTCCCCCAAATCGGCGGGTGGTTCGACTACGAAAAACGCCCGCAACACCTGCGGCATGTGCAGTAGCGGGCTGCGGCCAAGCCCCGCTGGCAGGTCATCGACATTCGGCATACTCATGTCGGATAGGCCGACGTGGACCAGTTTTACCGACTTCTGGTTGATGGTGACGACAGGTTTGAGTTTTGAAATGTCGTCCCATTTTGGATCGCCAACTTTTAACTCGGGGACGAGCGGTTTGGCGAAGTCGATGGTCATCAACACTTGATCCGGGCGCTGGACGGGATTTCCCGAGCGCGTGGCCTTCACGGTGAAAATCCCGGATGGCGCGGGATCGCGTAACCAGCGGAGGCGATAGTGAAAGCGGGCGGCTTTACCGATTTCTAACATCGGCTGCGGCTCCCAGACGAGGATCACATTGTCGTTGGTCTCATCAATGGTCGGCATTTCTATCAGGTGAAGTTTTCCGAGATCGAATCCTTCCATCGGCTCCACCCGCACACTCGGTCGGTTGTGGTAAAGCGCCTCTGGATCCTGATAGGAGGCGAATGACCGATCGCGCTGGACGAGCGCCCACGATCGCGGCTTTTCCAAGGTGAAAACACAATGGCGGAACTGATCTTTGGTATGTTCTAACGGGCGATAGTGAAGGTTGCCACTGCCAAGTTCCATCAGCAGTCCATCGCTGTCATGGACCTCCGGGCGGAAATCATAAGGCCTGGGATGTGTCCCTTCGCCGAACCAGAACATGGTGGAAAACGGCGCAATGCCGAGTTGGGTCACAGGTCGGCGCAGATTGATTTCCGCCGTGATTTCCATGACCGTTTCAGGGCCGGGGGTGATGCTGAAATGATAGGCTCCCACGACGCTTTCGCCACTCAGCAGAGCGCTGACATTGAGGGTTTTCGAGTCTTTCGCGGGATGCTCCAGGTAAAATTCCGAAAAATCGGGAAACTCCTCGGGCACTCCCGGCAGCCCGCTGTTGATCGACAATCCCCGTGCGGAAAGCCCGTAAGGCGCGTCCTTGGGGATCGCCCGGAAATAGCTTGCACCAAGGAAAACAAGGAATTCGTCCATGTAGTCCTGCGAGTTCAAATGCGTCCGCGCTCGCCAACCCGCATAGCCTGGAGGCGGTGGAGTTCCGGCAGGGATTTTTTGTTTTCCATAGTCGAAAAGCTTCTGGTCGAACTTGAGCGGCTCGGATTTTCCATCGGTCACTTCATGGAGGGTCACCATTTTTTTAGCGGTCCATCCGGGATGGAAAAAGTCGATAGAAAACGATCCTTTTTCCGCCGCCCAAAGTCCCGAATCCATCTTGAAACGGATGTCGCGATGTTGGTCGTATGTTAGGTTTTTCCAAAACGCCGCCAAATCTAACTTCGGCTCCGCGTAAGGTGCCGCCGCGATTTTCCGGGCCTTGGCGCAGAGTAAATCGAACGAGAAATCTTCTGCAGCGGATAGCCCGGTCGAGCAAAGAAGGAGGACACAGCCGATGGGTCGAAAAAAGTGCATGCAGCAGCCTTGGCAGACATCCACCCGCTTGGCAATAGCGCGACGGATATGGCCTTCCTCAAGCCGCACGTCCCGAAAAAGGCGCGAGGAAACGTTGCCAATCGGGGATGCCGTGGAGGTTCCGAATCAAGATCGTGGCGGGCAGCGCACGGGGCATGGCAGGTTTGCGTTGCAGACGCAATCCAGCTTCCTGAGGCAGGCGGTCGGCCTTTTTCTCATTCACCGCGCGATGCGAGAGTACGCAGTTTCCCCAAGACGAAGCACCACCGCGCGAACGCGGCACGGCGTGGTCGATGTTCCCCTCGGCGGGTGTTAGTTTCTTCCCGGTGTATTGGCAGACACCTCCATCGCGTTCCCAAATTCCCCTCGCTCCGAAGCGCGGACGACACAGTGGAACCTTGGCGTAGTTAGACGCGACAATCACCGTCGGCACCCGCACCAATCCGCGAGGGGTGTTCACCACATGGTCCTCCTCGCGGATCGTCAGCTTGAGCCAAGCGTCCCATTTTAGCGGCGAAACGGAATCGTCGCCCTGTACATCCAGCCCGCTCGCCGCGCCGGTCGCCATCATGCAGAACGCCTCGGCGGGCGTCTTCACGTGGATGGCCTGCCAGTTGCGGTTCAGCACGAGCACAGTGGATTTGTGAAGGATGGATTTCATGGGAGAAGTTGCTAGTTTTCAGTGTTTAATTTTCAGCAAAGAGTAGCCGGATGCATGGGGGAGTCTCTACTTCAATGTTCGATGTTCGTCAGTCTTCCGCCCGTTCGCCCGGCGGGCACATTTTCACGAGCCTGGGATCAAATCGGCCGAGCACTTCGACCAAGTCGGACTGCGCGGCCATGACGGTGTGGATGTCTTTGTAAACGCCAGGTACTTCATCGAGTCCGGCGGAAAGGAGATCGACGCCGCGTTCTGCTAGGAGTTTTTTCGTGCCGCTCCAGGTGAACGATTGCATGGCTTTGGTCCGGCTCATCACGCGGCCTGCACCGTGCGATGCGCTGTTGAGCGACTCGGGTTGCCCCTTGCCGCGGACGACGAATCCGGGTGATGCCATGGAGCCGGGGATGATCCCTAACACACCTCTGCCAGCAGGCGTCGCCCCTTTGCGGTGAACGATCAATTCGCGGTCTTGTCCGTTCACGACATGCCGTTCTTTCCACGCGAAATTGTGATGATTTTCAATGTCAAGAATGATGCGGGCACCGAGCTTTTTCGCGATGTGCTTGTGGATGAGTTCATGGTTCGCAGCGGCATAGCGTCCCATCAGATTCATGGCGTTCCAGTATTCCTGACCATCCTCCTCATCGAGCGTTAGCCATGCCAGGTGCTTGAGTTCCTTCGGCAAATTCGAGTGACGGGCCATCGCGCGTTTGCTGTAAGTATCGCAAACCTGCGCGCCGGTCCCGCGCGATCCCGAGTGGCTGAGCAATGCGAGGTATTCACCGTTAGGCAAACCCAGTTCATCGCTCGTCACAGTGAACGCGCCGAACTCGACGAAATGATTTCCGCTGCCGCTGGTCCCGAGTTGGCTCCAAGCCTTGTCGCGGAGATGCCGGGTCACGGACGAAACCGTCCAATCGTCGTCCATCACATCGTGATTACGCCGGTCCTTGAAGCTGCAACCGATCCCGAAACGAGTTTCGCTTTCGATGATGTTCGCAAGACGGTCGCGTTGACCCGCGATGAGGTTTGCCTTCCGATCATAAACGGTGAGCTTCATGCGACAGGCGATATCGACACCGACCGCATAAGGAATCACGGCATTTTCGGTGGCAAGAACGCCACCGATTGGCAGGCCGTACCCCGGATGGGCATCCGGCATAAGCGCACCCGCCACGGCGACGGGCAAGGCACAGGCATTCGCCATTTGCCGCACGGCATCCGCTTCCAAGTTATCGCCCCATTGCCGCCAAGGCGCGATTTCCGCCCGCGGAGTGAAGGCCGGACGGTAAATCGCACGCGCTAACGAAGCACGCAACGGGTCATCAAAAAACGCCGATGGATCGGCGACAATATGGAAAATTTCTTCGCCAAGCCCTGCGCTTTCGTTTCCTTCCGCGATGAAGTGACGGATGAAATTGTGCGCGTGCTTGATCGGCTCGCCCACAGGCACCCCGAGAAAAATCAGGTCTTTGGTTTTCATGAAATTGTTAGTTAGAAAAGAGAAGGGTGGACCGGAAGCGGTGTTTGTTTTCAAGATGGTGGGTGCATGGCGGTTTCCACCGCAGGAGGTCGGCGACTGTGATGAGATTTTACGTATTGCTCGTTACGGCTTGCAGATTGACCCATTGCCCTTGGAATTTTGATAATCGGCATCGGTGTCAGTTAGTTCCGTTTTAAATACGAAATGGACGGTGAGTCCAAATTTCCAGTCACACAAACTTCGCGATATTCCGCCGCCACACACCCGGATTTTTATTCCGTTAGGGTAACGGATTGGGATTGGTTGAACTCATCGAGTTCGTCCTGGATCGCGGAAATCTCGGCTTCGAGTTCGGCGGCGAGTGCATCGACGGCCGCTTTCTTGAGTTGAGCGACATACTCGACCTCGCAGGCGGAAAGCGAGAAGCCTCCGCCTTCCTTGAACACACCTTGTCGGGTATCGAGTGATTTGATCGAAGTGACGAGACCTTTAAGTTCCGCCAGCCGGAAGATGCGTGGATAGATCGCCACGTTGGCTGTGGCGATCGCGGACTTGATGGTGACGAGTTCATCGACCTTCACGCGGAGGGCCGAAAGCACGTCGTTCGCATCATAGTCGAAGGGCACCGTCGAAGCGCGGGAGTTCTGCGACGTGAGCCGCGCTTTGAGTTCCGCGACATCGCCGGCGAGTTTGTTTTTAAGCTTGAGAGCTTTAGTGATTTTCATGGTTGTTGGTTTGTTATTGGTTTGAGGTGGAAGGGTGAACCCGCAGGGATGTGCGCCCTGCTCGTCCGGTTAAAAGCCGGATGCTTCGCTGCCTAAGCTTCGGGTCCTAAAAAATGGTGATCACGGCTGGAGTTGAACCAGCACTTGCGGCGCTCTCGACTCCGTGCTTCTGCCAGTTGGGCTATTTCTTTAGCAAAGAATCCCGGCGCGCTGGTCCGGTTCACATTCCATGGTCCCGGCGAAGGACTTGCACCTGCGCTGGACGATGTCTGAGCTCGTTGCCTCTGCATTGCGCTACGCCGGGAAATAGGTGGAGAAATCGGCCGGAGGCTGGTCGGGCTGCGCCGCACGGACGCAGCCGGATCAACCTCCGGGAAAAGCATTAGAAATGGCGGCCCTGGACGGATTGCCGCGATAGCGGCCATGCTAATTCGCGCTTCGCGGTAATATTCGAGGTCGCTACGAGGTGAGTCCGCATTCGCACCGTCAACCTTCGATTCAAAGTCGGATGCTCTGGCTGATCAAGTTGGGTTGACCAACGGGACTTGCACCCGCACTGCGGCCTTCACAGGGCCGGATGCTACTGTTACATTATGATCAATATTTGGGAAAAACTGGCCATCCATGCCGGTGCTGTCCCGGCTTCTGCGGCGTGAAAGGCCGCTATGCTAGCTGCTACATCAATGAAGTTTTCTGGAAAATGGCGGCTGCGTCCGACATCGCACCGGACTCTTCTCGCCTTCAGCGAGACGCTAATCTATCTCAGCTACACAGCCTTGGCTCCCCGGCGTTGACTTGCACCACGACGACCCGTTTAACAGACGGGCATCCTGCTTTGACATCACCGGGGAATGGTCCCTCCGAGCGGGATTGCGCCGCAGTCTTCCGCTTATCAGGCAGGTGCTCAGCGATCAAGCTACGAAGGATCGGAAAAATGGTCGCGCGCCCCGGTGCTGCCCCGGGTACCTCCTCGCTCCAAACGAGGCGGGTTTGCTGACTCCCTCGCGCGCGCTTCTGAAAAATGGTTGCGGAGGCCGGACTCGAACCGGCGATACGCGGCGTATGAAACCGCTGCCTTACCACTTGGCTACTCCGCTGTTATTGGGAAAAATGTTATAATTGATGGAAAAATGGTGCGGCCAGCCGGACTTGCACCGGCATTCCCCGAGTGGAAGTCAGGAATCCTGCTGTTGGACGATGACCGCATTATGAAAATGAAACCAAACACCGCTGCCAGTCCGGTGATGGACTCGCACCCGCAGGAAAATTTCTCGGCGGATCTTTCGGTGTTTCAGGCACACCTCCCATGGCAGGAACTATATATAAATAAAGTCATGCCGAAGCCTCTGGTTTGTCTATCTTCCAGGGCGGTAAAAATCGGGACAATACAGATTCTTCAGCCAGTCATGATTTCATGACTCACTTGACAGTGGACTTGCGAACGGCAACTTTCATTGCGGTTGTTCACTCACAGTCCGTCTCTCTCGGGGACTAAAGCTGGATTGACGGCCGATTGTCGCCCCGTCGTCAGTTGCTGCTGACGGCGGGGTTTTTCACGCCCGGTTGTTGAGTTAGTAAATAATCATATCCTGATATTGGTGTGGTTTGAAATGAGGCCACATCGCTGCAACCGTTGAAATTATTCGGAAAAAATGGAAGATCCTTGGAAAACAAAAACCCCGCCGGCTACTGGAGCGGGCGGGGTTCTCGAAAAAATCGAATGATCTAAATCAGATCCGAACTACCTGCCTGCCTCCTTATCGAGAAGCTTGGTTGCAAAGTTTTTCTTGGGGGTTCCGGTCCCGGAATCGGGACTATATAGGCTCTCCGCAATCTGCCCCTTGCATATATACATACCCATGCCCAGCGGCCACCGTGTGGGCTGTATTGGGTTGGTATGGAGTATGGTGGATTGCATGACTTGCTGAAGGTTTAAAAGGAATAATCAGGAGATATGCAATCGTCAACATAATAATTCAAAAACCCCGATTATCACTTCCGTCAACGCAGTTGAATGCGTTGACGGAGTCCTCACAAGTTCTGTAAATAGAATCCGCAAAAACAGTTCCTTTTCAAAAGGATGACCCCACAAAAGCTGCGAAGTTCTGTGACTCTGGTAGCTTCATCTGCTCGTAAAGCATGGCGACTATCAGATAGATGATCGTTATAACAATAAGTTTATGGGAAAATCCCCATCCACTGATAACGCCCCCGAACCCGGGTAAAGCTGAGCGCGGCACCGGTGCCGGACTGCGCCGCACCCAATAGGTGGCCAGTTGGCTGGCGCATGCGAAGGTGGGCGCTGCAAATGATAAACGTGGCCGTAGGATTTGAGATTTCGATGGCATTGGTCCGGTAAGCGACGTTACCGGGTACATACCACATGACCTTCGCCTCGTTTCGGATTTTAAACTGGCTTTTACCCGGGCCATAAAACACCGAGCCAAAAAGCCCCCGCCCGGTGCTGTCTAGTAGGGTTGGACGTCCAGGTTGTTCTTCATCCGCTCCAAGTCGGCCCTGCTGTGGGAAATGCCCGGATGGGTGAAAGCTGCGGCGCGTGGCATGGCGGCGAAAAGGGCAGGCACCATCAAAGCTGCCGCTGAAAATCACAACTGGCTTGCCTGCCAGTCCCCGCCCGGTTATTCCCCGAGCCGCACAAGTCCCCGTAGTTCAATGGATAGAACGATGGTTTCCTAAACTGTAAATCCGTGTTCGATTCACGGCGGGGACATTCCTAAAAACCACGCTTAAAACCTTGCAAATAAAGGAATTAAGGGTCAAAATAAGGGGCGCGGGAAAACGTAGCACAGCGCATGGAAAGGCATGAAAACGCGCCGTTGTTGGTTACAAATTGGTTACAAGGGAAATCCCTATATCGAGAAAAACCCCCGCCGGACACCTCGGGCCATTCCGGCGGGCGAAATTCCAGCCGCTCTCTTGGATTCCCGCCTTGCTTCCCCGTCCAAACACAGCCATTTTGACCCTATGAATTTACGCATTCGTGCCGTCATATACCCGGAAGACGGGCTTTGGGTGGCTCACGCCTTGGAAATGGATTTGATCGGCACAGGAGCCACCGAAACCGCCGCTTTGCGGGAACTCCGGTCAAACGTCGAAGTTCAGCTTTCTTTCGCCAAGCAGGAGAAGACGAATCCATTCCGTCCCGCTCCGGCGGAAATCCAAAAGCTATGGGAGGAAACCAATCTTGCCGCTCTCGGCATAGGGCGGGCCAAATCCAAGACACTTGCAAAATCCACCCGGTTCATGGAATGGAACGACGCGCAAGTGTCCCGAATCAGGGCGAACGTCTTTCAATGCGCCTAAATGGCAAAGCCGATCAAGCTCCGGGATTTCCTCCAACGGGTGAAGGAAATTGATCCCGCGATTCAGATTTTCGCGAATCGCGGGAAAGGAAGCCACATGATGCTTTGCAAGGCGACAGCCTCGGGAAAAGTCTCCTATCCGATTCCTACCAGTAGCGGCGAAGTTGCGGGGCCATATCAGAAAGCCGTGATCCGGCTTTTCGATCTGCCCGAGAATGCTTTCAAGAAATAAAGCCAAACCTCCGCACGCCAGCGGCCGGACGGATCGCCACAGCGGAAACGTCATCAGCGGAGGGCATCGACCATCCTTCAAACCCTACTGCTTCCGGGGTTTGTGGTCGATTGGTCGATTTCACCCCGAAATTCATCCTACCTCCTACCCATCGGCAGACAAGATTACCCCTTCCCTTTTCAATATTTAAGAAAAGAAACACCAATCGAC
>JANYFB010000294.1 GCA_025362955.1 Akkermansiaceae bacterium
AATGGTTGAAGAAAGCAAGAAGCACACCGCTTCTCTTACTGATAGCCACTCTTAAGCGCAAGCTGCTAGGCCACTTGAATTACTATGGTGTCATCGGCAACGCGGATCAAATCAGTTCCTTCGTGCATCACGCGAAGAGGTTGGTTTACAAGTGGCTCAATCGGCGCAGCCAGCGCAAAAGTTTCAGGTGGACCGGATTTGCGGAGGCCTGGGAGCGCTGGAAGATGCCGACGCCACGGATCATCGAGACGCCAATACCGTATCGTTCTGGACAAAACCAGAATCAAGAAGTAGTCCATGTCCAACCCATCAGAGTCCAATCATGATCGAAGTTCCATTTGCGCGCATTCCTGAGGAGCCCGGTGCGGTAATTCCGCACGCCGGGATCTGCGAGGGGGACGTCAGGCAACTGACGTTCCTACCTTAATCGCTCAGAAGTGATGCGCCTCTTCCAACTCACTATCATCATGGGATTCTTCTCCACACTATTCGGATGCGACAAATCCACCAAGCCGTCAGGTCCGTTCATTTCCAAGTCGGCGTTTACAGAGAATCGTGCCAAGCAGGTTACGATGACCCCGCAGACCATGGAACAACTACGTAGTCATGGCGTCATCGATTCGACGTTGCTCAAGCTTGAGTATTTCTTCTACACGAATTCCAAAGTGAATGCGTCCGCCCTAGCATCGGAGCTTAATGCGCGTGGCTATGTAGGTGGCCATCAAGTGGCTGCCGGTGATTCGAGCCTTTTCGTGATCACAGGATGGACAACGCCGATGATGATGACCGATGCAGTCGTAGTGGCATGGTCAGAGGACATGTGCGATGTTGGATACAAGTTTGATTGTGAGTTTGACGGATGGGGCACGAACCCAAATCCATAAGGCGGGTTCAAGAGTGACGCGCATTGTTAGGATTATCTCGCTGAAGATCTCCTGAGGTACCTATATCCATGTCTCTTGCGTGGCCGTTCGTTTAGCTTCCTAGCGCGATGGCGTCGTAGCTCTGATTCCACTGCTATCAGGTTTCCTTGCGGCGGTAATACAGTACCCGGGGCTCCTCGGTGAAAGTGAAAACCTCCCGTAGGTTCGGGATGTGCATGAGTATCCACGGCTGGGCGAAGTTGACGCCGTTTTTGGTGAAAACCAGGTCGTCGGCGATATAGACGGCGGAATGGATCACCTCGCCCTTGCTGTTCACCAGGAAAACCAGATCCCCGCACAGTGAGGGTTTTCCGATCTGGTAGCAGTTGTCCTTGATGTAGGTGCTGGCGTATGCGTTGTCCTGAAAACGCGGGTCCGGCTTCTCACTGAAGAAGTTCAGGGCGGTCCAATGGCAATCCATTTTCACGTCATCCGCTTGGGCGGGAAGAGGGGAGGTGTAGAGCCGCTCGCGAGCGAAGGCCGGCAGGAAATAGAGCAGACTGATGGTGCCGCCGTCCGGGGTGTTCTTGATGGATTCCATCAAGGGCCGCAGGTCCTTGAGACGCACACCCGGCACAGTGCCCCAGTAACCGAGAATTTTTTCAACATCGCTGTCAGGCCGCAGCCTGAGACGGGCTATTACAGCGTTCTGATAGGTCAACATCTTGAGCAGATGCAGGCGGTCTTCCGGAGACGCGAGCTGATGGAGCACTACTTCCGGATCGCTGAAAAACCGTTTGCCGAGTTGGGTATAACTTAGTTTTTTCACCATATCGATGGCGGCGGTCGGCACCTGGGCGTTGGGGAACAGTGCGGCGAAATCCGCGCCTGGCAGGTGATAGGGAAGGGCCATGTGAGGATTTTCGGACCACTGGGAAAGGGTGACATAGAGCTTAGTCCGGACTTCCAGGGCCAGCGCCAGTACCAGCTCATCGCCGGGTTTGATGATCGTGGCTTCGGGCCTGTCCTGGACATTGTCAGGTGATAGCGCGGCCTCCACCTGGGCGGCCGGCATCCCGCAGTCCGTTAAAATCGTGCGAGTCTGGTCCAGTGACTTGCCGCTGAATGTCCAAGTGGTGACAAGGTTGGTGGTCGCCTCGAAGGAGACGTATTCCTCGGGTTGTTCCAGGTCAATGTCGAGCGTGACTAACTCACCCCATGGCGGGATCGGGCCGGCGGGACGGGGTGGTTCTAAGGTCGGCTTGCCAACCGGCAGCGGAGGGACGGATGTGGGCGCTCTTTGCTGTTCCAGATAATGGGTGAGCAGGGTGGAGGTCGCTACCAGACAAACACATAGGGCGATCAAGCCTGCCAAGGTAAGGCGGATCGTGGATTTAATGGCTGGAGGAGAATCGGGGGTATTCATCAAGGAGTGTATTCAAATGGAATCGTAAAGCAGTCCATGCAAGTGGCCACCTGCGGATTGCAGAGTAAAAATGAAAGTTAACCGGTTCCCTGGTAAAAAATCCGCGACTTCCAAAGCGGCGGGACCCTAATGCCGGGCCTACCCGGTGTCCAAAACAATTCAATAATACCTTTGCTCCGTAACTCGTCCAGCCAGCGGGGTGAGAATAGTTAGGAAAAAATCGCCCATCAGTGCCTGCGTCCGGCAAAAAGGTATTCGACGGCATTTACATCTGGAATATCAACCACAGGTGATGGGATGTATGCAGATAAGAGTATTGCGAGAGTGAATATAGGCGCAGACCTTGCATGTGAAAATGGAGGAGTCTAACTGCTATTTGTTTTTTGATCTGGGTAAATCCTGTTTATCTGTGGCTTAATTCTTACAGGTCAATGCCCTGATTTGTGGCAGATCCACCTTGCGATGCCTCGTAATTCGACGCACGGTGGTTCATGTTTCTTTCTCAAAAGGATGAGATTTTGCTCACGTTTCTTGTGTCCGCCTTGTGGGCAAGTGGGGAGCTTCCAGCCCCGCCAGTGGGTTTCAAGTGGCAGGCAATCCCTGAGTTGTCGGATGAATTCGAAGGCAAGGAATTAGATGCAAACAGATGGCTTCCTTACCAACCCTATTGGCAGGGCCGTGAACCGAGCAGATTTCAGCGCGAAAATGTCAGCGTGGAAAAGGGAATGCTAAAATTGCGTTCGACGGCGCTGGTTACGAATCTAACTGCTATCAAAGAACCCGAGAAAGACGTGTGGGTCGCCTCCGCCTGTGTTTCATCGAAGGAACCGGTGGCTTCGTATGGCTACTATGAAGCGCGGATCAAAGCGTCCAAGTTATCGATGACCTCGTCATTTTGGTTTCAGGGAAAATATAGCGAAATCGACGTGGTCGAGCAGTTAGGAGCCTCACTAAAACATCCGGAAAAGCAGAACTTGATGTTGACGAACACGCATTTTTTCAAGCCCTCATGGAAGGAGGACAAGGCGACGCCCCAGGAATGGAAGATGCCCACCAGCGCAGCGGAGGAATTCCATATATATGGAGTGTGGTGGAAAGACAAAGACTCGATCTGGGTCTATCATGACGGAACAAAAGTGGTGGAGATGAAGACCAGCGGAGAATTTCTCGAACCCATGTATCTGTTTTTCGACACGGAGGTTTTCACTTGGGAGGGCTTGCCCACGCTGGAGTCATTGCAAGACCCCGAGAAAAATACCATGCAGGTGGACTGGGTGCGTTCTTGGAAATTGGTGGAAAACGCAAAGTGAAGCCAGATTCACAACCGCACGGCAAGCCGGGTCTGCTGTGTCAACGGGAATTCCCTGGCGGCACAGGCGTGCGAACGACGATGGATACCAACTAACAGCCCGATGGCCGCCAAGCTGAAAACAAGGCTGGTTCCCCCATAACTCACGAATGGCAAGGGGAGTCCGTCATTCGGTAGCATAGCGGTGGTGACGGCAATGTTCTGCATGGCGGGAACGACGATGACGCAAGTGAGACCCAGTGCCATGCAACGGTTGAATACATTGGTAGCTTGAAGCGCTATCCCGCAGCCGCCGACGGCAATCATGACGTAACAGAAAACCACACCTAACGTAAATGGCAGGCCGAGTTCTTCCCCCACCACGGGGAAAATGAAGTCGATGTGGGCAAATGTTAGGGTGCCGAATTTTTCCACACCATTACCAAGCCCCACTCCCCAAGGGCCGCCGTTGCCGAGGGCGAGGAGAGCGCGCCATTGTTGCATGCCTTGGTCGAGTTGGTGGATTGGATTTTCCAGGTCCAACCAGGCATCGATTCGAGCACGGCGGACCGCATCGTGCATGACATAGTAAGTTGCCCCCGAGATTCCTAACAAAGCTGTTGGGACCGTGTAAAGCAGCCTGGTTCCCACACAAAACATCACCGCTCCCACCGCGACAGAAAGTGAAAGTGCCGTGCCTACGTCCGTTTCACCTGCGATTAGAACGATGGGAATGCCTACGATTATTCCCGGCATGACGAAGCCACGCCAGAATGTATGCACCTCCGTCTGCCAACGCGCAAACCATGCTGCTAGAGCGAGGATGATTACGATTTTCGCCGCTTCCGAAGGTTGAAACTGACCAATCACCGGAACCTTGATCCATCGCTTGGAGCCCAGTTGAGGATCAGCGATTCCAGGGATATAACATAGAATCAGTAGCACGCAGCATCCTGCAAGGATCCATGGAGCGAGTTTGCGTAAAAGTTCCAATGGAAATCTCGCCGCGATGACTGCTGCCACCAATCCGACTCCCATCATCATCGCTTGCCGTGACATGAAATGATATTGCCCGAATCCTCTCACCCAGGCACCCGTGCTGGTCAACATGATCAATCCGAGCGCGACCAGAGCCGCGACGGCCGTGCACAGGATAATGGAACAATGGCGCGTCATAAAAAAACTTAACGTGGGATGACGAGATTCATTCCCGCTCTGATCTTGCGGGCATCGGTGATGCCATTGGCTTTCATGAGAGCATCCTGATTGACTTTGAACTTGTTAGCAATCCGCCAGATGCTGTCGCCGTCCCGGGTGACGTAAGTCTTGCCAGAAGTGGCCACCACCGGTGTCGTTTCAGACTTGGCAAGGCGCGGCGCTTCGGGAGCATGGCTGATGTTAGGATGAACGAGCTGGGCACGCGG
The DNA here is from genome assembly GCA_025362955.1 of Akkermansiaceae bacterium. Classification (GTDB taxonomy): domain Bacteria; phylum Verrucomicrobiota; class Verrucomicrobiia; order Verrucomicrobiales; family Akkermansiaceae; genus Luteolibacter. The sequence goes on from JANYFB010000294.1 coordinate 5,002, forward strand.
CGCGCCGGCCACACTCACGGGAACCGCTTCCACCAATCCGCCCGCGCTGTCCAACGGCGTATGTTCCCGGATCGCGGAAACCTCCGGCGGCTCGACGGCAACGATGCGCTCGCTGCGCTTGGGCGGGATCTTGAGCAATACGCCGGGACCGATATCGACGTGCTTGTTGATCAGGCGCAGATCGGCCTCGTCCACCCCGAGGAAAGTGGCGGCCCGCGCATAATTGTCACCCTGTCTAACAATGTACGGTTTTTCCCCGGATGCCATGCGCGGCAGATCCAGACGATGCTGCTCGCCAGCCACGGTCGGGACGGCCTCCTCCTTCACAACCTGGGGCGTTTTCGGCTCGTTCGTTGTCCGGCCGTCCAGGAATCTCTGATGGATGAAAATCAGCCCGATCGCCACGATGTGAATAAGGAAAATGATTGTTAGAGCACGAGATATTTTTGAGCTGCCATCCTCATCCTCCAATTCCCCTGGCACTGCAGTTGCCGCGACGCGTTGTTTTCGATTACCAATGACGGCGCTGAGGCGTTTGAGAATTCCTTTGGAGACGGGACGGCGTTTGACGGGCAGGGTGTGGAGTTTCATGGCAATGGTTAACGGAGTTGATGGACGAGATCGCGAAAGGCGTTTCCGCGCTGCTCGTACCCTGTGAATTGATCGAACGATGACGTGCCGGGTGAGAGCAGGACGGTGGAACCACGAGGAGCGAGGCTGCGGGCGGTCGCGACCGCGTCGGCGAGGGTCGAGACCGATTCGCAGGTGATCGCTGTGGAAAATAGCGCAGCGAGGGGGCGTGCGATCTGGCCGAAGGTCACCACGGCAAGCGCTTTTGTAACCAGCAGGGGAATCACAGGGGCGTAGTCGAGTCCTTTTTCCTTACCGCCGACTATCAGAACGACGGGCCGAGTTTGAGAGCGAAGGGCACTTTCTAACGCATGAAGGTTTGTAGCCTTGGAATCATTCAGATATTCCACACCATCCAGCGTGCGGATCAGCTCGCAACGGTGGGGCGGTGGGGCATAACCTTGGAGAGCTTCACGCATCAGCGCGGGAGATATGCCAAACGCCTGGCAGGCTGCTAGGGCCGCCATTGTGTTTTCCGCATTATGCAAGCCGCGTAGGCTTGTATCGCCATCCATGTCCAGCCAGACAGTCCCCCCGTGGCCTATGGTATGGCCCTCGGAATACCACTCGGCTGACGAGTCCGTGGTTGAGAAAGTCACCACTCTGGCAGCTAATTCGGGCAGCTCTTCGCCGGTTCGCACGATTGCGGTATCGGCTGACGTTTGGTTTTGGAAAATCCGCAATTTCGCCGCCCGATAGGCTTCCACTGTCGGGTAGCGATCCATGTGATCCGGTGCGAAGTTCAACCAGATCGCAACAACAGGGTGCAGGGTCGTAATTGTCTCTAACTGAAATGAACTTAGCTCCAGAGAGACGACCGCCGGAGGGTTCGACTGAAGGACGACTTCCGCAAATGGCGTGCCGTAGTTCCCGCAAGCTGTGCCACCGAGGGAGGCGTGGGAAAGGATGCGCTCGACCAACTCAGTCGTCGTGGTTTTCCCATTCGTCCCCGTGATGCCGATGATACGGCCTCCGTAGTAGCGAGCAGCCAATTCCACTTCGCCGATGACCTCTTTTGTGTTTCCAGAAAATGCGGCGACGTAATTGCCGTAGGTATCGATGCCGGGACTGACAACCAGCAGGTCGGAGATGAGATTACGGCCATCCGTCTCGGTCGCGTTCGGATGAATCTCAACGCCTTCGGGCATCCCGTCGAATGCCTCCGGTCCCGCGCTGTCCCAAGCGGAAACCCGCGCACCCTCCCGCAACGCGAGCGCTGCAGCCGCACGGCCGCTGCGTCCCACGCCAAGGATGGCGACATGTTTTCCGGTGAGATTCATTTCAGTTAGGCAATCTTGAGGAGGGCGAGGCCGAAGAGGGCGAGCATGATCGAGATGATCCAGAAGCGAATGATGACTTGGTTTTCGTGCCATCCTAACAGTTCAAAATGATGGTGAATTGGGGACATTTTAAATATCCGCTTTTTACGCAGCTTGAAACTCCCCACTTGGAGAATGACCGACATCGCCTCCATGACGAAAACTCCGCCGATGATCACCAGCAGGAGTTCCTGCTTCACGCAAATCGCCGCCGTTCCAAGAGCCCCGCCGATGGCCAGCGAACCGGTGTCACCCATGAAAACCTTGGCCGGGTGACAGTTGAACCAGAGAAAGCCGAAACAGGCTCCTACCAAGGCCATCAGGAAAATCGCCAACTCGCCGATATAGCGGTTATGAGGAATCACCAGGTATTCAGTCGCCATGTAGAAATGTCCTGCCAGGTAGGCGAGGAAAGCATAGGAAAGTGCGACGCTGATGGTAGTGCCGGTGGCCAGTCCATCGAGCCCATCAGTTAGGTTTACGGCGTTCGAGCAGCCGACAATGACGATGGCGAAGAACGGGATGATGAGCCAGTGGAGATCGAGGAGGGCGAACTTAAAAAGGGGAAACGAAATCGCACCGATTCCGATCGGGGTTTCGCCAAGCCGATATCCGGCAAGCCCCTCTGCAATTTGTTGGGGGGACGCGCCGAAGCCCGATATTTCCTTTTTAAAATACAGGAAACAAGCGGCGATCAAGGCGATGACCAATTGCCAGCCAAGTTTTTTACGGCTGCTGATCCCATTTGCATTTTTTTCCTTCACCTTCTTGTAATCATCGCAGTAGCCTAACAAACCACAGGCCGCCATGGTGCACGCACACACCGCGATGAAAGGGTTTAGTGGACGGGCGAAGACCAGCGTGGAAATCAATACCGAGCCAATGATAAGTACGCCGCCCATGGTGGGTGTGCCGATTTTTCCCCCGTGGAGTTCCGCCAGTTTGTGGACCTCCGCCGCCGTGCGGATTGGTTGTCCGACCTTGAGCGAAATCAAGCGTCGGATCACCCGGGGTCCGAAGATGACTGATAGAATGAACGACAGCAGGCCCGCACTCGCCGCGCGGAAAGTGATGTACTGAAAAAGGTTGAGGAAACGGCAGGTGATCGCCCAGGAGTCGCCGTGCTCGAATGCCTTCTGCCAGAAATCGTAAATTGCGGGGAGCATTAGTTTCGGGGAAATGCGGCGTGCATCACGCGTTCAACGGTGGCGGTGCGGCTGCCCTTGAAGAGGACGACGTCACCGGGTTTCACCTCGCGCGTCAGCCATTTGGCCGCTAGGTCGAGGTCGGGAAAATGGGGCGCATTTTTTGCTCCTTCGGCGATGCCTTCGGAGCCTTCACCTACGGCGATCACCATGAGCTGACGTTCGGCAGCGAGAGCGCCGGTGCGGAGATGCGCGGCGGGAGCATGGCTACCGAGTTCGCCCATGCGACCGAGGACGATGATGCGCCGCGAGCCGTCGAGCACAGGCGTATCTGCCAGAGTTTCGATCGCCGCCGCCATCGATTCCGGATTTGCGTTATAAGTATCATCGATCACCGTCGTGCCGTGATATTCGTAGCGGCCAAGCCTGCCGCCTGTTAAGATAGCGTTTGAAAGTCCCTCCGCGATTTCTGCGGGGGAAATGCCGAGTTTCCAGCCCACTCCGGCAGCTAACAGAGCGTTATTGACCATGTGTCGTCCAGATACGGGGAGGGTGACTTCCACCGATTCTGAACCTTCGATCACCAGAGAAAAAGTTGTCCCTTCTGCCGCGAATCGGAGGTTTTCCGCCCTAACCAAACCGCGGCCATTTCCCACCGCGACCATCATCGCCCGCGTACGATTGCGCAGGTATTCCCGAAACTCGCAGGTTGCGGGAAGGAACAGAATGCCATCCGCCGGAAGCGCGCGGGCAAGCATTCCTTTTTCCTCGGCGATGGCTTCGCGGGTCTTTAAGAACTCGATGTGGGCGGTGCCGATATTGGTGATGATCCCATACCTGGGCCTGGCAATTTCGCAAAGCGGGGCAATTTCGCCTGAATGATTCATCCCCATTTCCCACACGGCAGCGCTGTGCTTTTCCGTCGTTGCGAGGACTGTTAGGGGGACGCCGATGTGGTTGTTTAGATTTCCGCGAGTGGCGGAAACTTGGAAACGGCGTGAGAGAACGCTGGCGGTGAAGTCCTTGGTGCCTGTTTTCCCATTGGAACCCGTGATCGCCACAACGGGAATATCCAACTGTTTTCGCCACCAGCAGGCGAGGCGTTGCAAAGCCAGCAGCGTGTTAGGAACTACGATGACCGCCGTATTTGGCGGAGCCTCGCCTGACCATTCGCGGACGATTGCCACGGAGGCACCCGCTGATAGAGCCTTGGGAGCGAAGTTGTCGCCGTTAAAATTTTCTCCGCTGAGGGCGAAAAAAGCCGCGCATGGCGGGAGGGTTCGAGTGTCCGTGGAGACGCCGCCGGAAACCATGACATCGCCGCGCCCTGAGGCGACGGGTGCGCCAAGGATTTCTGCCAATTGCTGGACGGGGATCGGTTTCATTGCATTTCTGAAATGGTTTGAGCTCGGTCTCGCAAGGCTTTGCTTGCATGTTTGCGGTCGTCGAAGTCGATGGCGTGGTCGGAGAACTGTTGGGTCGTCTCATGACCTTTACCGGCGATGAGGATGATGTCGCCGGAGAGCGCGTTCTGGACGGAGAAGTCGATGGCTTCGGCCCGGTCCGCGATGCTGCGGAAGGCTTTTCCCTTGAGGCCGCTTTCGATCTCACGGATGATCGTTAGAGGATCCTCCGAGCGGGGATTGTCGGAAGTCACCACGCAGGCATCGCTATGGCGGCCAGCGGCGGCAGCCATCAGTGGGCGCTTGCCCTTGTCGCGGTCCCCGCCGCAGCCGAACACGGTGATGAGGCGGCGCGGGCTGAGTTCCCGAAGCGTGCGGCAGGCATTTTCCAATGCATCGGGAGTGTGGGCGTAATCCACGAAAACTGTTGCGCCGCCTGCGTTTCCGACGTTTTCCATCCGGCCTGGGACTTGAGGCGCATCAGCCACCGCGGCCACGGCATCGCGTGGGCGGATTCCGCAGGCGTTGGCAGCGGCGAGGGCTGCTAGAAGATTGTAAACATTAAATCGACCGATCAATGGTGCGCGGACAAGGAAAGTTTTTCCCTTCGCAGCGAGTTCGAACTCCATGCCGCGAGCGTTCTGTCTGAAATTGTTAGCCCTGAAATCACTATGCACGCCGAAGCCGAAACGGCTGACTGCCATTTTTCCATCTAACGATGTGGCGAGCTCCGCGCCGTAAGCGTCATCCGTGTTGATGACGGCCACCGGTTTTTTTCCTAGCGGATTCGCAGCCAGATCGCGGAACCAATCCACCTTCGCTTTGAAATAGGCATCGAGCGTACCGTGGTAGTCGAGATGATCTTGGGTGAGATTGGTGAAAACACAGACGTCGAAGCCGATGGCCGAGATCCGCTTCTGATGGATGCCGTGGGAGGAAACCTCCATCGCTACTCCCCGGCAGCCGTTGTCCTTCATGCGGGTGAGCACGGCGGAAAGCTCGATGGAGCCGGGTGTGGTGTGTTTGGCAATCTCCACGGCTTCCCCATCATCGACCAGAATAGTCCCTAACAAACCTGCGCGATGCCACGCGGATTTCATCAAATGATGAAGCAGGAAAGCGGTGGTTGTTTTTCCGTTAGTTCCAGTGACACCGGCCATTGTCAGATGTTTCCAAGGATGATCTGCTAGAACCGAGGCGAGTGTGGAAACGGCGGCCCGACTGTCTGGCACATGCAGCCAGGCCGCGGGCGCGGAGTAATCCGCAGGCTGGGCCGACTCTGCTAGAACCGCGCTTGCACCGGCAACGAGGGCGTCATTGATGAAGCGATGGCCGTCAAGTGTGGTGCCGCGGATGGCGGCGAAAATCATTCCCGGAGCTACGTCCCGCGATGACGTGGTGATGGCGCAAATTTCCGCATCCAGCGATCCGGCGACCGTGACTCTTGATAGATTGGTAACAAGGTCGCGAAGGATCATCGGGCAGCGGAGGCAAGCGGAGAAGGGAAGGGCTCGGTGGGTTGCAAATTCATATGCGCCGCGACGCGGGTGGCGATTTTGCTGAAAATAGGTGCGGCGATTAGGCCGCCTTGATGTTTCACGCCGGGGATCCGCGGATCTTCGACGACCACCACACATACGAAAGCCGGATCAAGGGCGGGCATCATTCCCACCAGCGAAGTAATCATCCGGTCGGCATAGTAACCGCCCTTTGGATTGTGCAATTGCACGGTCCCGGTTTTCGCAGCGACGAGGAATCCATCGACCGCAGCGCGGGTCGCGGTCCCTCCTGTTAGGACAACTTTTTGTAAGGCCGAGCGCATCATCGCGGCGGTTTTCGGTTTCAATACTTCGCGCACGACTTCCGGCTGATAGTCTTCGACGATGGTGCCGTCATTCGCGATCAGGGATTTCACGATATGTGGTTTCCTGAGCTTGCCATCGCTGGCGATAGCGGAGTAGGCACATGCCAGCTGCAGGGGAGTGACGTTGGTCGCGTAGCCGAAACATGCGCGTGAGAAATCCGCTTCATTTCCGGTGTTGCGGGCGGTTCCAGAGCTTTCGCCGCTGAGCTGGATTCCGGTCTTCTTGCCGAAGCCGAAGTCGTGAAGATAGTCATAAAAACGCTTGGAACCGAGCTGCCGACCGAGGCTGTAAGCGCCGTTGTTATTGGATTTTGCAAGCACTCCTTCCAAGCTGAGGGAGCTTGCTGGATGGTCGTCTTTCACGATGAACCCTTTGCCCTGATAGAATCCATTATGGCAGAAAATCGACGTTTGAGGGGTGACCAAGCCTTCGTTTAAAGCACCGGCCGTCGCAACGATTTTGATGGTGGAACCCGGTTCGTAAATCGTCTGGATTGCGTAGTTGAAGCCGTTTTCCGCAATGTTTTCCTTGCGGTTGAGATCGAATTGCGGGCGGCTTGCCATCGCGAGGACTTCGCCGGTTTTCGGGTCCATTAGAATGACCGCGCCTTTTTTGGATTGATACTCCGTTAGGCCGGCATCCAGTTCCTCTTCCACAATCGCCTGGACGCCCATGTCGAGGGTGAGCTTCACGTTAAGTCCGGCGCGTGGGGGTTTCAAACTCTCAGCGTTGCCGGGCACGATGAGTCCTCGCGCATCCCGGAAATGCTCGCGCGATCCGTCACGGCCTGCTAGGAAATCTTCCATCGACGCCTCAATGCCGAACAAGCCGAGAACCCGCGTGTGGGGTTTTCCCTCGTCGTCAGGTTTCTCTACTTCGCCGGTGAAGCCGATCAGGTGGGTCGCCAGATCCGGCGCGGTGTACCAGCGTTTGATAGAGTTTTCAAATTCGAAACCTTGGATCCAGTGGCTATCCACTTCGTCACGGAGTTGATCCGCCAGATCTTCTGGTAGATCCTTGGCAATCGCCAGCCACTTGCCTTTACTGCTTTCGATTTTCTCGCGGAGTTCTTCCCGGCGCATTCCGAGAGGTCGGGCAAGAATACTGATCGCGTAGGCAAGATGCTTTTGCGCAATGACTTCTGCGGTTTCCCGGGCAAGCAAATCTCCGCGCAGGACGTTAATCCGGTGGCGTTGTTTACCGGGGTCAAGTTCGTTCCAGCCTGGCTCCGCGCTGGCTTCCTGATAGGCGAGTCCGTAGCTCGCGAGCTTGGGGTCCATCAGATGGTTCTTGTCCACAAATACGGTGGAAACTGGAATGCTTTTTGCCAGCGGTTCCTCATTGCGATCCACGATCGTGCCACGAGAGGCGGGAAGTTTTTCCGTCCGATGATAGGCCTTCCGCGAACTCTCCGCATAACGCTGGCGATCTACTAACTGAATCTGAACCAATCTCCCCGAGAGCACGCTAAGCCCGGCCACGAGGACCGAGCACAAGACGATGCAACGAGTATGAAATGCGGAGTTCACGGGCTAAGGGGACACGGAAGCGACACTGCGGCGGGCGGAGGCGATGCCATCCATTTCCTCGACGAGGCCGACGGGAATCGGACGCAGCTTTGAGCCATTCGATTCAATCTGTTTTTTGATAGCGAAGCGGTTGAGAAGCTGGTCCATCCGCATTTCCGTGGTGCGGATATCGAGGCGGTCTTGCTCGACGCGGTGGTCGATAGCGTCGATTTCCCGGCTGATCTGAACTTGCCGATTTTTATAGTAAGCGTGAAGCACTCCACCCGCGGCCACGATGGTGGCGGCGAGAATAAGCGAGAAAAATACCGAGAAATGAGTCCGAGTTTCGTTGCGGCGGCGATTCATGGCGTGGGGTCTAAAAGCTGGGCAACCCGCAGTTTTGCACTGCGGGCTCGCGGGTTCAGGGATGTTTCCTCGGCAGTGGGAGCGATGGCCTTGCGGGCTAACAGCCGGAATTGATAGTCCGGATTTGGCCGGGGTTCAGGCCAGCCAGGCTCATCAAGGAATTCGGTGGAACGGTGCTTCAAGAATCGTTTCACCATCCTGTCCTCAAGGCTGTGGAAGGTAATGATCAGCAAGCGCCCCCCCGGTTTGAGGATGGCGGGTGCGGCTGCTAGAGCGGCTGCTAGAGATTCAAGTTCTTCGTTCACCGCCATCCGGATCGCTTGAAATGTCTTGGTCGCGGGATGTGTCCGACCGTGGCGGCCGGTCGCTTTCTCGATGCAGTTCGCAAGATCCAAGGTGGTGACGAACGGTTTGAGGGCACGTTGTCTAACAATCGATCCGGCGATCCGGCGGGCGCTGGATTCCTCACCATATTCAAACAGAATCCTAACGATTTCTGCTTCCGGCCAGCGGTTGACGACGTCGGCCGCAGTGCGAGGGCTGGATGGTCCCATCCGCATGTCTAACGGACCCTCGCGCATGAAGGAGAATCCCCGGGCGGCGGAGTCGAGCTGGCGGGAGGAAACCCCGAGATCCATCAGCAGGCCATCGGCCCGGTCGCCCCTTTGAATCTCAGGGATTTCCGGGAGCCGTGAGAAGTTTCCTTCCCACGTGGAGAATCGTTCGCCATAAGCAATGAGGCGGGCGCGGGCATGGGCCAGAGCTTCAGGATCGCGGTCCACGCCGAGCACGCGGGCACCGGCCTTGAGAAAAATTTCGCTGTGTCCGCCGCCCCCGAGCGTGCCGTCGATGATGAATTTGTCCGGCACTGCGGCCATCCATTCGGAAATTTCGGCAGGGAGAACCGGGAGATGATAATCTCCATTGGCCACTGGTTCTGAAAAATCGACGGGAGCCCGCGCTAACAACCAGCCAGGAGTAGTGCAGGCATCCGTTTGATCAACCAGACGGTGTGCTGTCCCGAGCGCCCCGTCTTGTCCTGATAGAGAAATTTGCGATGGCCGCGCAGACAACACCCCTGAAGCGGCGCGCGCCATCGTTTCAAATCGCGAGTGGAGCACGTTCCCGAAAAGCTCCATTCGACCAGCCATGAAAATCACCGGACGCCGCACCGACAACCAGCCAGGAG
>JANYFB010000301.1 GCA_025362955.1 Akkermansiaceae bacterium
TGGATTACGAACTGATGTGAGCAGAGCGCGAGAAGGGGGAGAGGATCAGGCGCGAGGTGCAGCCGCACGCGGCATTAAATGAGGCGAAAATGTTGAAATGCGTAACCTGACCCTACTCACAAACCTTGATCGTCCCTGCTCCGCGTCCCTTTGAGACTTCTGCGCCTCTGCGGTTCAAAATCCTTCCGGTTTGGATGACAGCCATCCTTGGCGACACCCCGGAAAACTGCGCCCCGCAGCAATGTCTGCCATCTGAAACCCCCAAGATTTCCGGATCGGCGCACATTGCGCCTTGCCCGCACTCCCGCCCTTGTGCGATATAGCGCTTATGAATGAAATCATCTTTGAAGTGCATGAGGATGAAGGGGACGGCGGCTTTGTGGCTACCGCGCTAGGGCACGCCATTGCAACCCAGGGCGAAAACGTCGAGGAGTTGCGGGAGATGGTGCGCAATGCGGTGCATTGTCATTTCGGTGACGGAGTGCTTGGTGCGATGCCTAAGATCATCCGCCTGCACTTCGTCCGCGACGAGGCACTGGCCGTATGAAAATCCCCCGCGACATCGGCGCGTCCGACCTCATCCGCGCCCTGCGGCTTCTCGGTTACGAGTCGGTGCGCCAGGGCGGTTCCCATATCCGTCTGACGACCAACATGGGCGGAACCCATCATGTGACGGTTCCAAATCAACGACCTTTGAAATCCGGCACCCTGCTAGGCGGCGTCTTGAAACCCGTGGCCACTCACCACAAGCTTACCGTCAGGAATTACTCGGCAAACTGGATTTGTAAACCAGCAGGCAACTCCAGAAATGTTGAAATGCGAAACCTGACCCTACCGACGGACAGGAGCGAACGCGACGTGCTCCGTAGGAGCGAGGGCGCGGGAGGCGTGCCAGAATCTATACGATCTGCGCCTGAGCCGCTACCTCGGGACCTCTCCCGGCTTTTGGCTGCGTCTCCAATTGGATTACGAACTGATGCGGGCCGAGCGCGAGAAGGGGGAGCGGATCAGCCGGGAGGCGCAGTCGCATGCGGCTTTAAATGCCGGAAATGTTGAAATGCGTGACCTGACCCAAAAGAACGATGGTAATCGGTAAGCGAGCTTGCACCAGAATTCTTGCCATCCCACCTCCCCTCATCTATTCTTCCGCCATGAGTGCTAGGGACGCCATCATCGATGAAATCAAAACCGCACCGGAATCATTGGTGCGAGAGGCTTATGATTTCGTTCTTTTCCTTAAACAGCGGAGATCCTCGGAGCGTGGGGTTGAGGGATCGATAAAGCTAGCCACTGAACCCGATTTTCTGGCGCGCCAGCAGGCATTGTTCGGGAGCCGGGTAATTTCCGATTCGCAGGCAATTCTGGATGAACTGCGAGCCGACCGATTCTGATGCGTTACTTCGACACGGGTGTCCTCCTGAAACTCTATCTACCAGAGCTTCGTGCCGCTGAGGCGGTGGCCTTCGTGAATGCCAGCCCTGGAAAGCCGCCCGTCAACCCTTTGCACGAACTGGAAATGCGCTCCGCCCTACGTCAAAAAGTCGGTCGTAGAGAATTGTCCCAAATTGAGTGTGATACATTGATCGCCCAAGTGGAATCCGACCTCATCACCGGCGTGCTTGAGCGGGTAACGGTTTTCTGGCCCGATGTCTTCGCCACGGCGGAAGCGCTTTCCGCTACTCACGGAGTCCCAACGCTATGCCGCTCATTGGACACCCTGCATGTGGCTTTGGCCTTGGAACTTGGCGTGACGGAGTTTTGCACCTTCGACCTGCGGCAGTCACGCATGGCCGCAGCAGCAGGCTTGACGGTCATATTCTAACCACTTCCATGAAACGAACCACCGAACTGGTCCCGCTGATGAATTTTTTCGCAGAAACGCTCCGTGAAACCTTGGTAGAGTGGGACGTCTCGCAGGCGGAAGTCTCGCGAATGACGGGAATTCCCTCGCCCCATTTGACGGACATGAAAAAGAGCGGCCGCCGCAGCACGCTGGAAAAACGGCGAAGGCTTGTAGCCGTTTTGGACAGGAGCGAACGCGATGCGCTCTCTGGGAGCGAGCGCGCGGGAGGCGTGCCCAGTCAATACGATCTGCGCCTGTGCCGCAACCTCTGGACCTCTCCCGGCTTTTGGCTGCGTCTCCAATTTGATTTCGAACTGATGCGGGCCGAGCGCAAGAAGGGAGAGAGGATCAGGCGCGAGGTGCAGCCGCACTCGGCATTAAATGAGGCGAAAATGTTGAAATGCGTAACCTGACCCTATTCACGCCGAATACGCGCTCTACGGCATCGGCAAACCCATCGGCATCGCCGAATACCAACTCGTCCACGCTCTCCCCGAACCGCTCGAAACCTGCCTGTCCGGCATCGAGCAAATCGAAGCCGAGCTAGGACGGATCGGGGAGGAAAACCGATGAAAACTGGGCGCTTGATCGACTCCCCGGGTCGGATTAGCTTCCAGCCATGCTGGCAAAGGAGGAAATTACCCGGATGTCACAGAGCGAGCGGGTGGAAACCATGGAGTTGCTGTGGGAGTCGTTTCACAAGGAAGGAATCGATTACCCGTCGCCCGAATGGCACGCCGAGGTTCTCGCCGAACGCTCCGAAATCATCGACTCCGGCAAAGCGAACTGGCTTTCGGTGGATGAGCTCCAAGCCCGTCTCATCAGCCGATGAAAAAGAACGTCGTCGTTCTCGCGGAAGCCGCTTCCGACATTGAACGGGGAATCGACTTCTACAACGCGATCAAAGACGGAGCCGACCTGTATTTCCAGGACTCGATCATCCGTGCGAGTCGGAACATGTAGCCTTTACATTTTCCCGCTCCCCGCTACTCTCGTGGCATGAATACGTTGGAAACAGACATCGAGATCGGAGCCGATGGCAGCGTGCGACTGCTTTCGCCCCTGCCGGCGTGGCTCAAGCCGGGCCGGGCTCATGTCCTGATGACTGTGGAATCGGTGGAGGAGAAACCGAAGCGACAGAAACTCACCGCCTCGCCGGAAATGATCGCGAGGCGCGAGGCCGCGCTGGAAAGCGTCCGGAAACTCAATCCATATCGCGACATTACCAATCCGGCCGCATGGCAACGCGGAATGCGCGAGGATCGCCCGCTGCCGGGCCGGGATTGAGGCCATAGTGTTTAGGGTCAGTAGTATCAGATCGAAACAAGGTGTTTTTTTGAT
>JANYFB010000345.1 GCA_025362955.1 Akkermansiaceae bacterium
GATCTACGAGGTCAATCCGGCGATTGCCTTGCCGCAATACGTGAAGCTGCTCTTTCGCATGGACAGCTTTCGTGAGCGGATCAACAGCCTCATCAGTGGCGCGAGTGGACGAAAGCGAGTCGAACCAAGCACGCTCGAAAGCATTGAAGTGCCATTGCCTCCGCTTGCAACCCAACGAGCCATCGTCGCCCACTGGCAAGCGACGCAGGACAAGAATGCCGCCGCGCTCAAAGCAGCTGATGAGCATGAACGCTCCATGAATCACAAGTTTCTGGATGCGTTGGGACTCAGCAATCACACCCAAGGCATCACACAGAGAGCGTTTGCCCAACGCTGGTCCGAGATTGAGCGATGGAGCCTTGGCTACATTCGCCAAACATCCGGTAATCTTGATCCAGAAGGCGGGCGATACCCTGTGGCAAGACTAGGTGATGTTGTCGCCGATCTCTCCAACGGTTGGAGTCCTCAATGCTTCACCCGTCCCGCTGAGGATGGCGAATGGGGAGTACTCAAGCTGGGGGCAGTATCGTTTGGTAGTTTCAACGAGCAAGAGAACAAGGCACTTCCCCCATCTCTCAAACCCGAGCCCGCTCTGGAAATCAAGGTTGGTGATGTGCTCATCAGCCGGGCCAATATTCCGCGCCTTGTCGGTGCCTGCGCCCACGTTACCAGCACGCGGCCTAAACTTCTTCTTTGTGACAAAATTTTCCGTGTGATCCCGAAGGCCAATCCGGCAATCACCGCCGAATACATCGCCGAAGTGATGAAGCTCCCGCATCTTCGTCGCCAGATTGAATCCTCCGTCACAGGTTCGTCTCCGACCATGCAGAATATCACAAAGCCAGCGTTGCTTGCATTGCGCCTCCCACTCCCACCTCTCTCCATCCAAAAGCAACTCGTCGCCGAAGTCACCACCGCCCGCGAACACATCGCCGCCGAACGCGCCGCCGCCTCCAAATTGGCTTCGGACACCGCGCGGGAAGTGGAACAAATGATTCTAGGACAACTCAAAGTGCCTGTTTAACCTTTCACAAAGCTGACCCATGGACCCCACCCATTTCCAACTCGACCATGCCCCGATCATCGAGGCGGTGCTGGATATCGATTGCGACTTGCCGCCTACACTGGATTGGAACGTTTTGAAAGATGCCGCTCGTGAAGCCTTCTGCGACGGCTATCCCAAAGCCCGGCAGCAATTCGTCCAGAACCATGTGCTGACGGCGGGCGAGGAAGGCTCGCCGGTTCTGAAATTCAATGAAGGTCTTGGTGCCCTCCAATTCCTCACCGAAGACGAGAAGCAACTCGTGCAGTTCCGCGCGAACGGTTTCTCGTTCAACCGACTGGCCCCCTACACCACGCTGGATGACTATCTGGGAGAAATCCAAACTGCCTGGGAGAAATTCCGCGAACTGGCGGGACCGGTGATGGTGCGCAAGATCGGCTTGCGGATGATCAACCGCATCCTGCTACCGATGGACGGAGGAAAGTTCACGTTCTCCGACTACCTCACCACCGCTCCCCGCCTGCCTGACACCGGAATGAAGCTCGGCATCGTCGGTTTTCTCGACCAACAGGTGGTGGCGGATGAAGAGACCGGCAACCTGGCGAACATCGTCAAAACCTCACAACTGCCGGAAAACGACAAGTTGCCGGTGATCTTGGACATCGACGCGTATTTCCTCTGCCAGATGCCGCCGCCGGTCTGGAACGAACTGCTGCCCCGCATCGAATCATTAAGAAACTTGAAAAACCGGATTTTCCAGCACACCTTGACGCCGCAATGCCTGAACCTGTTCTCTCACTCGGACTGATGGTGGCCGGATACACCGCTCTCACGGCGCTGTCCCGGCCGGGTTCCGCCGTATCGCGGGAAGCCGCCGCAGTCCGTCACAACGCCTCCAGCTTGGTAGAGCGGACGGAACAATCGGTGGCCCTCTTCGGCCCCAAGGCGGTCGCGCTCTCGGAACTTTCCGAACTGGCAGCGGAATGCTCCACGGAAGATTGGGACGGCTACGGTGCGTTGGCAATGGATGTCCGCGCCTTGCGTCTGGCTCAGGAGATCATCCGGTCCTTGCCGGACGATATCGAGATGCCGTCATTTTCCATCGAACCGGATGGATGTGTTTCCTTGGACTGGATGCCGTCACGCGGACGGACATTCACTTTGAGTGCAGGCAAATCCGACCGCCTGCCCTACGCGTGGATCGACGGAACCGACCGCGGCCATGCCGTGGCGAAATTCGCGGGGGGCCAGCTTCCACCGCGTATCGTGCAGGAAATCAAACGCATCTGCGGTCATGACACTTCCCTCCGGGCTGCCTGAGGAAGTCGCGGATGCGGAGGATGTGGCGCGATTCCTCACTTCATCCGGGCATTCCAATGCATCGGCAGTGAGGCCCGCCGCATTCATGCCGAATCCAAGGAATGGCGAAACATCGGTATTCCGGCATGGAGCCGAACCGTTGGCGGATCTGATAGCCCTCGGAGAGAAGGAGGTAGGCGGAGCCAGACCGGTGCATGGCGCCGCGATCGTCAAAGCCGGGGCGATCCGCAAAACATCCCTGGAACTCCGGGCTGGAGAACCACCTCCGCTTCATGCCGACATCATCGGATGGCCTTGGACACTTGAGGATCCCGATTTCGGAAAAGCCGAACAGAAGCTGCTCGCCGCGCATTTAGCCCTAGAAGCGGGAGCTCCGATCAGGTTTTGAAATTCATCAGGCATTTCTAATCCTTCGCGGACTTCGGATCGAGCGCGTCGCGCAACCCGTCGCCGAGGAAGTTGAGGGCGAAGAGGGTGGTGAGTGGGGTCATTGGTGAGTGGGGTCATTGGTGAGTGGGGTCATTGCTCTCCGATTCACAATGAGTGGGGTCATTGCTCTCCGATTCACAAAAAGATGAGCTTTCGACAATACTTCCACCGCATCAATCCATCAGCTTCACCAACTCCTCGCTCCCGACATACCGATATGGCTGCGGCGGGTGGAAGCCGCCTTTTCGGCGGCGGAGGGCTTCGAGGTCCGTGACTGAATCGAAATGCCGGGAAAATCGGGTTAGGGCAGGTCTGGCCTTTCCACAAAACTCTCTCAGGCATCTCCTGAAGAATTTCAGATTCAAAACCCGACTTGCCAGCCCTTTTGCCTAAAGCTAGATTAAGAATTATGAAAATGGTCTTAGACATTCCTGATGAAATCTCGGAGCAGCTTTCCCTGCGTCTGGAAGATCCGGCCCATGCGGCGCTAGAGGCGCTTGGCGCAGCCTCTTACAGTCAGGGGATTCTTTCCCTGGAACAGGTGCGTTGCCTGCTGCGGGTGGATTCCGGCTGGGAAGCCAAGACTGTGCTCGCCAAGCTTGGAGCATGGCCTGCGATGAGTGCAAGTGATCTGGATGAAGATATGATCGCCTTGGAACTCCTCCAAGCCCGCGCCTGATGCTCGTCATTTGTGACAACTCGGCACTCTCCGCTCTGGCGGAAATGGAGCTGATCGACCTGCTGCCACGAATCGTCGGCCCGGTCGTCATCCCGGCTGCCATTGCGCGTGAAGCCGCACATCCCGCCGCGCCCGCCGCTCTCAGGAACTGGATCGCCCAACCGCCAGCATGGCTCACCGTGCATCCGGATCCCACGCACCTGCTGAATGAAACCGCCGCACTCGGTGCCGGAGAGGCGGCAGCAATCACTCTGGCTTGGCAAAACCGCGAAGCCAGCAGCTTGATCATGGATGAGAAGCGAGGCCGGGCCGTCGCGAAATCGCTGGGTCTCCCTGTCACCGGCCTGCTTGCCATTCTCGTGAGTGCCGCACGTTCGGGTTTGGTGGATTTCGAAGATGCGCTCTTGCGTCTCCAAGCCTCGGGATTTCGGCTTTCATCCGTCCTCATCGAGCAGGCCCGACTCAAGGCCACCAGACGATGATCACGAAGGTCTCAAAAAACGGCGGTGCGCGAAATTTTCAACCACCGATGGAACCAATGAACACGGATGAGGCTAAATGGGTGAGTGCTCTCCGATTCGTAGAAAGCGGGCTTTCGACAAAGCCACCATCACATCAGTCCATCAACTTCACCAACTCCTCGCTCCCGACATACCGATACGTCTGCGGCGGGTGGAAGCCGCCTTTTCTGTGACGGAGGGCTTTGAGTTCAGTCGTGGATTAGAACCGCCAGGCGGCCGATCTGGATTTCGAAGGCGGGACTTGGTCCAACTTCGGACCCATGGACTACTCCAATTCCGCGAGAACCCTTTTCCACCCTTTGATTCGATACTTGCGGCAGAGTTTTCCGATTCCCTCAAGATCGGCTTCGGGATTTCTCCGGAGCAGTTCGGTGCAATCGGCCAATGATTTGAGCCCACCGGCATAGAGTTTCAGAACGACCAACTGAGGAAGTGGAATCACCCGGAGTGACAGGTCTGTTCGCGCATGGATCACTTCACCTTCAAGCGCATCCTGAATGACAGCGGGAAAACGGTCTCCGAAGTTGACGATTTGAATCAACCCGGCCGGGCCGGATATATCAATGACTCCTCCCAACGGATCATCACCATCCGGCTCATGAAGAATGGTCGTATATCCTTCGGTCCGCAAACGCTCTTCAATCTCCTTCATCCGTGATACCGCGACGTTCACACCAAGATCAATGTCGAGCGTGGCCCGAACGTATCGATGCGCGGCGAGTGCAACGGCTCCGATCACCAGCACCGGGACGTGGCATAAACCCAGAATCACCGCAATCCGGTCTGCCTCGGCGAGATTGGCACATGCATCGGGCATCATTCCGTGGGTTTGGTCTCTCCGCGCAATGTTGCCAAAGATCGGCCCATCGCGAGGGCTGTTTCCATCCGTTCCGCGATGGACATTTGTTCGATCCGCTTGATTTCAGCGATCAACGCAGCAGACGCACTGGCACTGCGGCGGCGTTTCGGAAAAGGCGATTTCACAGTAACCATGTCCGAGGATGGCACAGTCCGGCACTCCTTAGCAAGTGCTGTCAGGCGTGCAACTGAAGGGATGAATGGGGTCATTGCTCACCGTTTACCATGCGCTTGTATTGCCGCCACCGCATCAATCCATTAGCTTCACCAACTCCTCGCTCCCGACATACCGATTCGACTGCGGCGGGTGGAAGCCACCCTTTCTGCGGCGGAGGGCTTTGAGCTCGGTGGTCGAATCGCTGCTGCCGGGAAACAAACTTATTTGCGTGGAAGTGGACCGGATCGAGGCATTCGGGTGAACTCACTGCGGGCGGTGGTTTCGCCATATCGGGGCGGGCGGTGAAATTGTGAAAATTGGTATGACAGATCGGAAGTCCGGGTTTTATACTGCGGCCTCACTTCAAACCACTCCACTATCATCATGTCCATCAAAGTCGGCGACAAAGCCCCGGATTTCACTCTCGTTACCAAAACCGCTGCCGGCCCCGAGTTGGTGAAATTGGGAGACCTCATCGGGAAGTCCAACATTCTGCTCCTGTTCGTGCCAATGGCCTTCACCGGCGGTTGCACCACCGAGCTATGCGACATCTCCAACGGAATTTCCGACTACGGCGCGCTCGATGCCACGGTGCTGGGAATTTCCGGGGACAATCCATTCGCGCAGGAAGCTTGGGCGCAAAAAGAAGGCATCACGATCACGCTGCTCAGCGACTACGATCACGCGGTGACCGAGGCTTACGGCGTGGCTTATGAGCAATTTCTGCCAGAAAAAAACCTGATCATGGGCGGCGTTTCCAAGCGCTCTGCCTTCCTGATCGACAAGGCGGGCGTCGTCCAATATGCGGAAGTCCAGGAACATCCCAAAGACATGCCCGACTTCGAGGCGATCAAGGCTACCTTGCGCTCGCTTTAAGGAATTTATCCTGGCACGGGACGGTTACGGGAAACGCTCCAAGCTCATCTGGACAAGCGGCATAGAACCATGCAGAACGACGGGTATTGAAACGCTTTTTTCAAGCCGAAGCAGGCGCGACCGTATTATGGGTCGTCTCGTCGATGGTGCTGGCTGCGGCCCTCGCGCCTTGGCTGTATCGAGCGGGGCAAAGTCTTGCGGAAGCGGCTGCGACTAAGGATTTGCCCGCCGTTTTCGAATGGCTGGGCGCTGCCTGCGGGCGGTCGGACTTCAGCCGGTTTTACGATCGTTCATTGATCCTCTGTGCGGTGGTGCTGCTGCCCTTGGTGATTTATCGAGTCCGCTTGGTGAGAGCTAGACAGGGTGGAATCGCGCCCGCGATGCCCCGAATGTCATGGAAATGCACGCTTGCGCAAGTCGCCGTGGGATTCGTCATCGCCGCCGGGATGTTTTGGGGGCTGGGTATGATTTTCCAAGCGCTCGGAATTTACTCGCTGAAACCCGGCCCGCTGAAGCTCGGAAAAGTGGTGGAAAGCGCGTTGATTCCTGCCTTGGTGGCACCGCTGTTTGAAGAGTGGATCTTCCGGGGTGTTTTGTTAGGACTCTGGCTCAGATTGTCCCGTCCGCTTGGCGCATGTATCGGAACCTCGCTGTATTTCGCCTTCATTCATTTCCTTAAACCGCCGGATCACTCGCTGCTCCTGAGTCCGTCCGCTCCTCTGGCTGGCTTTGAGTTGTTAGAAAAAATCCTTCTTCATTTTACTGATCCGCAGTTTTTTCTAAACGATTTCGCGACCCTGTTTTTCATCGGGATGATCCTAGCATGGGCGCGGGTCCGGACGGGCGCACTGTGGTTTTCCATCGGCCTGCACTCCGGATGGATCATGGCATTCAGGGCATTCAACCTGCTCTACCGATCCGTGTCAGATCACCCCCCGGGGTCATGGGGTGTGGGTGGGTCCATGCGCTCCGGGCTTTTTCCCCTGCTCACCCTGGGATTGACGGCGGCGATCTGCCACTTTGCCCTGCGGAAATTCGAGGCAAAGAGAGCGGTTAGCCGCGCATGACCGTGACCACGGCAATTTTCTGATAGCCAGCGCGGCGTAAAATTTTCGCGCACTCGTCCACGGTCGAGCCGGTGGTGAGAACATCGTCCACCAGAATCGCGCCGGCGGTGGATTCCTCGATTTGACGGAGACCCAACTGGGTGATGGCGAAGGCCCCGCGCAGATTTTCCAAGCGTTGGGCACGGGTTAGCGCGGTCTGATGGCCAGTGGCACGAATCCGTCGCAGGGCCTTGAGCACGGGCAACCCGGTGTGTCTTGCAAGCACTCTGGAAATTTCCTCGGCTTGGTTGAAATGGCGATGTTGGAAGCGCTTCCGATGCAAGGGCACGGGAACTAACGGCCATTTTCCTGCCAACGCCGGAGCCAACCGGGGATCTGCAAACGACTCGGCTGCCAGACGCCCGAGATCTTTTGCGAGGTGAATCTCGCGGCTGTATTTCAAGCGGTGGATCATGTCCAGAATCCGCTCGTCGCGGCTCGTCGCAGGCCGGGCAAACTCGAAGGCGAATTTCAAATGGCGGCAATTCGGACAGGCGAACGGGCCCTCAATTTGGCCCGGAAATGTCTCGCCGCAAGTTTCACAAAACGGCTCAACCAGTCTCGGTAAATCCGCATCGCACGCCTCGCACAACGACCTTCCGTCTGATAGATCAACGCGGCAGACCGCACAAAGCGGCGGGTATAACAGATCCAGCGCACGGCCTAACCATTTCCGCCAGCCAGAAACATCAGGCTGCTGTGTCGGCGGGAGCATCGGTGCTTGTTAGGTAACGAATGATCCCTCCCGAAAGAAGAATGGCGATGAGCGGAACGAGTCCTTGTTTCAGCGATGCGCCAGAGAACACGCCCAGGATCGAGTCCGGGTGACTCGTCGCCACGGTCACGTTGGCAAGGATGCCATTGACGAAAATCCACCCCGCATGGAGGCCGACGGGCAG
Source organism: Akkermansiaceae bacterium (assembly GCA_025362955.1). Lineage (GTDB taxonomy): Bacteria > Verrucomicrobiota > Verrucomicrobiia > Verrucomicrobiales > Akkermansiaceae > Luteolibacter. The sequence goes on from JANYFB010000345.1 coordinate 7,849, forward strand.
GCACAGCGAGGCCGTCCGCCAGCGAGCATAGGCAAGCACTCCGCCCAGTGCGAGCAGCGGCATGAAGATGCCGAAAACCACGCGTGGATCGGAAAATTGAACGGCGATTTTCCGCAACAGCTCGAAACCCACGCCCGCCGCATCAGGATCGAAAACGTGCACCGCACCCACTGGATTTAAAAAATGGACCAACGCGAATAGTATCGCCGACATGCCCAGTGCCGCGGCCGGTCGCATCGCCCGCAGGAAAATCCCCATGGCGATGCCCCGAAATAGGAGCTCCTGAAATACCGCGAATCCGAACGCGCACGTCAGATTGCTGAGGAGCATCCTCGTCATGCTTGTGCCGGGATTTTTCCACTCAATAACTCCTGCGGGGACCAATACGGTTGCGAGGAGGAAGAACACCATCGTCACTAGCAGAAATCCTGCCGCGATCTGGCGCCATCCGCGCGGGTTTTTCCCAAGCCTTTGCTCGCCTCTCCGGCTGCTTCTACCGCGCAGGGATTGGATCATCGGTAAAAATAAAATCCCCGCGAAAAGCAACAGACTTGCGGTGAAAAAATCTTGGAAATCCGCCGTCCGGCACCGATCCGCCAACCACTCCAGCGCTCCGTTTGTTTGCTTTGCGGATGAAACCTCTGCAAGCGCCTTTCCGGCATTGTAAACCAGCGGGGACAACCACGCGCCTAACAACACGGATGCGGCCACATACAGCCATACCTTGAAGACATCGCTGGAAGCCTCACTGCGCATGGCGATGATGCTTCCAGAGCGTTAGACAAAATGAAAGAACAGGTTCGGCGAATTTGCATTGGTGCGAATTCCCCGGCGCTTTTATGCTGCTGGCATGCCCACCATAGAACCGATTGGAAAGATCCAAAGCCAATGGGGCGAAGGCCCGATCTGGTGGCGCGGAGCCCTCTATTTCGTGGATATTGAGGCGCATCTCGTTCACCGGTTCAACCCGGCGGACGGCGCGGAAAAATCTTGGAACGTCGGCCAACGCGTAGGCACCGTGGTCCCCCGTGAAAGCGGAGGGCTGGTGATCGCCGGTGATCACGGGATGTTTTTTCTCGACGAGGAAACCGGCCATGTAACCGCCATCGCCGATCCCGAGCCGGACAAACCTGACAACCGTTTCAACGACGGCAAGTGCTCTCCTGATGGCCGATTCTTCGCCGGAACTATCAGCCTCGTTAAAAAAACCGGCGATGCGCGGCTCTATCGGCTCGATCCCGATCTCACGCTTCACGAAGCCTTCGGCCCAGTCACGAACTCCAACGGTATCGTCTGGTCGGCAGACGGTCGGTGCGTATTTTACATCGACACCCCGCGCCATGAAGTGCTCGCCTTCGACTACGAGGATGGCCACCTGCGGAACATGCGCGGCGCGGTCTCCACCGCCCACCTCGACTCCTCACCCGACGGCATGGCCATTGACGCGGACGGACATTTATGGATCGCGTTCTGCCATGGCGGCTGTGTCGCGTGTTTGGATCCAGAAACCGGCGCAGAACTTCGGCGCATCGAACTGCCTTGCCTGGAAACCACCGCCTGCGCCTTCGGCGGGCCAGACCTCGCTGACCTCTACATCACCACCGGCATCCACAAATCCGTGGTTGAGGAACATGCTGGCCGCCTATTCGTGATCCGAGGGCTCGGGGTGAAGGGACTACCGGCGAACGCCTTCGCCGGTTGAAGTGGGAATGAACGGTGCGGATTTTTGGAAAATTCCCCGAGCGGGGCGCGTTATGCTGGTACAAAATTCTACCATCATTCATGAAACTCACACCCACTACCACTCTAGCCGCGCTTGTTCTTATCGGTGCAGGAGGTTTTTTCGCCGGCCGTATTACTTCAAATATGTCCTCGTCGGGGGCAAAAGACAGCGCTGCGGAAACCAGAACATCGCGTTCGTCGTCGCGGGACTCCACAGGGGATGTCGCCGGCACCCGGCAAAGCTCACGGACGGCCAAAACCGATCGTCCGGAAAAAGGTAGTGCCAAAGATCGTTTCGCCCGTTTGGAGGGAATCGTCCGGGACGAAAATCCGCTAGAGCGCAACCGTGCATTTCTCGCCTTCATCGACCAACTCGCACCGGGGGATTTCCAAGCTGCCATCGACCGCTTTACCAGCCTCGGCATGTCGGATAACCGCAAAGGAGAATTGTCGCTGCTGCTGACCGCCTGGGCCCAGGCCGATCCCCTGTCCGCCATGGCTTACTCCACTAAAAATCCCGGCGACGGATTTGTCCGCGATACCCTCCTGACTTCCTGGGCCACCCATGACGCGGAAGCCGCGATCCGTTGGGCAAAATCCAATTTCACCGGAGATGGCCCCAATCCGTTCCTGCCGGGAATCATCCGTGGCCTATCAGAATCCGATCCCGCGCGGGCCACGGAACTCCTCGCCAGCATGCCACGCAGCGAGGAACGGGGAAAAGGTCTCGAATACATTTTACCCCACCTTCTTGAGCAAGGCGCGGCTGCCACCCAAGCTTGGATTTCTTCCCTCACCGATGACTCCCTGCGCAACGGTGCGATGATGCGCTCCGCCGCGCAGCTCGCGGAAACCGATCCCGCCGGCACCGCCGCTTGGCTGCTTGCCAATCCGGGCGAGGCTGCCCAGCGCAGGATTGACGATGTTTACGGGGTTTGGGCGAACCGTGATAAGCAAGCCGCACTATCCTCCTTCAACGCTCTACCTGCCGGAGACGACCGCAGTAATGCGCTCCGGGGCTTGGTAAGCAGCATGGCTACCGAAGATCCCAAGTCGGCGCTTTCCCTGATTGATCGCAACCCGAACGATGTAACCGACGCGGTGGTGCAAAATCTGATCTGGCATTCTTTCGGCACTAATCCTTCGCTCGCTGTCAACGAAATTTCCCGCATCGCCGATCCAGGCCAGCGCGAACAGATGTACCGCCGCACGTTGGACACATGGATTGACCGGGATCCTGCGACAGCACAGGCATGGATCCAAGCCAATCCTCTCCCGGAAGCGATTCAAAATCATCTGAACCGTCGGGCCGCGCAGCAATAATTATCCTTGGTGAAAATCTGAATCTTGCGTCTGATCCGCCCCGCGTTGACATCGTCCGCCCACCCATCCAACGTCCCGCCCATGGACACGATGAAACTTCTCCTTGGCGCCACTGTCGCGCTGTTGCTAGGTGCGCTCGCGGTATCTTGGCAAGGCATGAACAATGGCGTGAAAAACGCCCCGCCGGACGAACTCGCCCGCCTCAAAAAACAGATCGAAGAAGTTCGCGCCGATCAAATGAAGATTGAGTTGGAAAAACTCCGCAGTCAACAAGCCCCCGCCAATGCGTCTTCCGCCGAGCTCGATGCCGTGAAACTTCAGCTCGAACAAAGCAAACTCGCCCTCGCTGAAATGGATCAGAAGTCCAAGGACAAGCGCAACAAAAAGGTCGCCCAGGATGAAGAGGGCCTGCTCGCGGGACGGGATTTGGAAAACAAAGACACAGAACTCCGCCGCGCCCGGATGATCAGCGACGCGCTGCTAATTGGTCGGGTCAAGGAATACGTCGCAGACCCCCAAGCTGGAGGATTTGTTACCTTTGAAGTATTGATGCCCGATCAGGTGCAAACCGGTGCCATCATCGCCATTCGCCGTAAGACCGGCATCCTCGGCCAGCTCAAGGTGTCCCAGGTCGAAGCCGATGGCGCCATCGCCAATCCCATGCCCGGTTTCGGTCCCATCCAGCCCGTCCTCGGCGACGAGCTTATCCTGCCACCGCAATACTAAATCTCAAATCTCAAATCTGAGATCTCAAATTTCAAATCCCTCAAGAATGTCCACCACTGTCGGTCTCATTTCACTCGGCTGCGCCAAAAACCTGATCGACTCGGAAGTCATGATCGGCCACCTCGCGCAGGCCGGCATGTCCCTAACACCTGATCCCGAGTTGGCTGATGTCCTCATCATCAACACCTGTTCGTTCATCGACATGGCGAAGCAGGAATCCATCGACACCATCTTCGGCGCAGTAAAGGACCGCACGGCCGACCCGGATCGCGCCCGCCAGAAAATCATCGTCGCGGGTTGTCTATCACAACGTTTTGCCAAGGATCTGCCCGGCATCATGCCGGAAGTGGATGCTTTTATCGGCCTGGATCAGATCACGAAGGTGGCGCCGATCATCGAAAACTTGTTAGGTAAGAATAATGCTGCCGAGATCATGAAAACCGAAGGTCCGTCGGCGACGGAAGATCCCCGCGATTTCGTCACGCTGAAACCGCAATACGTTCCGGACTATTCGACACCGCGCATCCGTCTCACTCCCGACCATTTCGCCTACGTCAAAATCGCCGAAGGCTGCAACCACACCTGCACCTTCTGCATCATCCCACAAATCCGTGGGAAACACCGTTCGCGCACGCAAGACTCCGTTGTAAGAGAAGTCGAGGCTCTGGTGAAATCCGGGGTGAAGGAAATCAACCTGATTTCCCAGGACACAACCTACTTCGGCATGGATCAATGGGAAGGTAAACGCCCGACACCCAGCTCGCCGGTCGATTCTAGCAGAGGCGAATCACTTTCTACTCTGCTCCGCGAGATTAACAAGATCGAAGGCGATTTCTGGGTTCGACTGCTCTACACCCACCCCGCGCATTGGTCGGACGAACTCATCACCACCATTGCCGAATGCGAAAAGGTCGCGAAGTACGTCGATATCCCGCTCCAGCACATTTCTGATCGAATGCTCATCGCCATGAAGCGCGTCACCAGCGGTGAATACATCCGGGACTTACTTCGCCGGATGCGTGCTGGCATTCCCGGCCTCGGCATTCGTACCACGTTCATCGTAGGTTTTCCCGGCGAGACCGAGGAGGATTTCCAAGAGCTGCTTAATTTCATCAAAGAGTTTCGCTTCGAGCGAGCCGGAGTTTTTCAGTACTCCAAGGAGGAAGGTACCCGAGCTAACAAAATGGACGGCCACATCCACCATGCCACGCGCAAGAGCCGCTGGTCCCGCGCGATGACCGAACTCCAGCGCATCGCCGGAGAAACGAACCAAGCCCAGGTCGGCAAAGCCGTCCGCGTTTTGGTCGAACAACCCGGCATCGCCCGCACCCAGTGGGACGCCCCGGAAATCGACGGCTCCGTCATGGTGGATGAATCCATCCCCGTCGGCCAGTTTGCAGAAATCACCATCGGCGACTGGCGCGGATACGATCTCGTGGCAGCGCGGTAAACCATTTTCCCATTTTCAATTCCGCTAATTTCTAACTCGCACTGACCTCACCACCACCATGGGCCTTCCCGCCAACCTCGTCACGATCCATCCCTATTTCAAAACCCATGCGGGCAAGGAACAGCAGGTGCAAGGCTTGTTGGAAAAGTTTGTTAGCCAGACGCAAGGCGAGCCATTGTGTGCGTTTTACGAGTTTACCGTTCTCGACGATGCGATTTTCTGCCGGGAAGGTTACGCAGGTGCGGCAGGCGTCATGCAGCACTTGGAAAACGTCGGCGAGATTCTCGATGAAATGCTAACAGTCTCCGATCTTACCCGGCTGGAGTTCCATGGTCCTGCGGCTGAGATCGACCAACTGCGCGAGCCCTTGGGGCATTTAAATCCCGCGTGGTTCGTCGTCAGTGGTGGGATCTAGAGACACTTTCACAAAAAATGGATCGCGGCCCCAGCAAAGATGCGCTAACGGAGCAAATGTCAGTGGAAATCGACATCGACACGGAAACCAAGCGGATGGAGGCCTTGCGCCGCTATCAGATTCTCGACACCCCGCCGGATGGGAATTTCGACGGTATCACCTCCCTAGCCGCCAAGCTTTTGAAGGTGCCCATTGCCTTGACCACCTTGGTGGACACGGACCGGATTTGGTTCAAGTCCCGGCACGGCTTGAAGGTCGAGCAAATTGGCCGCGATCCCGGATTGTGCGCGTCGGCCATCCTTCATGGAACTCCGTATGTGGTGGAAAATGCCGAATTCGATCCTCGGAGTTTAGCGAACCCGCTCGTCGCGGGAGAGTTCGGCCTGCGATTTTACGCGGCCGTTCCCTTGACCACCCATGACAACTACCGTCTTGGGACTTTGTGCGTGCTGGACACCGAGCCGCGCGAAATCCGGACGGAGGACTTGGAAATCCTTACCCTGCTTGCGGGACTGGTCATGGATCAAATGGAACTGCGCTTGGCCAGCCGCGCCATCGCGGAGAAAAATGCAGAGTTGGCCGAGCTGAATGAGGAAAAGAACGGCTTCCTGGCAATGGCCGCACATGATCTCAGAAATCCTTTAACCACCGTCATGCTGTTAGCAAACCTATTGGATGAACAGGAAGTAGGACCGCTCAACGAGGCACAAGCGGAGATGGTTTCCTCCGTCTGCGATTCCAGCCAAGTGATGCTCGGCCTGGTCAATGATTACCTCGAATTTTCCGCCGTGGGGTTACGGCAAATCCATTTGGAAAAGTCATCCACCTGTCTTGCCTCGCTGGTTGACACCTGCGTGAAAAGCCAACAAGCCCAAGCGATGCAAAAGGGCATTCGCATCGAGTTCGAGCCACCGTCGCAACTGTCGGAAATCTCGCTCGACCCTGCGCGCATCCGCCAGGCGCTGGGCAATCTAATTGGAAATGCGATCAAATTTTCCCCATCCGGCAGCCTCATCAGCGTCATAGTCCGCAGTGAGGGAATCCTGGCGGTGATCGAGGTGAGCGACGAAGGACCGGGAATCCCTCCAGGAGAATATGAATTCCTCTTCAAGCCATTCTCTGCAACCAGCGTCCAGCCGACGGGTGGCGAAAAGAGCACCGGACTCGGCCTGTCGATCGCGAAACGCCTCGTCGAGTCCCACGCGGGAGAAATCGGCGTGCGGAGCGAAGTGGGAAAGGGTTCGACGTTTTTCATCAAACTTCCGCAGAACGGTGTTGGGTCACCCTCGTAGTTCGATCTAACTACGGAAAAAAATTACCCCGGAAATCATTCCGATGAGAAGCGCGACCGCCAGCGCCCACCAATACCACTTGAGTTCGGATCGCCGGTGCGGGCTTTTTCCGAACTCGCGGGCGATGAATTCGTCGTAATCGAAATCGTCGCCGGGAAGATCAAGGCCGTCCTTGGATTTTTCCTGTTCCCACGAAAGCGGCTGGGGCTTTTTCACTTTTTTCAAACAGCCGGGACAAGGTTTCCCGACACGGACTTGGCCGCCGCAGAAAGGGCAAACGTAGCTCAGAACTTCAGTCATCGGCGGGGGGGATGGAATGAACGTGAAATTTTCTCCAGCGTGCAAGCCTGAAGAATCGCTTGGCAATCGAGCTGAAGGAGTGGAACTTCGGCGCGGGATGGGATTGAGTCTTTCTGAATTGCGCGACGGACTGCCGGAAGGCGGATTGTTCGGCGGCGGCGCGTGGCGCTGGTCGCCGGAGCCACTGAAATTAAGCCAAGCGGAAGCGCGGCAGATGATGTCGCTCGGCCATCCGCTGGCGCGGTTCCAACAGGCATGTGACGTGCTCTACCGACGCAGTGCTGCGGGAAAATCCCCGGAGTGGCTGGCGGAATTGCTCGACGAGGGAAAGCCGGATTGGCTGGCGATGCTCCAACGCGAGCCGGGCATGGCCGAACAATTTCCACGAGTCATCCGGCCGGATCTCATTCTAACGGATAGCGGGTTTTCCATGACCGAGCTGGACAGTGTGCCCGGTGGCATCGGCGTGACGGCCTGGCTGTCGAGGATTTACGCAAATGCCGGATACGATGTGTTAGGCGGGCCTGACGGGATGATCGACGGCTTTCGCTCGCTCATGCCGGAGGGCGGAACCGTTCTGGTTTCGGAGGAATCAGCGGACTATCGACCGGAAATGGAATGGCTGGCGGGTGAGCTGGGCAAGGCGTGGAGTGTGAAATCGGCGGAGGAATATGAACCGGGAACCCATGCGCTCTATCGGTTTTTTGAGTTGTTTGACTGGGAATCCGTGCCATCGGTTAGGCACCTCGCGGAGGATGCGACTACGGGAAAAATTAAAATTACTCCACCCTTCAAACCCCATCTTGAAGACAAGCTGTGGCTGGCTCTGCTATGGTCCCCCGCGCTGAAAAGAGTCTGGGAGCAGACCTTGCGGGGCAGTCACCTCAAGCGTCTGCGGGCGCTGGTGCCATTCGGTTGGGTGCTTGATCCCACGCCCTTGCCACCTCACGCGGCCTTGCCAAGAATCAACGCGCATTCCTGGGAGGAGGTGGCGGAGTTCAGCCAGAAGGAACGCCAGCTCGTGCTCAAGGTCAGCGGTTTCCACGAAACGGCCTGGGGTTCGCGCGGGGTCTTCATCGGCCACGATATGCCTGCAGCGGAGTGGTCGGATCGGCTGAATTACGCCCTCGCGCAGTCGTCAGAGCAGCCGTGGATATTACAGGAATTTCGCGAAGGGCGGCGGATCGAGCATCCCGTTTACCGCGAGGACGGCTCGGTGGAAATGATGCAGGGGCGGGTGCGACTTTGCCCGTATTTTTTCACCAACGATGCGGGGGAGACGAAATTCGGCGGCTGTCTGGCCACGATCGTGCCGGCAGACAAGAAGAAGATCCACGGCATGAGCGACGGGGCGCTGGTGCCATGCGTGATTGGTTAGGTTTTGATCTCATCAAAAAAAGACCCGGTGTTTCCACCGGGTCGATTGTAAATTTGATTCAGCGGAATCTCAGACGATTCCTGCCTTCTTAAGCGTCACGTAGGCACCATTCTTATTGATGGTCTTCAGCGCGCGGCAGCTCAGCTTGAGCTTCACGAACTTGGCGAGCTCGGGAACCCAGATGCGCTTGGTCTGGAGGTTCGGGGAAATTGTGCGCTTCACCACCTTGGTAACGTGACGACCGATACCGCCCTTTTTCTTGGCCAAACCGGAACGGTGGATCTTGCCGCCGGAGCGGACGCGGGTTCCTCGAATACTGCAAATGCGTGCCATATAAAAAAAATTGTTGGGGTTGCGGGACGCGGAGAATGGCCATGGGAACCTACCCGTCAAGACGAATCCTGACAATTTCCGCTTAAAGTTTCTTCAGTCGATTTCCCCGGAGCTGGTTGATCCATGACTCGATGTCTTTGAAAATCTCGTCTTTTTTCGCGTCATACATCAGCAGATGATAGGCTTCCGGGTAATTGTGGTAGGTTTTTGAAACGCCGGACGGGATGCGGGCGACAAAGCCGCGAAGGTCGGAATCATTGTTAAAATAGTCCTTTCCGCCATGCAGGACAAGGACGGGCGAACGGAAGGTGGTCGCACAATCGTTCATGTGGTCGATGTGACGGGCCAGAGTGCCGATCAGCCGGAGAGTGTATTGATCGACGTTGTAAGAGTTTGTTTTCATCTGTTCCGTGTGATGGGAAGTCTGCGTCATTTGCACATCCTGACCACCGGCAAGAGT
>JANYFB010000347.1 GCA_025362955.1 Akkermansiaceae bacterium
GCTAGACACTGCCCATCCCAATGGAAGCAATGACGTGGCATCCGTAAGATTGGTGGCGGAGGTGAAAGTCGAAAAGTCCTGCGAATAGCCCGGGCCGGTTGTTAGGGGAGGAACATCGACAGTGGTGAAAGCCCAAGTGGAGCTGCTGCTAATTCCCGCAAAGGCATTCCCGGACGTATCTTCAAATGCTCCCGCATCGACAGTCACATAGTAGCTGGTACCGTACGCGAGGGGGGACGCGAGAGTGATCGTTGCAACCGCTCCGGTGGTAGCGACCTGATCAAAAATGTTAGACTCGCGTGCTTCGATCAAGGTGCCAGTTGAATCTCTTAACGTAATAAATTTTCCACTAACCGATGCCAAGTTGACGCTCTCATTGAACGTAAGGCTCAAGGTGCTGGTAGGCTGGATCAAGGTTGTGCTGCTAGCCGGACTGTATGAAGCCACTATTGGCGGGGTGGTATCTGGAGGAATAGTGGTGAATGACCATGTAGAGCTGCCGGTAATTCCAGCGTAGCTATTACCCGCAATATCCTTGATCGCACCTGCGGGGATCTCAACGTAATAGGTGGTGCCAAGCACTAAATCCGCCGTAGGATTGATCGTGACCGAACTGCCGCTGAAGGACACCTGTGCCGCGTCCGTCACCGGAATGGAAGCGAATACCACGGCTCCGGGAGTCTTGGAAATCACGATACTTCCCGAACCCGCCACGACTGGTTCACTGAAATTCGCGACTAGATTAACTCCCGCAGCTTGGTTGATGGCACCATTGGTGGGAGAAACACTTGTTAGTGTAGGTGGGGTGGTATCTGCAACCACGCTTGCCGAGGAGGTGACAGCAACGTTGTCGATAGAAATTTTCGGACGGCTGCCGGTCGTGCCAGTCGGTGCATTGTGGTAATAGAATCTTAGTTTGACCTGAGTTTTATTATCAACGGCAGAAGGAATTGGGAGATTGATGTTGGCGGAACTGGCCACGTTGTTAGTTACGATAAACGGCAGGTTGGTCCCTGTGATTTCCGTCCAAGTCGTTCCGTTTGTTGTGTAGTAAACACGTAAAGTTCCCTGCCGGTCCCCTGTGCTGTTGGCCACTTCGGCCGCGTCGAAACTTAAGTTCCCAGTAGTGCGGCCATTGAAGTTCAGATTCAGATCAACTGCGGCAGAGGAAGTATTGCTGGTTGCACCGGTACTCAAGAGTTGAATATTCGTGGTAGGGCGTTGCAAACCACCGCTGGTCCCGGTCGCCGTGAAAGACGTCGTAGCGGCAGTCGTATTGGTCGCCACGGGGATAGTTCCAACACTGGCGACAGCGACTCCTGAAAAAGAATTAGAACTCGCGTTACCTGTTGCCGTCAGGTTTGGCCATGCCAATACCGTGCTGAAGTCTTCAGAATAGTTACCCGCCGAGAGATTGAAATAGGTCTGACCATGAAGCAAGGAGGTCGAAGCAACGGCTGAAGCCGTCAACGCGAGCAACATGCGCGACCAGTTCGCAGGCTTTAAAAGCCTGCCTAGGGATAGGGTTTTGGTAAAAAATCTCATAATTTCATTTCGGGATTGTAGTGGGAAGACTTCTGGAAAATAGCACAACACTGCAACTGTTCATTCTACCAGATGTGTCTTGTTCGTCACCAAAACATAGCAATCCCCGAGCCAAAACTTTTCCTTGTTCTTTTTGAGTTTTCAGTATTTATTGAAAACGTGAAGGGGGAAGCCGAAAAACTCAAACAGGCAAGGGATGAATTTGTTTCCCAATGGGGTGCGCTCGGGACGCAATGGGGCATCAACCGGACCATGGCTCAAATCCACGCCCTGTTAATGACTGCGCCGCAGGCCATGACGACCGACGAGGTGATGGAGGATCTACAAATTAGCCGCGGAAATGCCCATTCAAATCTTAAAGAGCTTGTCGCCTGGGGCTTGATTCGAGTGGTCGTGAAAAAAGGCGAAAGACGCGAGTTTTTTGAGGCGGAGAAAGACGTCTGGCAGATTTTCACGATCGTTGCCCGGGAACGGAAACGCCGAGAAATCGAGCCCGCCCTGGCAATCCTCAACAAGTGCGCGGAGGAAAGCCGGGAAATCAAAACGCCGGAGGGCAAAGCCTTTCATGATCAAATGAGTGCACTCGAAGATTTTGTCGGATTTGCTTCAAAAATGTCAGACCGCATCTCCTCGATGAAACATGGATTCGCCGTGCAACTGGCCACCAAACTGCTTGGCTAAATAAAAAATTTTCCCTGATTTTTCAGAAGTTACTGAAAAATCGGAATCAACAAAAACAAAACACAATTTTCTAACATGAACCCAATCATCGTGATTTTCGGAGCCAATGGATTCCTTGGCCGTTATCTAACACGCCATTGTGTCCGCAATGGCAAGGAGGTCGTCGCCATCGGACGAAGCCGCGAAGGCTGGAGTGGCGACGGCATGTTTCTCGAATGGGACGGAAAATCCATGGGGCCATGGGCGCACGCGCTGGAGGGCGCGGAGGCTGTGATCAACCTCGCCGGTCGCAGCGTGAACTGTCGCTACACGGCGGGAAATCGGCGGGAAATTATCAGTTCTCGCGTGGATTCGACCCGGATCATCGGCGAAGCGATCAACCAATGCCAGACTCCGCCGAAGACTTGGCTCAATGCGAGCACTGCAACATGGTACCGCCACGCGGAAGACAAGCCCCAGAATGATTGGCTTGGCGAACCGGGAGAGGGCTTTTCCTGCCAAGTCGCCCAAGCGTGGGAAGATGCTTTTTTCAGCGCCGTCGTGCCACGGGAAACGCGCAAGCTCGCGTTGCGGATCGGGATGGTCCTCGCGAACGAGGAAGCGACGGTTTACGATGTCCTCCGCAAACTCGCCGCCCGCGGGCTGGGTGGAGTGATGGGAGGGGGAAATCAGCGAATCAGTTGGATCCACATGGAAGATTTTCTGCGAGCGGTCGATTTTGCAATTCAAGACCCGTTTCTCGACGGTACGATCAATGTCACCGCCCCGGAATTTCCGATGAACCGCGAGTGGATGAGAACTTTCCGCGAGGCGGTGGGAATGCCGCTCGGTTTCCCCGCGAAGCGGTGGTTGCTGGAAGTCGGTGCCCGGTTGATGGGCACCGAGACTGAACTGGTGTTGAAAAGCCGGTGGGCTGAGCCATTGAGGCTGCGAGATGCAGGGTTCCGCTGGAGGTGGGCGCGGTCCGTGGATGCCGTGGCGGATCTTCATGCGCGCCCCGGATTGGATGGATTTTTTCGGGCCGCATCCGAACGCAGTGCCGGCGCACGAGTGTGGCTGCCGGCCGCCACACGTTGACATCATCTAGGATCTCTGCGCCTAAAAGCGGCGCGAAACTTCGGATAGCTTCTAATTTATGAGAAGTTAGAATTACTTAACTCCTTTGATTTCAACGATTAATTTTTTTAGGGCGCCTGACCAATGCTTTTTCTATTTGCTCTGGCATGGAAAAAGCAGTATTCAGGGGGCGCTTTGTTTCTGCACGAAATCTAGCTAAATCCCTATTCTTTTGCATGATATCCCGGACCCTTTCCCTTACCGCGTGCGCCTTGGTGGCGGCGCTTTTCACCAGTTGTGGCAGCTCTGGTCCTAATATTCTCTCGAAATCTTCGATCAATTCCGGCTCCGGGATTTACGCGAAGAGAGAAAGCTTCTCACTTCCTCCCGTTTCCTCCATCGCGGTGGCTGCTGCGGTGGGCAAACCTCGTGATAAGCATTCGATGCCGGTTTACGCCTTCAGTGACCGCACTCGCATTGTCCGCACCACCGCTTACACCTGCAGCGAGTCGGATCACCTCGTTTACGGCGATAAGAACGCCACAGGCACCGTCCTCCGCTACAATGATCGTGTCCGCAGTGCTGCGGCAGATTGGTCATTCTATCCTGTCGGGACTACCTTCCGCATCACCGGCCTGCCTTATCTTTACGTGGTGGATGACTACGGCTCCGCGCTCCTGGGCACCGGCACTGTGGATATTTACAAGCCGACCAAGGAAATCATGGACGAGTGGGGCACCCGCAATGTCGAGATGAAGGTCGTCCAATGGGGTTCGATGACCCGCAGTGCGGAGCTGCTCAGCCAACGCACCGGCTACGATCATTGCCGGAAAATGTTGGCAAACATTGTCCGCCAGCGTCCCGATTTGGTCAGCGTGGCAAAACTCTGATTTTTTCGCAACGCGGGCTAACCTATCCCGTGCTTTTTGAGAAACGGCACGAGTTCATCCACGCCGAAATCAGCAAGCACCTCCCCATGCCAGTCGAGCGTGGGGGCTTTTGATTGTCCAGAAAGCGCCACCATTTCCTGCATCGCCTCCCGGTCGCCGGAGACGTTGAAGGTTTGCACTTCGATCTTTTTACGTTCGAGGTAATCGACGGCTTCTTCGCACCACGGGCAACCGCGTTTGATGTAGAGGATGGGGAGGTTCATGGATAACTCGGATTTAAATTTTAAGTGAGAATCTCATTTCCATCCGCCGCCAAGCGCTCGGTATGCTTGGACGATGGCTTGGAGATGATCGCGGCGGGCATCGGCGAGATCGAGCTCTGCGTTGAAGAGACTGCGCTCGGCATCGAGAACTTCAAGGTAATTGGAATCACCTCCGCCGAAGCGCTCCCGGGCGATGCTTGAAACACTTTTCAAGGACTCGATGAGCTGGGCACGGCGGGTAACGATCTCTCCGGTTTTCTGGAACGCATTGATCGCGTCGGCGGCCTCACGGAACGCTTGTTGTGAAGCTTTTCGATAGTCTGAAAGTGCCTGTTTGGCCCGAGCCTGCGCGGCTTTCACGCCGAATCCGCTGCGCCCGGCATCAAAAATCGGGCCAGTGAGCTGCGGACCGATGACGAAATTTCCCGAGCCACTGGTAAGAAGATTGTGGAGATCCGCACTTGCCACGCCACCGCTGCCGGTGAGCGAGAGGGTGGGCAACCGTAGAGCCTCCGCCACGCCGATATCGGCCGTGGCAGCTCGGAAGGATTGTGCTGCGGCCGCAACATCCGGACGTCGTTCCAGCAGAGATGAAGGAAGGCCGCCGGCGATCCCAAGCGACGAGTCCAGATTCCCCAAGCTGCCTCCACGGGCGATGGCCCCGGGAAATTCTCCGAGCAGCGCACGAATCTCATTTTCCTTAGCCGCGATCGCTTGGGCGGTGAGCGGAATGGCGATCTGCGCTTGACGCAGGAGGGCACCAGCTTGGCCGACTTCGAGTTCCGAACCCACGCCCCCGTCCCGACGGGTTCTCACTAGATCGAGCGAAGTGGTCCGGCTCGCTGCGGTGCGGCGAGAAATTTCCAAGCGTTCATCAAGGTTTTTCAGGTCGATGTAAGCACCGGCGACGTCGGCGATGAGGCTGGTCTGCACTGCATCGCGCTGGAATTCTGCTGCGAGAAGGCGAGCGCGGGCAGCTTGATCAGCACGGCGGAGGCCACCCCACAGAT
>JANYFB010000015.1 GCA_025362955.1 Akkermansiaceae bacterium
CGGATGTCCCGCCGCACCCCTAACGGGTGGGAGGCGCGCTTCGGGCGCGGGCGGATCGTTCAGATGTTAGCCGGTAGCAAGTCGCAGGAAATCGTCACCGCCCGCCTCGACCAACTCACCACCTACGGCATCCTCAAGGACAAGGGCCCGGGCTATCTCAACGCCCTCATGCGTTCTCTAGCAGAGGCCGGACTCGTGCAGACCGTTCCCGGCGAGTTCCCATTGCTTACACTCACGCCACTTGGCGACCGGGTCATGCGCGGCGATGCAAAATTCCAACTCGTCTGGCCGGATTCCGAGGCGGGAAAAAGCAAACCCGCCCTCCATGATCACGGCCACGATCCCCAGCTCTACTCGATGCTCCGCGACCACCGCGCCCGTCTCGCGAAACGTGAAGACGTGCCGACTTTCGTGATTTTCAATAACAAAACCTTGGAAGCCCTCGCCCGTTACCAACCCGTCAACACCGCCGAGGCCCTCCACATCCCCGGCATCGGCGAGGCGAAAATCCAACGCTACGCCGAGCCGTTTCTGGAAATTATCCGCGTCTGGAAAAAGGCGGGGAGAGGGTGATGGGGAATTGGACACGCGGCCATCTTTCTAAGACTCCCTGCGAAAGACCCTTCCGCTTTTCCCCGTTCCATGGGCCGATGAAAACCCGAACCCTTGTCTTTCCCGCAAGCCTGTTATTGATCTCGCTCTCCGCCGCCCAAGACCCGGCGGTCAAGTCTTGGAACAAGCGCGTGCTGACCAAGGACTTCCTAACCGAAGGCCTTTCCGCAGGCGATCTCGACGGCGACGGAGTCACGGACTTGGTGGCCGGGGCGTTCTGGTTCAAAGGACCTGATTTCAAGGAAGCGATCAACTACCGCCCTGGCAAGGCACTGCCCGTCAACGTCTATCAGGAAGACTCGTTCCTGAGTTGGATCGACGATGTCAACGGCGACGGAAAAAACGATATCCTCATGGCGAGCCGTCCGGGCAAGGAGATCACACTCTACCTGAATCCGGGAAATACCGGGGAATGGGCCGCCCACCAAGTCATGACGGAGGCGGCCACGGAAAGCCCGATCTGGACCGACCTCTTCGGCGATGGGAAGAAGGAATTCGTCTGTATGCAGGGCGGAAAATTCGGCTACGCGAAGCCCGATCCGGCGGACGTGACAAGGCCGTGGTCCTTCATCGCGATTTCAGAAAAGCGCACGGACTCGCCCTACATCCACGGCCTCGGCACCGGCGATCTGAACGGCGACAAACGTCCCGACATCGTCGAGAAAGACGGCTGGTTCGAGCAGCCCGCCGCGAAGGATGGGGCGTGGGTCTGGCACAAGGAAATGTTCGCCGGCAAGGGCGGCGCGCAGATGTTAGTCTTCGATGCGGACGGGGACGGAGACAACGACGTCATCACCAGCCTCAACGGTCACGGCTACGGCTTGGCTTGGTATGAGACCATTCGCAGCGAGGGGAAAATCACCTTCGCCCGCCATGAAATTCTCTCGGAAAATCCCGAGGTAAAAGGCGCGGACGGCCTCCAGTTCAGCCAACTCCACTCCCTCGCCAGCGGCGATTTCGATGGTGACGGACGGCTCGACTTTGTCACCGGAAAACGCTACTACGCCCACAATGGCAAGGACCCCGGAGCAGAAGATCCCGCCCTAGCCGTGATTTTCTACAACCGCAAAGACGGCAACGGCATCCGCTGGCAGCCTCAGGTGATCGACTCGGATTCCGGTGTGGGATGCCAAGTGCTTGCGGTAGATCTGAACCGGGACGGCAAGCTAGAAATTGCAGCCGGAGATAAAAAAGGCGTCTATCTTTTCAACCCATGAAACTCTCCCTCCACTCGATTCTCCTGCGAGTCATCCTCACATCCACCTGCGCTGGTGCGAGTCTATCCGCCGCGCCTGCCGAGGCGAAAAAATTCGATCTGAGCGCGAGGGCCAGCGTCATCGACCCCCGGGCGAAGGCCCACCCGGAGATCGACTTTCTGTTGGAAAAAGATGGCAAGCCCCAAGACACCGAACACGCCTGCGTCGATACGCGGGTACCATCGCAAGGCAAGCTCGTCATCTGGCTGATGGGCTATAACAAGGAACTCTTCGACCATTTAGCCGGCTACGGGCTCAACTCCATCCAGGTCCATTATGCCAATGGCTGGTTTGGAAAACTCTACTCCGGCCCGCCGCCGTTAGATGATCTGTTCCTATCGAACATTCGCCTCGAAGCGGCAACTGGAATGGACTCTAGCAAGGCAGTGGACATCCCCCCACCGGATTCCATCATGGAACGTTCCTATCAGTTTGTGAAATGGCTGGACCGCGAAAATCCAGAAGGCCATTGGAAACAATTCCTCACCGCCGATGGCCAAGGCTTGCAATGGGACAAGGTCATTCTCACGGGCATTTCCCATGGCGCGACTACGGCGGCCCGCATGGCCAAGCAGATAAAGGTCGCCCGCGTGGTGATGTTTTCCGGGCCCCGCGACCAATATGAAGTCTGGCAAAAACTCCCGTCCGCCACGCCAGCGAACCGCTATTTCGGATTTTCTAACGTCCTTGATGACGGCTGGATCGGCCAACACTACGCCCGCTCGTGGCAACTCATGGACCTGCAAAAATTCGGCCCCATCGTGAACGTGGAAAAATCCAGCCCGCCCTATGAAAACACCCGCCGTCTCATCACCGATGCGGATGTGAAGGGCAATCACCAGCGCGCCCACAGTTCCGTCGTTCCCGGCGGCTCGGCGGTGAAGGATTCTGGCGGGAAATACATTCATGAGGACGTGTGGCGTTACTTGTTTCTCCATCCTGTCGATGGGGTCGGCAAGCCGGTCCCTGCGGACCCACACTGCTGGATCGATCAGCGGAAGCCTAAACCGTGAGCGATCCCGTACTCCAACCCCGCTCGAATACCACTGCCCGTTTGCTGGGAATGGGCTTGCTGACTGCTGGAGCCGCGATGATTTACTGGCAGGGAATTCTTCCTCTGTTAGCCGCGATTAAGGAAAAGCCGCTCGTTGAGTATTCGATCAAGCTCGTCATCCTCGGCGAGTTTTTTGTTTGCATCGGCCTGTTCTGGATCGTCCGTGGACTGGCGGGCTACACCGCGATCCGTGAGATGCAGAAAAACCTACGATCCTTGAAAATCCTTTCCGCCGTCTCGCTTGCTGCTACTCTTTTGAGCTGGTGGCTGCTGGCCCGGGTCTTCCAGTCATACGGCTACTACAGCGAATAATCACTGCCTCATTTCATGGCCAGCAATGCGAATTCCTTGTGATGCACGGCAAGTTGTTGGAGTCGGATCGTGCGAAATCCCATGGCTGTTAGTGCGGTGAACCATTGCGCCTTATCTGCGATTTGCATCAGATCGGTTAGTTTTAAGGTAATCAGCACCCCGCGAATGGACGGCACCATTTTGCAAAATCGGGCGCATTCCTTGAGCACCACTTCGGGAGATTGGTTCATGTCGGACATGAACCAGGTCACACCTTGTCCGAGGTCGCGCTTGCTTGTTAGGGCGGCGGGTTTGCGGCAGTGATAGAACCAAGGATTTCCGTTAGGCGCGTCATCGCGGTTTTCAATCGCCCACGCCATCACCACCTCCGCCATCTTGGCCGGGTCCACGCCGATGACCGGCACCCCACGGTGCAGCAACGCGAGAACCACTCCGCCGGGCGCACAACCCAGCTCCACTACGATGTCCGCCGGAGTGAATTTCAAATCGAAAAACCGCACGGCCTCCTCCAGTTTCAGCCATGCCCGCGATGGCGATTCCACAGGCATGATCATCCCGGAATCCCCCGCAGGATCGGGGCTTTTTGAGGGTCCGTGACGGTGTAGCCCAGCCCAGAACTCGGCGGGACCGAGTTCCACCACCGTGCCGACGATTTCCCCAATCTCTGGTTTTCTAACGGACTCGCCGCCTTGCATCTTTCGGTCCGCATAGAGCGCGTGATGAATCAGGTACCTGCCCCCAATCAGGTTCACTGCTTCCTCCCGGGTCGCCGCTTTTCCAAGGGATAGACACAGCCGACGCGCGGTGGCGATATCCAGCGCCAGAGAGTCTAACGAAAAAACCTCGTCTGCCTTGAAGGTTACGAATCCCCGCCGCTGGTATCCGGGCCGCCAGCCGAGATTCATGGTTTCCAATTCCCGCTTCAGCGACTTCTCCGAGCCTGGATTGGTTAGGGCGAAGCAAAATTCGGATTCGATTCGTTTCATCAAAGGGCTAACGGGTGCCTTCGTAAAGGGTGACAACTCCGAAGGTGAGCGGGGCGAAAGACGTTTTTCCAAAGCCGCAGGATTCTAACAAACCCGTCATCATTTCACCTGCTGGAAAGGCTTCGATAGAGCCGCCGAGGTATTCGTAAGCGTCTTTTTGGCCCGTCAGCCAGCCGGCCATGTGCGGTAGGACGTGATGAAGATACCATCGATACGGAGCGCGTAAGATGCCGCCGGGCAGGGAGAAATCGAGGATGACTAACCGGCCGCCGGGCTTGAGCACGCGGTTCATCTCGCGCAGCGCGGCGGGGTAGTCCGCCATGTTGCGGAGGCCGAAGGCGACGGTGACGACATCGAATTCCTTGTCATTGAAAGGGAGATTTAACGCATCGGCCACGAGGGTTTTCGCGATGCCTCGGCTGGCAGCGTGAGCGAGCATTTCCGCACAGAAATCCGAGGCGATGACTTCACATTCCGGGCACTGGGCTTGGATTTCCAAGGCAAGATCGCCGGTTCCGCTGGCGACATCGAGCAAGCGCGCGGGCTGCCATTTCCGAATGCGGGCGGTGACGATTTTCCGCCACCAGATGTCCATGCCGCAGCTCAGGACGTGGTTGGTGAGCACGTACCGATCCGCGATTCTCGCAAAGGCATCATGAACGTAAACGGCATCGGGCATGGGGGAGGGGTAAACCGGATGAGATTGCGGACAAGCGCGAATTACGCTCCGATGGGATGCCAGGTGGTCTTGAATTCAAGGTGGTCGCGGATTTCGTAGAGGCCTTGGGCTTTTTCGGAGAACCAGTCGGTGGCGGTTTCCGATGGGATTAGTTTGAGACGCTTGACGCTGTCCGCCGCGCCGGTCTGGAGGGTGATCCGGTCTGCGAGATTGGCCACGGCGGCGATCCCGCGGAAATGCGCGTGGGTGGCGAAGGTGGGGATGAGTTCTTCGCGCCGACCAGTCAGTAGATTGACGACTCCGCCGGGGAGATCACTGGTGGCGAGCATTTCGCCTAACAAAATAGCAGGGTAGGGCTGGGTGGTTGAGGCGAGCGCGACCACGGTGTTTCCACTGGTGATGGCGGGAAGGACGAGCGAGAGCAGCCCTAACAATGGAGCCTCGTCCGGGGCGACGATGCCGATGATGCCCATGGGCTCGGTGACGGTGAAATTGAAATGAGCTGAAGAAACTGGGTTCACGCTGCCGAGGAGAGCTTGGTATTTATCCGTCCAGCCTGCGTAATGGATGATGCGCTCGATGCTGGCAGAGACTTCACGGTCGGCATCCTTTTTTGGAATTCCAGTGAGTGAAATCGCTGCCGACGTTTCCGCTGCCCGCGCCTCTAACATTTCCGCGAGCCGGTAGAGGATTTGTCCTCGGTTATAGGCATTTCTACCAGCCCAGCCGGGTCCAGCCTTAGCGGCGGCTTCCACGGCGTTCCGCAGATCTTTGCGGGTGCAGAGCGGGATATTCGCGAAAAAAGCTCCGGTAGAATCATTCATCGGATAAACACGACCGCTTTCGGAGCGGATGAAACCGCCGCCGACGTAGCATTTCGGGGTTTTGGTGATTTTAAGAGACACATGGCCATTTAGAATCAAAAGCACTGGATGACAAGACTCAAGAAATCTGCCGGGTGAGGCACGCATCCCACCCAGAGCGCACTAGGCGCCGATCTTGAATCAAGGAGCGTGGGCGTCTCGTGCACATTCTTCCTTTTCCCGAAACATAGGCCACCAATCCCATCGGCATCGCCGCCTACCACCTCCAGCCTAAACTGCCAGACGACCTCAAAGGCAAATTCCCTCTTCATCACCGTCCCGCAAAACGCGAGAAACACGGAACCCCAGCACCCCCGCGAGCTTATCCATTCCTCCTATTTACCTTGACCACGCTGGCGCAATGGTATGTTGTAATGGTATGCCAACTATGACCCATCGCACCACCTTCGCTTTGGATGAAGCGACGGCCCAGCGCCTCAAACGTCTCGCCGCCCGCTGGCAAGTTTCTCAGGCCGAGGTCGTCCGCCGTTCTATCGAGAAAGCAGAAAGTTCCACTGAAACCCTCCAGCCAGACACCGAGAGACGGCTCGAAATCGTGCGGCAGCTCCGGGCGAGTCTCCAAAGTCGCGATGTTGACACAGCCGCATGGATCGCCACCGCACAAGATTCAAGGCGCTGATCCCTCATGGCTGCATTCATTCATTTATACACAAACTACATGATCGCCTGCGCAGGTGGTCTTGACTCCGAAGTTGTAGCGAATGTGGATCAGTGGATCATCCAAGATTAAAAGTTCTGCTGCTGTGCGATGGCATGGGCTGAGTTCCTTTGTGGTCCTGTCTTGCCCGAGGAAATCGCCGCGATGGAAACCCTGATGCACACTGTATTGCCCGTCACTCCCGTGCTTGCTGCCGAGGGCGCACGCTTGTTCCGCGAGACAGGACCCCGCTCACGTTCCCTGCCAGATTGCATCATCGCAGCCGCCGCGATGATGAACCATGCCCCTCTAGCCACCCTGAACCGTCAGGATTTCAATCTATTTGTCCCTCAGGGGCTGGAACTTGTGTAACCCTATTCATCCATGACTCATCACACCACCTTCGCCTTGGATGAAGCGGCTGCCCCCGAACGAACTCCTCACTAAACCTGAGCTATGAAAGACACCATCGTTCAGGAAGTCCGCGACGCCAGGGCGGCGCTTGCATCCGATTTCAACGGCGACCTCGGCAAATTCTTCACTTGGGCCAAAGCCCACGCCGCCGCCGAACGCAGGGCGAAGCATCCGTTGCCAACCGATCCGGCCCGCAAGAATCAGCAACCCACAACTCCCGTGAAACACATCCGCCGCAAGGCCGCAAAACTCCCGGCAAAATGATCACAATAAGGAGTCGCGACATTCCTGTCGCGCCGCCAATGAATCTGGTGAAATCCATGCTCGAAGCTCTCACCACGTTCTGTCGGAAAAAGAACCGGCTCGTCGCCGAGTATGCCCTGCGCGGCCTGGACCCATCCATCGCCGTCGCCGCCTGGCAGACGCAACTCACCGAATCCCTCCCGGAGGAACTGCGCGG
>JANYFB010000024.1 GCA_025362955.1 Akkermansiaceae bacterium
GTCCTGAGCCAGCCAGAGCTTCCGAAAAAAAATTTTGCGATGGCCGCACTGACAACCAGCCAGGAGCAGTGCGGACCATCGTTTCAAAAAACGCGCGAAGCTCTGTCCCGAGAGGCTTCGTGCGCCCAGCCATGAAAATCACCGGATGCCGCGCCGACAACCAGCCAGGAGCGGTGCGGACATCCGTTAGTATCGACCCTGCGGCGTGCTGTCCCGAGCCAGCCGCTGTGTCTGAAAGGAGTCCCAATCCTGACACCCGGGCGAGAGCGGCCTGAGCCGCTGGTTTGCGGACCGCCTCGAGTGTCAGAATTGGTGGGGTGAACAACATTGCTGCTGTTGGGTGTGTGGTGGGTGAGAATGTTGGGAAAGTCAGAAAATGCCGAGGTCGTCGTCGATTTCCTCGCTGGTTTCGAGTTCAAGCATGGTGTCGAAATTCGCCTTGCTCCAGATTTCGAAATAGATGCCGCGGCCGACTAAGAACACGTCCGAGTCGGCAGTGATGCCGGCTTTTTCGCTGAGGTCTTTTGGCACCAAAAGTTTGCCTTGCTCATTCAAAGATGCCTCGCGGCAGCGCATGGCGAGTTTCCCGAGCAGCTTGCCTTTCTCGGCGGGCGTCTTGTCGCTGCCTTGAATGGTCACCACCCTTTCGTTGTAGGCCTCTTGGCTGAGCACCTTCACCACCGGCATTTCGTGGTCCCTTGAAAACAGCAGGAATAGTGGCACTCCCGCCTCGGGGCGCCAAGACGCCAAAACGGAAACCCGAAACTTCGGATCCATTTTGTAAGGGTGAAATCCCTTATAGCGTTGGTTGGTGATGCTCACTGGAATGATCGGATTTTCGTGTCCGCGACAAAAAGTACACCGAAACACACTGCGACCGCAAGGATATTCTGGATCTTTTTATGAAATTTTTAAATCATTCATTTTCAATGAATTAAATTCCACACCCGCAGAAAGTTTTCAATATTCTGAGCTGAATGGCTGGGAAATTTCAACGAATTTTGAGGAAAATTTGATAATCTTGTGAGAAAAACGGGGAATTTATAACAATGTGGAGCCCGGTGTACCGCAAGACGGGTATTTTACGGAGAATATTGCTGTGCCGATTTTTCTGTCCCGCCTGAATCGCTCTTGTTTTTGATGTCGGCGTATCAAAGAATTCGGTCTTGTGATTTCGCTGAAACGAGGATTTGCACTGTGGCTATGCTGGGCGGCTTTACTTTCAATGGTTAAGGGGCAGGCACTGTCAGAGCCGCAGCAGCCGCCCCCGGCATTCGGAGTTTTGGACGTAGGCGGCTTTTTCAGTAGGGATACCAGCGGGTTCAAGCGGATTTCCGACCAGCTCAGGAAATTGGAACTCGATCACGGATATAAGATCTACCTTGTGGTGGAGCCCGTGCTGATCGCCTCATCTGCGCCGGTACGGGCTGCCGAACTTCGCCAAGCATGGGTGCCGGATGGAAATGGCTTGGTGGTGGTCTATGAATCGGACAGCCGCAATTTAGGAATCGGCCAAGACGTGGCGATCAGCCCGGACCTCACGGATAATCCCGCGCGTGTCCCTTCTCACGAAACGACGGCGATGCTCAATCGGGCGCTCCAGTCTGCCGACCCGAATCAAGCTCCGGAGGCCTATCTGGAAATTCTCGTTGGAAATTTGGTGGGTGAGTTTGACGGCTATTTCAAGCGCCGGTCCACGCCTCCTCCCGCAGAAAGGTCCATGAGAATCGCCCTGTTGGTCGTAGGCACGCTTTCACTGTTAGGTCTGGTGGCGATCGGACTGGGTGGGTTGGTGAGGCATTCCAGTATGGCAGGAGTCCGAAGTTTTCGTTTTCCCGTGGTGGACCGTCCCGAGCGCCTTGGTGCCCCTTGCGGAGCCAACGTCACGGCCCGCCGATTCGCGCCGCGCGGGCCGCATGCTTGATTGATGTTGGAAAAATCCAAGGAATCAAATGCCTTGCTCCTCGCGTGAGGATTCCGCAGTTTGACGGAAATTCACCATGCATCCTTGGCAAGCATTCATCCTGGGCGTGATCGAAGGGATCACCGAATATCTACCCGTTAGTTCCACCGGCCACTTGATTGTCGCCCAGCGGGTGATGGGCATTGGTATCGGCGGCCCGGAATCCAAGGCGGCGGCGGACGCCTTCGCGGTGTGCATCCAAGGCGGTGCGATTCTCGCGGTGGTGGGGCTTTATTGGAGACGGGTGCTCCAAATGATCCGAGGTGTGCTCGGTAAGGATGCGGAGGGGCTGAAATTGGCCATCGCGATCATCGCCGGTTTCCTGCCTGCTGCCGTTCTTGGAATGTTGTTGAGTCATTGGATTAAGGCGCACCTTTTTAATATGGGTACTGTGAGCCTTTCCTGGATTGTGGGAGGCATCGCAATCCTGGTTGTCGCACGGTGGTGGCAAAAAAAATCTGTTGAGAAGGAAGGACTGGAACTGAAGGATTTGACCTGGCAACTCGCGTTGATGATTGGCCTACTTCAGTGCGTGGCACTATGCCCTGGAACGAGTCGGAGCCTGATGACGATCTGCGGCGGTCTGTTAGTCGGACTCTCGGTGCGGGCGGCTATTGAATATTCATTTTTGTTAGGGGTGCTCACTCTCACTGCGGCAACCGCCAAGGAGGCGATGGCAAAAGTGCAAGACCTCGATCCGGTGTATAACACCCTGTTTGGCGGCACCAAGCTGATGCTTCATGCGTATGGCCCCATGCCTTTGCTCATCGGCATCATCGCAGCGGCAGTGTCCGCAGCCCTTTCGGTGAAATGGCTGGTCGCTTACTTGCAAAGCCACGGACTCAGCATCTTCGGTTGGTATCGGATCGCACTCGGCCTCACCATCGCGGGGTTGATCGTAGGGGGCGTATTCAGCGCCTAACAAAGACGGACCATGTCCTTGATGAACTGACCCCAAAGGAATACCAGACCGCGCTTTGAGTATTGAAAATGACCATCGCCAGTGAGTCGAATCAGCCCGGCTGCTAGATTGTGATCTACCTGCCCGCGCATTTCCTGCTCAATGGCGTTTTCAATCTCCTCCGGGTCCGGCATCCGCAGGTGGCCTGCCGGGATATCCACCCGCCCCAAGTATTCCCGATGATCTTTGAGGATCTGGTGGAAGCAGCTCCGCTCACAAGGCACATGGTTCCAGCGCACATTCGGCGGGCATTGCAGCGTCGGGGCGAAGGGGAAATTCGTCGTCCGCCAGATTTTCCCATCCGCGTCGTGCGAGGTGATCGAGATGAAAGCAAAGGCCACATCGCTTTGTTCACAGAGACAGACTGCGGCGACCGCCCGTTCTTCCGGGTGCCAGAAAAGCCGGAAAAACTGCTGCATCCCCGCCCATTCCCAGCCGCAATCTGAAACGTGCTCGAACCCCGCCTCCTCCATCGCAGTGGCAGCCTCCATGGCGTTGGGAAAAAACGACGGATTGGGGATTTCCCTGTGGCTCAGGCGATTGTCCAGAGGCAAGCGCATCCGCCTGATCCGTGTAAGCAGCTCGATCCATGGCAGGAAAAACCATAGCGCTGCTCCTAACAAACCTCCCCAGGCGCTACTTGTTAGGAAAAAAAGCAGGGAAAAACTCGCTGCCAGAAAAGTAAAGGCCCCCAGCTTCCGCATGATGTTCGACCGTGCCGAGCGCAAAGCGACGGCAAGCACCAGCAGGCCGATGACAATTAGGGTTTCACGCATGGAAGTCGGGGAGGGGGGCTGGCCAAAATGGCACTTGCTACGGTTCCCACCGTTCGCGAATCCGCGCAAGTGCTTGTTTTGAAAGGGACCGTTGGATTCATGGGCGTGAAACCCAGGATTTTCCTAGCAGTTCCCGCAGCCGGGCCGGATCGGTCGCTGTCGTTTTGGCGACGAAGCCCCGCGCATGGGCGAAGTGCACGTCCTCGCAATCCTGAATTCGCGTGAAATCCAGCCCCAGATGATCGTTGTGGCGGGACAACCCGTATCCTGCGCCGCGCCGGTCTGGATAGACCAGCCCAGCGATTTCCCCCGCATCCGGCCTCGTCTCGATGAACCGCGCCAAGCCCGCCGACGGCTCGTCCGGCATCGACTCCGTGCGAGGCAGGAACAACACTTTAAATGGCCCGTTCGGCGATTCGATTTCCCAAAACTCACCCACCTCACCGATGGAGTTCAGGCGTTCCCGGAGGTTTTTCAGATACCCCAGCAAGTCCTCGCCGATCCAGCGCATCACTTCCCACAACGGCTCGCCCGGCCCAAGTTCCCTCACTCCAGCAAAGCGGCGCAGCAGCGTGGTATCGATCGGCGAATTCAATTTGAACAAAGTTTCCCGCTCCACTCCGAGCCAGCGAGCCGTTTCCACCGGGCCGCGAGTGTCGAACCATTCCGCGGTCTCCAGCCAATCGCAAAATTTCCGCGCATCCTCATACACGCCGAGGTGTTGCAAAACGAGACTCAGCGCACAGGTAGGCGGATGATCTTTGGGAAATTGATGATGGTCGAAATTTCCCCGCTCCGGCGCGTGTTCGTCCCCCACATCCACCACCGCTGTGGAAAAGTCCGCCAGATCTTCTGCCGTCGGCTCGCGGCGGAGGATCGGCACCGGGCTTCCGGCGAGGAGCAAGCAACAGGCCAGAAACTCGTCTTTATGCGAGCCGCCGGGGTGGGTCAGAATTCGGGAAAATGTCATGGGCGGTGCGGTCAATACTGTCATTTTAACTGATAAGAACAGAAAAATTTAACCACAGATGAACAGGATGACGCAGATAAACAGAGCGAAAATTCAGTCTTTATCTGTGTTCTTAATCTGCGTCCATCTGAGTTCATCTGCGGTTAAAAAATTCTTAAACTGACAGGATTGGGCGGTGCGGTAACAGGGGGACACCCTAGGCCATCCTAGGGGCGTGGAAAGATTTTTGGAGAAGAAGCTTAACAGCGTCTCAGAGTTACCGAAATTCACACCGCCAGCGAGCCACCGACTAGCGGGCATACACTCCGCAGGCCGCCACCACCGCGCAAGGTCCACCCGTGATCCCTACCGGCGGAATGATTAGGTCGATTTTCTCGCCGTTCACCTTGAGACAGGCGTGTCCGGCGGCGGCTTCCAGTCCTTGTTGATGAAATGGCGCGGTCGGCAGCGGATCGCGCTGGATCATCGCCGTTTCCGAGAAATCTGAGAGATGGGACTCGAAAACAAAGCCCGGAATCTCGACTCGCGCCGTCGCTTGTTCCGCCGAAATTTCGATGATCACTTTTCCAACAATTGCGGGTGCCCCCTCGAACGGCGTGCCGACGAATATGTGATCGGCGAAATACGCGGCCACCGCCGGATCACTGCTCACAAACCCGAAGGCGAGGGGAGCCGCAGTTGGGTCTGGCTGCCAGAAAATCATCCCGCTCGGTGCCGAACCCACCGGCGTATGAACCATCCGCGCGACATGGACAATCACGTTCGGCATCGCCAGTTCCGCACTCGTAGTTGCAATCAGATCCACGCCACCTTCCCAAGACATCCAGTTGTTCATCGCCATGCAGAAACGCTAGAAATCCCCGCCTCCCGGTCAAGCCCCTTCGCGGGAAAAGTGATCTAGGCATTCCTGCCTATTTTTGATCCTAAGCACCGGAAGAACAAGGGGGGATGCCTGTATCACACCCGATCTTTCCGAAGGTCTAACTTATGGACCTGAAAGGAACTCGCCCCCGTTTGGACTTCGAGGAAATGAAGCATCGGTCACCTTCTCCGCTCACGCTAACTCACAGGCCAACTTAATAGCCGCAATCATGGAGGACGGGTTCGCTAGATTTTTCCCGGCGATGGAAAAGGCGGTGCCGTGGTCCGGGCTGGTGCGGGGCTTGGGCAGGCCGAGGGTGACGTTGACGGCGGTTTCGAAATCCAACAGTTTGAGGGGAATGAGGCCTTGATCGTGATACATCGCCAGCACTGCATCGAAATGCCCTTGCGCGGCATCGCGAAAAATGGCGTCCGGCACGGCGGGACCGGTGAAGGTTCCATTTCCGGTGGCGTTCAGGGTGGCGATGGCAGGGCGGATAATGCGGAATTCCTCATCGCCAAATGCGCCGTTTTCTCCCGCGTGGGGGTTCAATCCGGCGACGGCGATGCGGGGTTCTGAAATTCCCCGGCGTTTCAGGAACTCGGCAGTCAGCAGGCCGATGCGAATGATCCGTTCCGCAGTGAGCAAGGCAGGCACCATGGCAAGCGGCTCATGGATGGTGGCCAAGCCCACGGTCAGGGTGGAGCCTGTTAGCAACATCCCATAATTTTCCACGCCGAAGGCAGCGGCGAAATATTCTGTTTGTCCGGGGAAGGGGAAGCCGAGCGATTGCAGGCCTTCCTTAGAAACGGGGCCGGTGACCACGGCGTCGGCGCTGCCATTTTTCAAGTAGCTGACGGCCTCGTCCAATGCGGCGAGGGCGGCGGCGGCGGAGCGGGTGTCTGGATTTCCCGGTGTTCCCGCGTTCCGATCTCCCAGGACTTCGATTTCAAATCCACGGGGAATGGCCAGGGAGGAAAGCGCTTGATCGATCACTTCCGGTCCGACGCCAGCGGGATCTCCCAAGGTAATGACGATGCGAGGCATATTTCGAAGTATCGCTCGATCCTGCCGCACTGCCAAGCCGGGAAATCAGCAACTAACATCTGCGGATTTTCGTTCCTTGCTTGCGGAATGCGAACGGAAGGCGATAGAGTTTCCCCCATGGCGATTTTTTCGATGAGATGGGCTTTAATCAGTGTGGCCTGTGGCTTGCTTACGCATTGCGGGCCGATTTCCTCGGGCGCAGGAAACATGGGCGGCCCGACGGTGGAGGAGCGCAATGCAAAGATCGCCAGTGAACCCACGGGGGATTTTTTCTATGGCAGGCGCTACTACGTGGAGAAAACCCGCTTCTGGGGTTACGTGCGCCAGCCCCGGCAATCGTGGAATTCCGCCAAGCTCGTGCTGATCCGCGAGGACCGGAAACAAAGTCCAGATCGGCTTTCGGAGAACGGCCCGCCCGGCCAACGCTATGGCTTCGACCAGAATTTCGAATACCGCCTCCACGGAAATTATACTGGGCAGCAAGCCTACGAACCCAACAGCAACCAATTTTTACCTGAGTTCATGCTTACCGGATACGAGGTGGTGGATCGGCAGCCGGGTTGGCTATTCCGCCCGGATGACCGCTACGACCCGAACCTGATCAGCTTGGCTCCGCGTTGAAATTGTAACCCCCCACCTGATCGGCGTATGAAATCCGATGGCATCAAGCGTTCTGTCCACCCTAACCAACCTGATCGTTCGGCGGGCGATGCCCCGAGCATGGGACGAGTTGCACGGATGCCCGGAACCGGTTTGCCCAGAGGGGAATGGCGCAGAAGAAAAGCCGGCCGCCGGGGAATTCGGCGTATATGGATGTTCGCCATTTCCCTAAGCGCCATGCTGGTCCTCGGATTGCTCGTGTGGCATTGGCTTCAGAAGGCTTGAAGAAAATGAGGGAACTGGAAGGATCGCGTCTCCGTGCTTGCGGGTGTGCCACGGCCATCCCTACTCTCTACGTCATGGTAAGAATCGGCGGGAAATTCGCAATCTTGGGATCAGCTTGTTTTTTGTTAGCTGGCTGTGATACATCCCTGCCCGCCTCTGGAAACATGGTCGGCCCCACGGTCGGCGAACGGAGCGCGGAAATCGCCGCCGAGCCCACCGGGGACTTTTTCTACGGCAGGCGCTACCATGTGGAGAAAACCCGTTTCTGGGGGTATATTCGCCAGCCGCGGCAATCTTGGAGTCAAGCGAAGCTCGTCATCCTGCGGGAGGACAAGGCGAAATGCCCCGACCGCCTCCCGGAAAACGGCCCACCAGGACAGCGGTTCGCCTTCGATAACAACTACGAATATCGGCTCCGCGGTTACTACACGGGAAAAACTTCATACGAGCCAAACAGCAACCAGTTTTTACCCGAATTCATGCTCACGGGTCACGAAGTTCTCAACCGCCAGCCGGGCTGGCTTTTCCGCCCCGACGACCGCTACGACCCCTACCGAATCACTCTAAGTCCGCGCTAAACAAGAGTTTTTTCTAGCAGATTCGTTACTCGATGAAATTACCCGACATCAAACGAGGAATCATTTCTCCCCACCGGCGGCAAGAGGGAGATGCTCCCGATCTAGGCCGTGTCGGCCGCGTGCGTGATGGCGATTCCGCTGCGGGGGATGCCCGCACCCAATCAAGGCGCGCACGCGGGGCCGCTGCTCGCAAGCGGTCGATTTTGGTCTGGTCGGTCTGGCTTGGACTAGGGACCATGGCTCTGATAGTTCTGGCCATTTCATTGTGGCTGGTTCCCTATCTGTTTCCTGAAATTGACATAAAAAATATTGCCCCTCCGCCAGAGGTGAAGGTGCGGGTGGAGTCGAAATTTCCCTCACCCACCCGGGATGAGGCTGTGGACAAGGCAACACGCGCGGTGACCGAACGCGATCCAGAAAAAATAGCGACCCGCTTCCGCATGGGCGCGACCACCCCCGCCGAGGTGGTGGATTTTCTCAAGACCGAAGAAGCCCGCGACGGACCTGTGGATCACTATGACTGGCTCAGCAGCATGGATTCGGATGGACTTCTCATGGAGGGAGTTCTGGTAGTTTATAAGGGGAAGGAAAAACCTGTGGAGCGCCTTGCCTTCCTAACACCCGACGAGAAAGGGGACTGGAAGGTGGACTTCGCAGCCTACGCCCGCACCGTAAGTCCATCGTGGAATGAGCTGTTGGAAAAGGGTGCGGATCATGGGATCGTTCGGATTTTTCTTGGCCGTGACGTTTACTATAACGGCCCCTTCAGTGATGAAAACTTGTGGACCTGTTATGGCATGGCCTCGCCAGACATGGACGTCCTCCTACGCGGCTATTGCAAGGTGGGTTCGCCCCAGGCGGAAGCTCTCGTTAGACTTTTCTCCGATGAAAGGCGGGTAAGTCGCGCCACCCTCGAATTGCAGCGGGTAAAAGACGGGGGTGAGAGGCAATTCGAAATCACCAAGCTCCTCGCGCAGGATTGGGTTCTGCCAGATCCCCCGGCGGACAGCCAACATTGAAGTGATCCTAACGGCAGACTTCTAACTATCAATTTTCCCGCCAATGCCCGCCGCCCGCCTTACCATTCCTCAATATGCCATGGCCCTCGCGCATGTGGCCAGCTTGCGCTCAGAGGACCCCTATCGGAAAGTTGGCGCGGCGGCGTTAGACTTTGATAACCGCGTGATCGGCACCGCATACAACGGCCTTGCTCCGGGCTACGATCCGCCCCCCGGCTTCTGGGATGACAGGGAGGCCCGGCAGAAATTCATGCTTCATGCCGAGGTGAACTTGTGCAGTCTTTTCCGCCGCGGTGAGGCGAAGATCGTGGCCACTACGACCATGCCCTGCACCGCTTGTATGCAGACCTTATGCGCCTATGGCATTAAGGAGATTTATTACCGGGATGTCTATCATGTCTCGGATGCTCCGGAAATAGCCGCCATCTATCAGGTGAAGCTGGAGTGTGTGCCTGAGTTTCCATTAGGCGGTTAGGGATTGTCCTTGGCCCCTATCAGTCTGGAAATTTTTGTGGCCGCACTTGTCTGTCAGGAATGGATGGCCTATTTCCTTTTGCATGAATTTGGAACTTGCGAATGAACCGTCTATCGGCGTGATCGGCGGCAGCGGGCTTTATGAGATGGAAGGCTTCGCAGAAATTTCGGAGCACGCGATCACGACCCCTTTCGGTGCCCCATCCGACAAGGTGGTCATGGGGAAAATCGCCGGGCGACGGGTTTGCTTTCTGCCGCGCCATGGATTGGGCCACCGGATATTGCCGCATGAGATCAACCACCGCGCGAATATTTGGGCGCTGCGTTCGTTAGGCGTGCGCTGGCTCATTTCCGTCACCGCCGTGGGGAGCTTGCGGGAGGAAATGGCGCCGCGCGACATCGTGGTGCCGGACCAATTGATCGACCGCACAGGCACCGGGGCCAAGCACACGTTTTTTGGAAACGGCATCGCTGCGCATGTTGGCTTCGCTGATCCATATTGCGGGGAATTGCGCGGTCATCTGCTAGCAGCCGCCCAGGCGCTCGCGCCGAAAGTCCACGCGGGCGGAGCCTACCTCTGCATGAATGGCCCGACATTTTCC
The DNA here is from genome assembly GCA_025362955.1 of Akkermansiaceae bacterium. GTDB lineage: Bacteria > Verrucomicrobiota > Verrucomicrobiia > Verrucomicrobiales > Akkermansiaceae > Luteolibacter. Next base: position 10,138 of record JANYFB010000024.1, read on the forward strand.
ACCCGAGCCGAGGCGAATTTTCATCGGATGATCGGCGCGGATATCATCGGGATGACCAATGCGCCGGAAGCCCGGCTGGCCCGCGAGGCGGAAATCGCTGCGGCGGCCCTGGCCTTGGTGACGGATTACGATTGTTGGAAAGAGGACGAAGCCGCTGTGGAAGTAGATACGGTGATCGAAAACCTGCAAGCTAACAGCGCGATGGCCAAACAAATCATCCGCGCCCTCGTCGCCACCATCCCGGAGAATCCCACCAGCCCATGCCACCGCGCGCTCGATAGTGCGATTTTCACGGATCAATCACTGTGGCCAGGGGAAACGGCGCGGAATCTGGCTCCCATTCTGGGACGTTTTATCTAAGGAGTGCGGATCACGCGATGGCAATTCGCGGAGATCATGCGTGAAGTTTACAAGGTGGCGGATGACGATCTGCCGCTTGTGATTGACCCTTCCCCCTTGCGGGCTTACTCACTGGCGCACCTTATTTTTTCCCACTATGGAACCCACCACCACAGCATACGGCACCTGGAGCGGGGGACGCTTCATGCACTTTGGCGAAACTCTTTCTGAGGAGCGATTCATCGGCTGCATCGAGACCGCCTACGAGGCTGGAATCCGCACTTTCGTCACCTCCGACGTTTATGGCAACGGCAAGGCTGACGAATTGTTAGGAGTTGCGCTGAAAGGCATCGACCGCAGCACCTACAGCCTGGTCGGCATGATTGGCCATGATTTTTACGAAGGCCAGCGTCAGGGGAGCAAGGGCTACCCGCGTTTCACCGATCCGGAGCTGCGCGGGCCGGACGGCTATGCGGACTTTGTAAACATGGCCTGTTCCAAGGAACTCGAACGCTGCGGCACGGACAAGTTCGACCTCCTCATGCTCCACAACCCGGACAATCTCGGCTACACCAGCGAGCCACTCTGGCAAGCACTCCCAGGGGCAAAAGATGCCGGCCTCACCGCCACGCTCGGCATCGCCCCCGGACCGGCGAATGGATTTTCCCTCGACCTCATTGGATGCTTGGAAAAATTCAGCCCGCTCATCGATTGGTCCATGCTCATTCTCAATCCGCTGGAACCATGGCCCGTCGGCCTGACTCTGCCGATTTGTGAAAAACACGGCGTCAAGGTGATGACCCGCGTGGTCGATTACGGCGGAGTTTTCCATGACGATTTGGATGGCCCTGACCATGTATTTAAACCCGGCGACCATCGCACTTACCGCCCGGACGGCTGGGTGAAACATGGGATGCAAAAAGTCGAACGGATGCGCCCCCTTGCGGAAAAGTACGGCTTGAGCATGATCCAGTTCGCCTCTATCTGGAATCTCAGCCACCCCGCAGTCGAGAGCGTGGTGCCCACTTTCATTCAGGAAGCCGGTGAAGGCGCGCGCTTGATCGAGGAAAAAATCCGCGAGTTCGCTGTGATGCCGCACGTCAGATTCACCCCGGATGAAGTCGAGTCCATCCGCCAAATCGGAGACAACACCGGCTGCATGACTTTGAAAGGTGCCAGCAAACGCCACGAAACCAGCGAGCGTCCGGATGAGTGGCCGATGCGCGAGGAGCTGCTAGAACTCGCAGGGAGGAATGGGCTAGGGGCGGAGTGGTGAGGTGGTGGCTGTCAATGATCAACCGCCGCCATGGATCAG
>JANYFB010000025.1 GCA_025362955.1 Akkermansiaceae bacterium
ACGAGCGCGGGGGCCTTTAGCCGCCCCCGTAGGAGAGACTTGGACATGCGCCACCGCCTCCCCGACCTTTCGGTCTGGATGCGGCGTTTTTCCGGTCAACGCCTGACCGCTTAACACGGGGTTCTTATGCCCCGGCCCGGATCTCTCCGGACGGGGCCAATCAATCCAATCTCACCCGCTCCAACAAGTTCCAAAATGGGCTATTTCATTCGATGTGAGCCGTCGTACCATGCCGCGACCAAGGTTTTTGCCTGCGGTTTCTCAGCGACTTTCAGCCAACTTCCGTTTGCCGACCTGCGAGTTTGCAGGCACCGATAGGCACAATAATAGCAGGCATGCCATGAACCTCGATAGGTGAACCCTCCAGGATGAAGTCCAGCAATGATCGTCTGGTTTTTGTCCGAACGAAACTCGCCGACCGGAGCGCCATTGAAAGAGAGCTTCCGACCTGGCGGCGGAACCTTCAAGCACATCCAGAGATTAGCACCTCGTCGAGCGGTCGTCCTCAAAGTCTCCTCTAATTTCAGATTCATTCCCAAAAAATGCTTCAAGAAATCTTTGTCATCAAAGTCGATGGAACACAAACCGCCGGATGCATTTCCGAGAGATACTCCGATGGCCTGTGCACTCTTGAGCGAGCGCTGGAACCTCGGTTCCTGTGTTTCGAAAAACGAGAGTTTTTGCCATGACTTGCAAGGCCCGTTACCCATTCCCGCCTCAGCGCAAACGCGTTGGTCCCGTGGTCCAATGGATAGGACGATGGCCTCCGAAGCCGTAGGTAGTGGTTCGATTCCACTCGGGACCACCAGTTGGAAAGTGCTCACAATAAAACAGTTGTGAGTTGAAGGTGAAGGAAAGCAGGGCCGGCTCATCACCGGATACTGGCAATGAAAACTGAGATGGAGTCGCCCTTGCGCTCCTTTAGCACTTTTCCGATGAGCCGCTCGCTGTGGCCATCGCCATAGCCAAGCGCGGTGTCGATGAAATTGCAGCCATGATCGAGCGCCTTGTGCAGGGCGGCGAGGGAATCCGCATCGCTCTGCGGCCCCCAGCCGAGTGCGCCGATGGCCCATGCCCCGAAGCCGATTTCAGAGACATTCCAGCCGGTATTTCCAAATGGACGGTATTTCATGGAGTGGATGTTCAGAGCGCTGGTGGATGCTTGCGAGCAAGAATGTGGGTTTCCATGTCAAATCGCATTGGAGATTGTCAAAGGCGGCTCTTTTTGAGAACTTTAGATATGTTGATAACCAACCGCCCGCTCATTTCTATCTTCAGCCTCTTGTCGGTGGGGTATCTTCTCACCGCGTGCGACCAGGTTCAAACGGTGACAAAGAAACTGAAAGTCCTTCGCGAAAATGGCAAGGAGACTGCGGCCGTAACCGCTGCAGCGCTCAGTCCGGAGCCAGTCCAAACCATCGACGGGTCCACCTTTGCGAGTTTCGTTTCCCAGAAGGACAAACTCGTGATCGTGGATTTTTATGCCGACTGGTGCGGTCCCTGCAAAATGATGGGGCCGGTGTTGGAGAAAGCCACCACCGCACATCCTGGCATCGTCAGCCTCGGCAAGGTCAATGTCGATCATGCGGGACAACTCCCCGGCGAGCAGGGGGTGAGCGGCATCCCGGATGTGCGGTTTTTCAAGAATGGCAAGCAGGTAGATCGATTTGTCGGCTTTCCCGGTGAGGAGACTGTTTTGGAAAAAGTTGTGGCTCTAACCAAAGAAATTCCCGCTGCTCCCGCTCCGACAACGACTACCGCGCCGGTGGTGTCCAGCGAACCCAAGATCCAGCGGATGAAAAAAGATTGGCTTCCTCCCGGCATGGAGAGGCGCTAACCGGGCTTGGGTGTGAATCGGATTAAATTTTGAGCGGGAAACTATTCATCCAGCGCCCGGATGCGTTCAAGGTGGCGACCACCTGCGAACTCGGTTGTTAGAAAAATTGCGGTGATCGCCAGCGCGGTGGGCAGGTCCATCATCCGTTCGCCGAGCGAGAGGATGTTCGCGTCATTGTGGCGACGGGTCAGGCGGGCAGATTCAAGGTTCCAACAAAGTCCGCAGCGGATACCTTTCACCCGGTTAGCCGTCATCGCTTCTCCGTTTCCAGAGCCTCCTAGGACGATGGCGCGTTCGAATTTCCCCGCCGCGACAGCTTCGGCGACTGGACGGATGAAAGTGACATAGGAAACAGGAGCCTCGGAATCGGTCCCGAAATCGGTGACCTCGTGACCTGCGGTTTGCAGCTGGGCGATGATTTCCCGTTTATAGCGGAAGCCCGCATGATCGGAGGCGATGGCGATTTTCATGGAATCAATGGGTCCACCATTTCGAGAGGCAAGTTTCCGCAGGTTTTGGCAAGGCGAGTCCCGCGGTTGAGTAGTGCGAGGTGTCATTGAACAACATCAGGCGAGCTCGAACAGGCCCTTTGAAATCCACGATGTTCAGCGCGGCAGGATCTTGATCGAGATTGTCACGGTAACGGCGCGGATCAAAACCTAACAACGAACTCAGGAGCAACCGGATCGTCGCCTTGTGGGAAACCACAATCACCGGGCTACCCTCGTGGCGGCGCACGATTTCCAGCAGTGCGGGCAAGGCGCGAGCAGTCACCGCCAAACCACTCTCCCCACCTTCCGGGGCGAAAGTGTAGGGATCTTCCTCCCATGCGGCCGCTTCTGCGGGAAATTTCTCCTCCACCTCATGGCGGGTAAGTTGCTCCCAATGACCATGGGCGATTTCCCGCAGGCCATCGCGCTGGTGCACCTCCAACTGGTGAGGGGCCGCGAGGATACTGGCCGTTTCCACGGTCCGGCCAAGTGTGGAGGAATATACTGCGGCGACGGGGATTTCCGCCAGTCTGTCTGCGAGGCGACCGGCCTGCTGCCTACCTTCGTCCGAAAGTGGCACGTCGATGGCTCCGGCGAAGCGGTCTTCCGCGCTCAGGATAGTGGCCCCGTGGCGGATCAGGAAAATGCGGGTCTGTGACATAGCGTGAAAATTCTAAACAGGAATAATGCCAAACCGCAGTCTCAAATTCAGCGAAAAGGGGCAGAATTGATCGCACGTCAGAGTCCCAGGAAATTCCGAATCAAACGGAGGCCGGTTTCCTGGCTTTTTTCCGGGTGGAATTGACAGGCTAACAGGTTTGGAAGCTCGATGGCTGAGGCGAACTTGTCTCCCCCGTAGCTCGTCTCCGCAGCGATCACAGATCGATCATCAGGGCAGGGGAAATACGAGTGGACGTAGTAAAAGTAGGGCTCGGCTCCAAGGGCTGCCCAATTTCCGGTATCGGGATTCCGCGGAACGGCGGAATTCCAGCCCATGTGCGGGATTTTCAGGCCGGGAGTTTGGCCGAAACGGCGGACAGTTCCGGGTACAATGCCGAGTCCCGCGATGCCGGGGCTTTCCTCGCTGCTATCGAAAAGTATCTGATAGCCCAGACAAATGCCGAGGTAGGGCTTACCGGCGGCGACCCACTCGCGGATCGGATCGATCAGCCTCCGTTTGGCAAGCTGCTCCATACAATCGCCAAACGAGCCGACGCCGGGAAGTACGAGGTGCGTCGTATTTCCCATGTCGGAGCTAGCCGCGGCGATGTTAGGCTCGAGGCCGAGGGCTCGCAAGGCATTGGCGACGCTGCGGAGATTCCCGGCTCCGTAGTCGATGAGAGTGACGTTCACAGCGCTTCTTTGGTGCTGGGAATGCCCTTCACGCGGGGGTCGCGCTCACAGGCGTCGCGAAGGGCACGGGCGAGGCCTTTGAAAACGGCCTCCGCGATGTGGTGGCCGTCGCGGCCATATAACAGCTCGACATGGATATTCGCCCGCAAGTTAGAGGCGACAGCGCGGCAGAATTCTTCGACCAGCGTGAAGGGCATGTTAGGTGCGGACGGCGTCCCAGCCGGAGCGCGAAACTCGAGGTGCGGACGGTTGCTAAGATCGACCACGACGCGGGCCAGCGTCTCATCCATCGGCAAGTAACAGCAGCCGTAGCGCCGGATGCCTTCCTTGGTCCCGAGTGCCTCGCGAATGCAATCGCCGATGACTATGCCGGTATCCTCAATAGTGTGATGAAAATCCACACCGATGTCGCCAATAGTTTTCACGTTCAGATCAAACAGGCCGTGCTTTGCGAACAACGTGAGCATGTGATCGAAAAACGGGACACCGGTTTCGATGTTGGAAACTCCTGATCCGTCGAGATTGATCGACAATTCGATAGAGGTTTCCGCAGTCTTGCGGCTGCGGCTGGCGGTGCGTGACGTGGACATGGAAGTAGGACGACAGATTTGAGGATATATTGAGTTTTTGGAAGCATTTTCAGGGAAATCTACGAGGATTTTTTTAAATTGCCGCTGTTGTTCCCTGGCGTAACACCTGAGAGCGGGGCGGTGAGGCGGACAGGTGGAGATACTGATGATCCCGATTCCTGTTGTGATAAGACTGACAAAATCCTTGGCCAACGGATCGCGTAACTCTTTGGCTTTCTAAAGCAGAAGAATTTCTGAACAGCCGATGGCTAAACCATTGCCTGCGATTTTGGAACTCTTCTCACGAAAAGTCAGTGTGCGGAGCATGCCATTTCACTTGCTGCGGCGAGGACGGGTGGACCGGAACAAGTGCATGCTTTATATCTGATGGAATTGACAATTAAGAAAACTTAGATATTAAATCTTTGCGGACGTTCAAAAATTTATGAAGAAATTTCTATTTTTTACAGATTTAGCAATTCGGAAGAACTCCAAAAGAGTTTCGCGGCGGTTTGCGGTCCTTGCTTTTGGAGTATTTGCAGCAGATTCGAGCCTCTCAGCAACCATCACTTGGAACGGCGGTGGTGCCGATAACAACTGGAGCACCACGTCCAACTGGAGTGGCTCCACTCCCGCAAATGGCGACGCTTTGATCTTCAGCGGAGCCGCGAGATTGACCAATATCAATGACCAGCTTGCCAGCGTTGGGACAGTGTCATTCGGCTCCGGCGGCTTCAATATCAGCGGCAACCCGCTAACCCTGAACGGAGATTTCACCAGCGTCGGCAATAACAGTTGGGCCATCAGTTCGACCTTGGGCGGCGCTCGGATTTTTACCAGCACCTCAGGAACTTTTACTCTCAGTGGCGCGATTATTAATGGCAGCAACCTGATCACCATCGCCGGGGCAGGGGATACCACTATTTCAGGGGCCATCGGTAGCGGTTCAGGTGGCCTCACCAAGACGGGTGTAGGCATCTTGACGCTATCCAATGTCAATGCCTATACCGGCGCTACCCGGATCACCGGGGGAACGATTTCCATTTCATCGGATACAAATCTCGGTGCGGGCCCCGGCGCAGTCACTCCAGCCAGCATCGTGATCGACGGCGGGATACTTTCCACAAGCGGCACCTTCACGTTGAATTCTAACCGCGGCCTCGCCATCGGACCCACCAGCGGTCAGGGGATGGTACGATTCAAGTGGTTTCCGGCGAGCTGACTTACGGCGGCATCATCACCAGCAACACCGGCAGCGGCACTGGAAATCTTGTGAAAACCGGCGGCGGTATCCTCACTCTATCAGGAACTAACACATATTCAGGCAACACCCTCGTTTCAGCCGGAACTCTGAAAATCGGCAGCGTTTCCGCCATTCCCTCCGGCGTTAGCAGGGGTGATGTCACGGTCAACGCCACCCTCGATCTCAACAACAAAAGCATCACCGTCAACGGCCTGTCTGGCTCGGGCACGATCACCAGCGGCCAGGCGGGCGCGATCTCGTTCACTGCAGGCGCGAACAATAAGACCAGCACATTTTCCGGCGTCATTCAAAACGGCTCAGGTACCGTGGGGCTCGTGAAAACTGGAACTGGCACCCTGACCTTGGGTGGCAACAACACATTTACCGGCGGCGTCACGATCAATGGCGGGATTATCCAGTTGGCCAACGCGGGAGCGATAAACAGTGCAAGCCCTAACATAATCACGTTTGGCGCGAACGCCGCAGTCGGAACCAAACTCCAGCTCAACGGCATCAGCACAACGATCAGCGGCCTCTCAACCAATGCCGCCCCCGGCTCCGTCATCGTGGAAAATGCAAACGCCACGCCCTCCACTCTTACGGTCAATCAGGCGGGCAATACTACTTTTGCCGGAGTTCTCCAAAACGGCATTGGCGGCGGAAGCCTCGGCCTAACAAAATCCGGGGCGGGCACCCTTACCGTTTCCGGGTCGAACATTTATACAGGAAATAGCGTCATCATTGGCGGCACCCTCCAAGCCGGTTCCGCCGTTTCTCTGCCGTCTGGCGCTGGAACCGGGAACGTCGTGCTCGATGGAAATGCAAGCGCCGCGAACACTGGCATTTTGGATATCAACGGCTTCGATCTTTCTATCAACGGCCTTTCCGGTACTACCGGCACCTTCCTTGGCAAAGTCGTGAACAACCGCGTCGGAACCACCAAAACCATCACTATTGGAAATGGTGATGCCTCCACCACTTTCGCAGGTCTCATCACTAACAATACCGGAACCGGAGGCACGTTGAACCTCACAAAAACCGGCACCGGTACTCTGACGCTCACCAATGCGAACTCCTATACCGGAGTCACCGGGGTCAAGAACGGCACCCTCACGCTCGGTATTGCTAACGCATTGCCAGTCGCCACGATTCTGACCCTTGGCGATGGCACTGCCAATACCAGCGGCATCTTCAAATTGAACGGCTTCGCCCAAACGCTGGCCGGACTCACCACCGCAGGCACTGGAACATCCAACCGCATCGTGAACGGCAGTGCCACCGCAGTCAGCCTCACTCTCAACACTGCCGCAAACAGCAGCTATGGCGGCATCCTCGGCGGACCCGGAACCAACGAAAACAATTTCAACCTGGTCAAAACCGGTGCTGGAACCATCACGCTATCCGGGGCTAATACCTACTCCGGCACCACGACGATCAGCCAAGGCACGTTAGCGGCGGGAAATCTAACCAACGCACTCGGGTCCGCCGCATCTGCCATCATTCTCGGCGACGCATCGAACACCGGCACGCTTTCCTACACCGGCTCTACTGGCAGCTTCACTCGCGGTTTCACCATCAGTGCGGGCGGCGGCGAAATCGACACAATCACCGCAGGCCAGACGCTCACACTTTCCACCGGAAACGTTGCGGCAGGAGGCGCTTTCACCATCGGTGGCGTGGGAAACACCTCCATCACCAGCAACATCACCGGCATTGGCAGCCTCAATAAAATCGGCGCGGGAAATTTCACCGTCTCGGGAACTAACACTTACTCAGGCGGCACAAACATCCGCAACGGCACCATTATTTTGGGCGTGGACAACACGGGTATCAATGCGACAACCACTCTGACCCTCGGCGACTCCACCGCGAACACGAACGGTGTCCTGAAACTCGACGGCCATTCCCAGACGCTAGCCTCCCTGCTCAAAACCGGCAACGGTACCGGTAACCGGGTCGTCGGCGGAAATGCCACTCTTAGCACCCTCACCCTGAACAATGCTGGGGCCATCACTTACGCCGGCATTCTCGGCGGCAGCGGCACTAATGAAAATAATCTAACTCTCACCAAAATCGGCGTGGGTGTTCTAACTCTATCAGGGACGAATACATACTCCGGCGGCACCACCATCACCGCAGGAACCATCGCCATCAGCGCAGCGAATAATCTCGGTGCCAGCTCGGGCACGCTCAACATCGGCGCAGGCACTCTTCAAATTACCTCCACGCTTTCATCCTCCCGCATTCTCAATCTCACTGACGCAGCCTCTGCCGTTTCAGTCAATACGGGTATCACCTACACGGATTCCGGCGTCATTTCCGGCTCAGGTGCGCTCAATCTAACTGGCCTGGGAACCCTCATCATTTCCGGCACATCCAACACCTACAGCGGCGGCACCAAGATCCAGAACGGCAATCTCAACCTCGGCGCAACTAACGCCTTGCCGATTACCACTGCCCTGACACTCGGCGCGGGAACCAACGGTGGCAAGCTCACCCTCAACGGCTTCGGCCAAACCGTCTCCAGCCTCACCACGTCCGGCTCCGGGACTAACAGCATCGTCAATGGCAAGGTTACCTCGGTCACGTTTACCATCGACAATGCCGCGAACACCACTTTCGGCGGCATCCTCGGCGGCGCGGGCACTAACGAAAATGCCTTCGCCCTCACCAAGACCGGCGTCGGAATTCTCACTCTATCAGGAAATAACACCTACGCTGGAGATACGACTATATCCGGCGGCACGCTCCAGATAGGAATCGCCACCACGCTGCCCACCGGAGTCGGCAAAGGGAACGTCTCTATCGGTGCGTCCGGCACGCTCGATCTTGCTAGCAACAGCATTTCCATCAACGGTATCTCCGGCACCGGCCTGGTCACCAGCAGCGTGGCAGGTGCGAAAACCCTAACCGTCGGAAACAACGACCAAACAAGCAGCTTCGGCGGCGTGATTCAAAACGGAACAGGAACAGTTTCCTTCACGAAGGCGGGACTCGGCATCCTCACTCTTTCCGGCGCTAACACCTATACCGGCACGACCACCGTCACCCTCGGCACATTGAAAATCGGCAATGTCGCGGCCATCCCCTCTGGCACGGGAAAAGGCAACGTCAGCCTGACGGGTGCGCTCGATTTGAATGGAAATAGCATCACGCTCAACGGACTCACCGGATCGGGTGGGATCAGCAGCGGAGTAGCGGGTGGCGTGGTTCTATCAGTCGGTGCGAATGACCAGACCAGCAGCTACAGCGGCGTGATTTCAAACGGAAATGCTTCAGCCGTTTTAAGTTTCACCAAGATCGGCACAGGTGTCCAGACCCTAACCGGAAGCAGCACCTACACCGGTGCGACTTTGGTCAAGAACGGCACGCTCGCCCTCGGCTCAGGGAACGACCGCCTCCCCACCACCACGATCCTGACCTTGGGTGACAGCTCCACGAACGACAGCGGAATCTTCAGCCTTAGCGGGAGAAATCAAACTACAGCGGGATTGTTAGCTTCAGGTAGCGGCGTCGGCAACCGTGTGGTGAATGGCAGCGCTACCCTGAGCACGCTCACGCTCAATAATGCCAGCACGAACGACTTCAGCGGTATCCTCGGTGGTTCCGGCACGAATGAAAATAATTTTTCCCTAACGAAAACCGGAGCGGGCACTCTTGTCCTCAGCGGTAACAACACATTCACCGGTGGTATCACGATCAACACCGGCGGCATCATCCAAGTTGGAAATGCCGGTGCCTTGAACAGCTCGGTTCCTAACAGCATCACCTTCGGGGCTTCCGCAGCAGGTTCCAAGCTCCAGATCAACGGTTACAGCGTCACCATCGGAGCCCTCAGCACCAACGCCACTCCCGGGACTCCTGTTGTGGAAAACGCTAACGCCTCCTCTGCCACGCTCACGATCAATCAAGCCATCAACACGAGCTACGCCGGGGTGATTCAGGACGGAGGAGGAGTGCTTTCGCTTTCCAAGACCGGCTCCGGCACACTCACTCTTCTCACCGGAATCAACACCTATAGCGGCGGCACAACCGTCACCCAGGGTTCGTTAAGCGTCGCCGCCGACACAAGTCTTGGAGCAATTCCGGGAAGTGCCAGTCCTAACAACATCGTCCTCAATGGCGGAACCTTGGCGGTTACCGGGACCATGACTTTAAGCACGAACCGCGGCATCAGCCTCGGCCCGACTTCGGGCAGCGGCAGTGGAACCCTGAACGTCGCTCCTGCCATCACACTGACATACGGTGGAATCATCGCGAACAATGGTTCTGGCACCGGGAGTTTAATAAAATCCAACACCGGCATCCTCAACATCGGTTCCACTGCCAGCACCTACTCTGGGGGCACCAGCATTAGCAGCGGCCTTCTGAACGTGACCGCTATTTCCGGCACGCCACTGGGAGCGAACGTGTCAGGAAATAACATCGATGTGGTCGCAGGAGCCAATCTCTCCGTTAGCGATACCTCTAACAAGGGAAGCAACCAGACCATCACCGTCAATAGCAACTCGGGAGCCAAGGGTGGCATCGGTATTTCAAATACCTCCCTCACCCAGGCCCAAGTCACTGGTATGTTCACCGACAACACCGGTAGTGATGGCGGCGTCCTCTCGATCAACAACGGGATTACCTATGCCACCGCCCTGAATCTATCTACCTTCGGCACAGGTGTTTCCCAAGGTGCTTGGTTCCTAGGCAGCGCGGGCACCGGAACCTACTCGCCCACCACCCTCACCGCCGGCAGCGGAAATCTCTATCGCCTCGGCGGGGGCAACGGCAGTCTGACTCTTTCCGGCACCAACGTGCTAACAGGATCTAGCGGAATTCAAGTCGGATTCGCTGGCACCAACGGTACCGGCACCGTCACGCTCTCCAATTCCCAAAATTACACTGGCACCACCTCGGTTCTCGGCGGCATTCTGGCAGTAGGTGCCGATTCCCGCCTCGGCACGGTCCCGGCCACTACCACTCCCGGAAACATCGTCCTCAACGGGGGCACGCTGAACATCAGCGCCACCTTCACCCTCGATCCCAAACGCGGCATCTCTCTCGGACCGACAAGCGGGAGTGGAACCGGAACGCTGGATATGGCCAGTGGTAAAAATCTCACCTACTCTGGAATCATCGCTAACAACGGCGGCGGCGCCGGCGGCCTAACCAAAACCGGCGCGGGTACTCTTATCCTTTCTGGAAATCACAACACCTACACCGGTCCCACCAACCTCAACGGCGGCATTACAAGTTTCGACGGCATCAACGATCTCGGCGCAGGCAATGCCATCGGGTTCAACGGCGGCACTCTGCTTTACAACGCCGGAAACACCACTGACATTACTTCCCGCACCGTCACCACGACATCGGCGGGTGGGGCTGTCATCGACATCGGCGCGAACAATGTCACCTTCAACAACAGTGCCATCTCAGGCAGTGGCTCCCTTACCAAGCAAGGCTCTGGTGCCCTACTGTTAAATGTCGCTAACACCTACACCGGCGCCACCACCATTTCCGCAGGCAGCGTGAAACTTGGCGTCGCGGCAGCCATCCCTGCCGCCTCCGCCCTCACGATTAATGGCAGCACTCTCGATATTAACGGCCTCGACGTCACCCTGTCCAACCTTGCAGGTAGCGCCACCGGAAACGTGATCAACAGCGTCTCAGGCAATAAAATCGTCACCGTCAACAGCACGGGAAACACCACTTTTTCCGGTGTCATTGCGGGCAACGGCGTCGGCGGCGGCACCATCGCTCTCACGAAAATCGGAAGTAGCACACTCACTCTAGCAGGAGCGAACACCTACTCCGGCGGCACCACCATTTCGGCAGGCACCCTCGCCATTTCCGCAGATAACAACCTTGGCACGGCGCCCTCCTCCGTGACGCCCGGTAGCCTTGTCGTCTCGGGTGGCGCAGTGCTATCAGTTTCCACCTCGATGACGCTCAATGCCAATCGCGGCCTCGCTATCGGCCCGTCGGGAGCCACAGCTGCAAGTATTACAGTGGGCACTGCCCAAACCCTAATCTACAACGGTATCATCGCCAACAGTGGCGGAGCTACGGGAGGACTAACGAAATCTAGCAGCACTGGTATTCTCATCCTCGGCGGGGCAAACACCTACGTCGGGGACACCACCATCTCCGGCGGCGCCCTTCAGGTAACGAACGCCTCAGCGATACCTTCCGGCGCGGGAAAAGGAAACGTCAGCATTGCAGCAGCCAATAGCGGACAACTCGACCTCAACGGCAACGCCATCACCGTCAACGGCCTTACCGGCGCGGGTTCCGTCCGCAGCAACATCGCTGGTGCAGCCTCCATCACCATCGGCGCGAACGACCAGACGAGTGCCTTCACAGGTACCATCATCAACGGCTTTGCCTCGTCAGTCGTCAGCGTCGGAAAAACAGGCACTGGAACACTCACCCTTTCCGGCACCAATCTCTACACTGGCACCACCACCATTTCAGGCGGAATCCTCTCCATCGGTGCGGATGCAAATATCGGCGGCGTGCCTGGTTCGACCACTCCTGGCAGCATTATCCTCAATGGCGGCACGCTTTCCACCAGTGCCACCCTCACTCTTGACTCCAAGCGCGGCATCGCCGTCGGACCCACCTCCGGCAGCGGCACCGGCATCCTCGCCCCGGCCGCAGGCACCACTCTCACCTACGGCGGGATCATTGCTAACAACGGCGGCACGGGTGGACTCATCAAATCTAACACCAGCGGTATCCTGGTTCTATCTGGCGCTAACACTTATTCAGGCGATACCTCCATCCTTGGAGGAACCCTCCAGCTCGGCAACGCAGCCGCGATCCCTTCCGGCAGCGGTAAAGGAAATTTCTCGCTCGCTTCCGGCAGCACTCTCGACCTCAACAGCCTCGCCTCAACCGTCAACGGTCTGTCCGGCGGCGGTACTATTACGGACAGCCAGATCAGCACCGTCACCCTCACTGCGGGCGCAAGCAACGCTACCGGAGCTTTCAGCGGCGTGATCCAGGATGGAAACGGCACGGTCTCCCTCACGAAAACCGGCTCCGGCACCCTCACCCTCTCTGGCCTGAATACCTATTCGGGCGACACAACTGTCTCGACTGGCACCCTTCAACTCGGCATCGCCTCCGCCCTACCTTCCGGGCTTGGAAAAGGTAATCTCCTCCTGAATGGTTCGCTCGACCTCGCAGGATTTTCCACCACCACCAACGGCCTATCAGGCAGCGGCTCGGTGACCAACAGCTCGGGCGTCGCGACCGTCCTAACGGCAGGTGCTTCTGATCAGACCTCCTCCTTTTCGGGAAATATCCAGAACGGCACCGGCACGCTTGCATTGACCAAGACCGGCACTGGCACCCTCACTCTATCAGGAAACAACACTTACTCCGGCGCTACCAACATCGCCACCGGCACGCTCGCCGTTGGCAGCACTTCGGCGCTTTCTGGCAGCAGCACCGTCACGATCTCCGGCCCCGGATTCCTTGATGTGAACGGCTTCAATGTCACAATCGACGGCCTACTCGGCACCGGAACGCTCAACAACAACGGCTCTTCCGCGTCCATCCTCAATGCTGGCGCTGGTGGCACCTCTACCCAGTTTGACGGCGTCATCGCAGATGGCACGAATGCGATCGCCCTCACCAAAAGCGGCTCCGGCACCCTCACGCTAACAGGTGTCAACACCTACTCCGGCACCACCACCATCAGCAACGGCACTGTCAGCGTCGCCAACCCTGGCGTCGGCGGAAATCTCGGCACCGCCACCTCCGCCATCATCCTCGGTGATGCGACTAACAAAGGCACCCTCTCCTACACCGGAAATACCGACCTCACGATCACCCGCGGCTTTAATGTGAACGCGGGCGGCGGCCAGATGAACATCACCACCGTTGGTAAAACTCTGACCATTCAGACCGGTGGCATCACCACCGCAGGAACCTTCACCCTCGGCGGCGCAGGCAATGCCATCGTCTCCAGCGTCATCTCCGGCAGCGGCG
This sequence comes from Akkermansiaceae bacterium, assembly GCA_025362955.1. Classification (GTDB taxonomy): domain Bacteria; phylum Verrucomicrobiota; class Verrucomicrobiia; order Verrucomicrobiales; family Akkermansiaceae; genus Luteolibacter. The sequence goes on from JANYFB010000025.1 coordinate 13,480, forward strand.
GATTCACGAAGGCGAACACCGGCACCCTCCTTGTTTCCTCAACTAACACTTACGCTGGAGACACCACCATCTCCTCCGGCACCTATCAGCCGACCACCACCGCCGCCATCCCGACCGGCACCGGAAAAGGCAACGTCGTGGCCAATGGCACGCTCGACGTGAACAACCTGAACCTAACTCTCAACGGTCTCTCCGGCTCGGGCATCGTCACTAACAGCCAAGGCTCAGCTATTACCCTCACTGCTGGCGACAACAATGCCACGGGCAATTTCTCTGGCATTCTCCAAGACGGCGCAGGCACCATGAGCCTCACAAAAATCGGCACGGGTATCCTCACCTTGGGCGGTGCGAGCACCTACTCCGGCGATACTACCATCTCCTCCGGCACCCTCCAAATTGGCAGCGCCGTCGCCATCCCCTCCGGCACCTACAAGGGCAACCTTGCCCTTACCAGCGCAGGCACGCTCGACCTTAACGACTACGACATCACCGTCAATGGCCTCACCGGCTCCGGCCTAGTCACCAACAATTCCGGCGCAGCCGTTTTCTCCGTCGGGTCTAACAATCAGACGTCGATCTTCAATGGAAACATCCAAGATGGCCTTGGCACCATAGGCTTCGTAAAAACCGGCACCGGTACCCTCACTCTATCAGGAAATAACACCTTCTCTGGCTCCACTACCATTTCCGGCGGCACCGTCACTCTCGGCAGCGATTCCGCCCTGTCCGCTGCCAGCACGCTTACCATCGCTAACGGCGGCACGCTGGATCTCAATGGACGCGTGATCGCCATCGACGGTCTAGCAGGAACCGGCATGCTCACCAATAATTCCACCACCGCCGTTATGCTCACCACCGGCTCCAGTGGCGGTTCCGGCACCTTCGGCGGCACCCTTAATGACGGCGCAGGCACCATTGGCCTCACCAAACCGGAAGCGGGACAGTCACCCTCACTAATGCTAACACCTACTCCGGCGGCACAATCATTACGGGTGGAACACTTGCCATCACCGCAGACAATGTTCTAGGTGCTCTTCCAAGCAACGTGACCGCCGCCAATATCATTTTGAACGGGGGCTCTCTCTCAGCACTCAACACCTTTTCTCTGGATTCTAACCGCGGCATCGCAGTCGGCCCTTCAGGTTCTGGAGCCACTGGCTCCGGCTCCATCGACGTCGCCACTAACGTCACACTCACCTATGGCGGCACCATCGCGGATAACAGCTCCGGTAAAGGCGGCCTCACCAAGACCGGCCTGGGCACTCTCAGTCTATCCGGTGCTAACACGTGGTCCGGCGATACCGTGATTTCCAGCGGCACCCTCCAAGTTGCCAATCCCATCGCCATTCCTACCGGCGCGGGCAAAGGAAATGTGAACGTTGTTGGGACACTGGACCTCAACAATAACAGCATCGCCATCAACGGCCTTTCCGGCACCGGTATCGTGTCTAACACCAAGACTGGCTCACGCACCCTGACCGTAGGCGGAAACGATCAAAGCTCCACCTTTGCTGGAGTCATCCAGAACGGCAATGGCACCACTGCCCTCTCGAAAACCGGCACAGGCAAACTCACCCTCACCCAGGCGAATACATTTACCGGTGGCACCACTGTCAGCGTTGGCACCTTGGAGTTGGGCGATGGCACCACCAACGGCTCCGTCGCCGGAAATATTTCGGACTCCAGCCACCTCGTCATCAACAACGGCAGCGCACAACTTTACACGGGCATCATCAGTGGCCCCGGCACCTTCGAAAAAGCTGGCCCCGGCACCCTGACCTTGAATGGGACTAGCAGCTATACTGGAGCCACTTCCGTTTCCGCAGGCACCCTTCTCGTGAACGGCGCTTTGGGAAATTCGGCGACCACGATCGCCAGCGGTGCCACTCTCGGCGGCACGGGTTTCCTAGGAAGCTCCGTCACCGTCAACGGCACTCTCTCCCCCGGCGATCCCGGTAGCATTGGAAGCCTCGGCATCAACAGCCTCGACCTCACTGATACCCTGGCGATTCAATGGAATGGCACTACGGATACCATCGATCAGTTAAATGTTACCAGCCTCCTCCAACTGCGGAACAGTTCCAGCCTCGTCTTCTCCGGCATCACGGGCGCTCTCACCCAGCCCGCCTACGTCTTCGCCACCTACGGCACGCTTTCTAGCAGTTTTAGCCAGTTCGGCTCTGTCACGAACTTGCCTGCTGGATATACGATCGACTTTGCGTACGGCCCATCGATGAACCAGATCGCCCTCGTCGTTCCCGAACCCCGCAGCGCCCTTTTGGGCGGGATTGGCCTGCTCATCCTTCTGCAACGACGCCGGGATTCCGCCTTGGCACGATCCCGTAAATGATTCAAAAAAGACCTGCGGAATTGATTTCGCGCGAATTCCTGCTCGTCAAAAAATGCCTGCCGACCCTTGGCTCTGGCTTCTCCAAGCCAACGACACCGCCTATCCATCCGGCGCTTACGCTCACTCATTCGGCCTTGAGGAACTCGTCGAAACAGGGATTGTTAGAACTGCCGAGGATC
>JANYFB010000037.1 GCA_025362955.1 Akkermansiaceae bacterium
CCTTACAGCCAGAGAAAATCACAACGCTGGCGAGCAGGTAAACGGCGCGGCACTTCATACCAGCGGGAGTAGCCCCGCCCCTCCCCCCGCGCAAGTGGAAACGGGGCCATGGATTCCCCGGTGACACTGGAACCGCTCGGATTGCCCTTGTCCGAGATGATGTCGGTCATTATCTAAGGCATCTGGAAATTGAATTGAAACAAACCCACGTTACAAACCCTTACATGAAAACCTCCCTCTCGTTGCTCACGGTTCTATCAAGTCTGGCAGCCGCAGCGACCGATCCTCTCGCCTTCCCCACCGCCGAAGGCTTCGGCGCACACGCGACTGGCGGGCGTGGTGGCCAAGTCTATCATGTCACGAATCTATCTGATAGCGGAGCAGGATCTTTTCGCGATGCAGTCAGCAAAGGTAAGCGCATCGTGGTGTTCGATCTCTCCGGTTATATTGAATTGAAAAGCGTCGTGTCGGTCGCCAGCGACATCACCATCGCCGGCCAGACCGCCCCAGGCGAAGGCATCGCCACGAAAAACTATGAGATCTCGTTTTCCAAATCCCACAATGTCATCGTCCGCTACATCCATTTCCGCCAAGGGTTGACGCCGAAACAGGAAAAAAAATACGTGGTCGGCCTCACCGAAGGCAGCAATATGATTTTCGACCACGTTTCAATCGAATGGGGTCGCTGGGATTGCATCGGAATGACCAAGTCCAGTGATATTACGTTTCAAAACTGCATCATCGGTCCGGGTATCGCGCCGCAACGCTTCGGCTGCTTGTGCGAGAGCGAGAACGTGACATTTTCACACAACCTCTGGATCAGCAACCAGAGCCGTAATCCGAAATCAAAAGGCGTCGTGCAGTATGTAAATAATGTAATCTATAACTGGGGGGTCTGCGGCTACGTAGGCGGACATTCCGGCGGCGATCATGCGGCGGATGTGATCGGCAACTATTTCATCAAAGGCCCGAGTTCCAGTGAGCACTTTGCCGGAGAATTCAAACCCACGGACCATATTTTCGAAAAAGGAAACTCCATCGACATGAACCTCGACGGCATCCTGAACGGAAAACCGGCGCAGCCCCAGGATTTCGGCAGCGGCGACACCGCGCCGACCCTCATCCCTTCTTCATCGATCAAGCCACCCGTGGAGGTCAAGCTCGACACCGCCGAGGCGGCTTACAAAAAGGTCGTCACTGGCGTCGGCAGTTCTTTGCAGCGCGATTCCGTGGACATTCTTCTGATCGCCGATCTAACATCACTTGGCAAAAAAGGCAAGACGATCAGCGACCCGGCCGAGATGGGCGGCTTCGGCGAAATCAAAGGCGGACCCACGAAAATCCAAGCCGGCGGCGACGGGATTCCTGATAGTTGGAAAAAGACACATCGTTTGAATGCCGCAAGTGGATACACGGAAATCGAACAATTCCTCAACGAACTCGCAGGGGATAATGCCGCAAAGTAACGGGATCATGACCCTTCGAAAAATGATCGTCCAGACCTGCATCCTGCTAGGATTGGTGATGCAGGCCATCGCCGCGGACGCACCACCCATCGACCGCGAAGCACTCGTCAAACGGCACAATCCCACCGCTCGGAAACTCGATCCCCTCTCGCCGTTTTCCGTCGGCAACTGCGAATTCGCCTTCACTGCGGACATCACCGGCTTGCAGACATTTCCCGCTCCTTACGACGAGGGCATCCCGCTCCACACCGAATCGCAATGGGGCTGGCACAGTTTCCCGAATCCCTACAACTACAAGCTCGATGCCGCGTTCGACTTCTACGAGGTGCATGGCCGCAAAGTCCCCTACGCCAGCAATCAGGAATCCCCGGCGGCTTCGTATCTGCGAGCTAATCCACACCGGCTGGATCTCGCGCGGATCGGCTTGGTCCTGAAGAACACAGATGGCGGTGCCGCGACGCCGGAGGATTTATCGCATTACGAGCAGACCTTGGATCTCTGGAGCGGCATTCTAACGAGCAGGTTCGAATTCGACGGCGAGTCCGTGACCGTCCGCCTCGCCTGCCACTCCCAACGCGACATGATCGCCGTGGAAATCGATTCCACGTTGATCCATCCCGGCCGGCTCGGAATTTCAATCGCATTTCCCGGAGCGAAAGCAGATTGGAAGGAGAACGCCGATTGGGAGCATCCCGAGGCCCATCAGACCGAAGCGGACATCAAGGCCACCCGTTGCGATTTCACCCGCACGCTCGACGACACGATTTATCACGCGACCGCCGCATGGTCGGGCGGCGACCTCAAGCTAACATCACCGCATCATTTCGAGCTGTCCGCCAAGGGAAACGACCACCTCGCCTTCGTCTGCGACTTTTCCGCAAATGCGAAAACCGATCCGCTGCCGACCGCGCCGGAGGTCTTCAAAGCATCGGCGGACCACTGGGAAAAATTCTGGCGCAGCGGCGGAGCGATCGACTTGAGCGGCAGCACCGATTCTCGGGCGGACGAGCTGGAGCGCCGCATCGTGCTCTCGCAATATCTAACCGCCATCCAATGCGCCGGGTCGATGCCGCCGCAGGAAACCGGCCTCACGCTCAACAGTTGGTTCGGCAAACCGCACACCGAAATGCACTGGTGGCACGCGGTCCAATTCGCGCTGTGGGGCCGCATCGGAATGCTCGAAAAAAGTCTGCCATGGTATGAGAAAATCCTGCCCGTCGCCCGGGAACTCGCCAGCCGCCAAGGCTATCAGGGTGCGCGTTGGCCGAAAATGGTCGGGCCTAACGGCGAGGAAAGTCCGTCCAAGGTCGCCGCGATGCTGATCTGGGAGCAACCACATCCGATCTATTATGCGGAGCTTTGCTACCGCGCCCATCCTGACGAGACAACGCTGAAAAAGTATCGCGACATCGTTTTTCAAACCGCCGAATTCATGGCCTCGTATGCCGCCTGGGATGCAAAGGAAAAACGCTACGTCCTCGGCCCTGCGCTGATTCCAGCGCAAGAATGCTACGATGCCGCCACGACCACGAATCCCACTTACGAACTCGCCTATTGGCATTGGGCGCTCTCCACCGCACAACAATGGCGCGAGCGGCTAGGGATGGAGCGCGAACCGAAGTGGGATGATGTCATCCGACATCTTTCCAAGCCGCATGTTAGCAATGGGATTTACACCGCCATCGAGATCCCGCCTTTCACCAAGCG
>JANYFB010000043.1 GCA_025362955.1 Akkermansiaceae bacterium
ATTTATTCATCGTGAATGGAACCATGCCGGGAATCGACGGCACGAGCCGTAGCTTGGCCGTCAGCAAGCCAAGGCGCAACCCGGAATTCAGCCAAAGGCATTAGTCGGATTTTAGCACCTTCTCCCGGAAATCCTTAAACCCTGAGATCTCAGGCGCGGTATTGTTCTGACCGCCGTATATAAACATGACCATGCGCGAACGCGGGTCATGCATCCATTGAGTCTGGCAGATTGGATGCAATTGCGGGTCATCCAGGATCAAATAGGAGAGTTTCACGGGAAAGGGAACCGCAGCGTTTGTCGGGGCATCCGTGATCACGCGGGATTGGCCCTTGATGGAAAGCGTCTGACTTCCCAACTGCCCGCCTACCGCAAAGTTGGTGAGGTTATACCACATCATCTGACCTTTTTTGAATTTCTCCGATCCTGAGTCGATGATCTGGAGTTGCACAGGCGTGATCAGGTTCGTGGAATTGGCACTCACAATCATGTAAAATTCCGTGATCGATTCCGCGAGCGTGCCCGCCGGAGCACCGGCTGGCACATCATCGGCTTTGATGACGGGATGCGTCAGCAGCCGGATCGTGGTTTCCCCACCTGCAACCTGATAGACGTCGGAGAAATTCATTTCAGGCAAATCGATTTCCTGAGATTTCACTCCGTCGAAGAGGAATAACTTCCTAGGGGCATCCGCCGGTGGGTTGAGGAACAGGACCCGGCAACTGCGTTCGGCCGGTTTGCCCTGCGCAACGGCAAACAGTGGGAAAAGGAGAGCGATAACAAACAAGCGGGACATCAGCTTTTAAAGGAGAGGGTGGGTGATGATTTCAAATCTCATCCTGAGACAGCCAACGGAACGAAACAATTTCAAAGCGACGACCGAAAAGGGCATTTAGCGGCTTTTTGGTCGGGACGATTCCAGACGAGGGCGAAAGGTCGCTGGTGGCCGCATCGTCGGCGGGATCTACATATTCCCTGCCACGGCGGATGGTCGCCTCGCAGACGGCGCGGGCCTTGATGACGAGTCCCGTGGCATCCCGAGAATCGCCATAAGCGCGAATGGTGAAGGTGTCGTCCCGGGCGGTGAGAATCGGAGCGAGGGGGCGGAGGATATCCGCTTGGCGCGTCCACCCCGGGACGCCGTAAAGATTGTAGCCCACCGCCGCCGCGCTGAATTTATAGCCGGAGACACCGCCGGTCGGGTTCTCGGTGGCAATGTTTGACGCTGGGCTTCCGGCAACGGGCTCGGGAGTGGTGTCCTTTTGCAGAACCTTGAACGGATTTAAAGCACTGTCTTCTGCCAGCTTGTTGAGCGCGGTCTGGATGGCCCCTGCAAGAGCGAGATTCTTGTCGGACGATAGCTGCCGGTTTACGAATTCGGATAGAGAGAGAAACGGACCGCGGAGCCTTACCTGATTGACGATTTCCACGGCGAGGAAATCGAGTCCCGCTTCGCTATAAAGGCGGTATCCCGCATATTCTGCGGCACCCGCACCCTCACCAGAGACCCCGTTTTTTGAAGATTCCACATCTCCTGCTACGGTGAAACGACTGACGGCATAGTCGGATTCGGCTGACAGTTGTGGGTTTCCGCTGCTCCCGATGTAGGGGATTCTTTGATTCCGCGCATGACCGAGCAAGGCCCGCCAAGCCTTTACGGAAGTGGAGTTTACATTGAACATCCCTTCGACTTCGAGCCGCGAGGCAATCGTCTTATAGGACGTGTCCGCGACACCAACATTATTTGCTGCGAGGGTGTTAGCATTTGTCAGCGAGACTGAAGCGAACGCGACATCCCGGGGCAATGCCTTGTAAGAGCGATTTGCCAATGGCTTGCCGAGATCGGTGAGTAAATTGACACAGATACTTTGCGCCGAGGAGGCGGCCGCTGGAGAGCCGAATCCAGCGGGTTCTGGAGCTATTGAGGAGAAAAACCAATCGTCAAATAATACATGATTGAGACAGTATGAGTCATCATGTTGGAGGTTTTCATCGCCTTTCGCGGAGGCATCCGCAGTATTGACTATTGAGTTGGATGGTAAAAGTGGCGTTGCGTCGCTGTTGGCTACAAGATTGAATGCATACGGTGGCACCGGGTTTTCATAGCGTGCGTCCCAGTTTTGAAGTTCTGCCAGCGAACTCAGCGGCCGTCCGGGTAATTCATCAATGACGCAGCGAGATAGTCCGTTAGAAGCTTTGAACCCTGTCATGATGAAACCCCGAGTGTCGGCAGCTTCCGGTAGAAATGGACTATTCACTTTCAAAGCCTGAAAACTATACTCAAAGGGGGAATTGACATTATGCTGCGTGCCAGGATAGGTATACTGAATTGTCGGCTCCTTGCTCCCCTTCAAGCCCATCGCGGTGTAGTTCACAAACGGACTGGACTGAACAAATCCTTTGGACGGAAGGTGGGTGTTGCTCGCCATCCGGGCGCCGAAAGTAATAGATAGAAATGGAGCAGCTACCGCAGCTTCCGCCAATGAGGGCTGAGGCAATTTGCCTTGCGCTAGCGGGGGATAGACTTGGCTTACCGTCGATTTCGGATAGGACATCCGGTAGGCAAGGACGGTTCCTGCGGCAACCGATCCACTCCCCGCGCTATTCATGTTTAAATAAAGGCCGACCCCGATGGCACCGGCATCGTTGAATTCTGAATCAAATGTTACCGACGTGCTGATTTTGCTACTTCCTGTTTGCGCCGCCCCCATGGCACTTGCGGCCTGCACGGGATATGAAACACCTCCACCCAGGGTATAACCCGCGACCAGCGTGTTGCTCGCTCCGTTGGGGCTGAATACTCGCGTTTCCCCCGGCCCAAACGCTGCGATGCCGGTGAGTGTATAGTTCGTGATTCCCGTTAGCCCCTTCATCATTGTGGAATCTCCCGCCATCTTGTCGGTTTGCAAAGTAATCAGCTTTGAATCCGCTAGGGCGGCACCTCCGATTTTATAGTCAATTAATGGCGGTAGGGTACCTTGCAAGGAGAATGTTAGATCGGGTATGGATGCAATGGATACGTTGTATGGATTCCATAGGGTGAATACCGGCGTGACGAGTAGATTGAGATCGTATTTCCCTGGAAGCGTGGAACTGGAAACGGTCTTGTGGGAATAAATCCACTGGACCCGGGCGATTACCGGTAGGATGCGGACCTTGTGAATGTAGTTATAAATATCGCCATTGATGGCGGCGGCCTGCGCGTTGACCGTCATGCTGGACGTCGGGGATGTGGCATTGACGTTCTTGTAGAGTGTGGCATAGTTGGCCAAGTTCGCCCAACTGCAGATTGCGGGGAAACTGTAGATTGGCTTGTTAGCCGTGGCATTGCGGCGGTAGCTGGTCCAACGATAGAGAATCGATCCCGCATTGATAGGATCTGTCTCGGGGCGAGTGAACAAAAGGTCCGCCGTCGGTGTTACACGAAAGAACGGCAGGTTTGCTGCGGGAAGGCTGTTCCAATTTTCAGTAACCAAGGATAGATCCTTGCGCCAGCCACCCGTGGCGGTATTCGTCAGAAGACCCACTGAATTCACTGATAGATCGTGAAAATATTCCTGAGAGAGTTTTGGTCCCGAGGTGACCGTGGCAGCGAGAAGGTCCCCCTGTTTGATTGTGATTGCCTTGCCACCGACCGACATCATCGACGGATCTTTCAGCGAGGGGTCATTGAGTAATTTGTCCAAGCCAAACGGCGCGGGATCGACACTGGCGTGGGTTTTGACGAGAACCGACCAAGTGGCCGGATCACCCGTGGAGGGTGCGTACGGCCTAGGCAGACGGGCTTTCTGGTTTTCCCCGCACACCCACCAAGCGTAGCTGCCAGAAGATTTGGCGAGTGTGATTTTTGTGGGAGTCAGATAGATCTGGCGCTGGGCAGCGTCGGCAATTCCCACTGATTTTTCGCCCAGAAGGGTTACTTTTCCCGTAGCAGCCGTCATCGTGAGCGGATCTTCACATTTGGCAGCCAAGGTCTCGGAAGTGAGCCAAGCAAGAAACCGCGCTTTTTTATGTCCCATATAAGTCGGTGCGATCGGACGACCGCTGCTCTCATGATCTGTCCCTTCCCAACTTTTCCAGACGCCGAGAACAGGTGGATTCTTTGGATCCACCAAATCCGCGCGGGCTGTCACACGGGTGTCAAGCCCGGCGGTTTTCTGCAATTCCCCGACCGCCAACATCAGCGCCACCCGTGCATTGGCACGGGCGATGGCTAAGTCCAAGGATTGGGAGGAGGCTCGAAGGCTGATAGAACTCAGAGTGAGCAAACCCACTGCGATGACCGTCAACAAGATCATCAATGACAACGTGACAACTAGTGCAAAGCCAGAAGGGGCGGTCTTGCGCGGGCTGTTTTCCATAGGTAGCTATTGATCCCGATTTCCCGTCATGTCAACAAGGTCTTCACCGCTTTACCCAAACCGTCTTTTGTGGCATAAAAAGGCCGCTTTTCGATGTCGTAGGTGGTCTTCGGGCTGATGCCCATGGCCGTGAATATCGTCGCGTGGAGATCGGGGATGGTGACTGGATCTTTGATCGCGATAAGGGGACGTTCCTCCGCAGTGGCACCATGAAGGTGGCCTTTTTTCATGCCTCCGCCGAACATGACGACGGATGATCCGCCGGTGAAATGGCGATGCAAACCATAGTGCACGGAAAGTTCGAGGGTTTCTGATTTTGAGGCCGCTTGGTCCTTGGCGGTGGACCCTGGCGCGCCTTCCATCATCACGTCGCGGCTAAACTCGCTGGCGATGACCACGAGTGTGCGCTCCAGCATCCCGCGCTCCTCGAGGTCGCGGATCAAGCGGGCAATAGGACGATCAATTTCCTCCTTGAGCTTGACCAACCGATCATGGCCATTTTCATGAGTATCCCAGTTGACGAAAGGGACGTATTCCGTAGTCACCTCAATGAAACGTGCGCCCGATTCCGCTAGACGGCGGGCAAGGAGGCAACCCCTGCCGAAACGGCCACTGCCGTAGGCATCGAGAACCTGCTTAGGCTCTAGTGTGAGATCGAAGGCGTCTTTCTCCTTAGACCCGAGCAAGCGATGGGCGTTTTCCAAGGCCCGGAGCATTGACTCTTGCTGATAGTCGCTCATGAAAGCTCGGTTTGGGCTGCGATCCACCAGTTTCCGATAGAATGCATAGCGGTTAGAGAAGCGTCCCGCATCCATGCCCTCGGGCGGTCTGACGGAACGGGCGGCCTCGTCTGGGTAGGGCAAGTTAAAAGGACCGAATTCCGTGCCGAAAAAGCCCCCGGTCGTGAAGGCCTTTAATTCCTCACTCTCGCCGATACCTTCGAGCCGTTGGCCGATGTTGATAAACGCAGGCATCACCGGATTCTTCGGGCCTAACACCTTGGCCATCCACGCCCCAATGTGCGGTGCGGCCACCGTCTGCGGCGGGACGTAACCGGTGTGCCAATGATACTGGTGGCGAGAGTGCAGGATCGTCCCGAGATCCGGTTGGACGTGCGAACGGATCAGCGTGGCGCGGTCCATCAGCTTGGCGATTTCCTCTAGGCCTTGGCTAATTTTCACACCGTCCAGCGTGGTGTTGATCGCCGGAAATGTGCTGAGTATCTTGGAAATCGGCAGACCTTTTTCAAATGGCTGATAGGCCTTGGGATCAAAGGTTTCAGGCCCGGCCATCCCACCTGCCATCCATAATAGGATGCAGCAATCCGCTTTGGCGGCGGGCTGTACCACATCATCCTCGGCGCGGGCTTGCGGGATGCCGGACATCGCGGCTGCGAGGCTGGATGCTGACAATGCTTTTAGGAAAGTCCGGCGACTGAGGTCGGGACGACGGCTATCAAGTTCGGGAAAAAGAGAGGGATGTTTCATAGCAGAATGGGTGGAAATTTCATCGGACGAACTGGAACTCTGGCAACATCAACACCAACCACAGCAAATCCTCTACCGCGCGCGGGCCGGGGTCTTTACCGAGCATTTCAATTAGGCCAGCTTTCTCCGCAGTTCCGGGAAGGCGACCCAGTGCTTGGAGGTAAACGTGGTCAACCATTGCCTCCGGACTCTTACGCGAGGCCACGAGGGTCTTGGCACCGCGGGAGATAAGTCCCGCCAGAAGGTTCCCGTTTGCAAGATCGATGGCCTCCAAGGTGGTGATGTTGTCAGGCCTCATGCTGACGATCTGTTCTCTGTTAGGACGGCCCAACGCCCGCATCAGCAAGTCTGCCGGGACGAGTGATGCCCGCACCATGGTAGGATCGGCATTTAACAAAGCCGGGAGTGCTGCGGTCATTCCCGCCCAAACGGCGGGTTTGCTGATGGCGATCGCCGGTAGCCAGTCGGTCGGAGGATGGTCAAATTTTCCCGTGGCATCGGGCAGGCTTCGAGACCATTTCCAACTGGGATCACTCGAGATTGTCAAAATTTTTCCATCGGCGAACGTGACTTTCGCTTCGAGAATCAGGCCCGCCGGATTCGGCGCGGTTCCAGCATTTTTAACAACAGCGAGAAGCGTGTTGTGGCCCACTTTGAGTCCGCTAAAATCTAGGGTCTGCGGGACGGGTCCGTTGATCGCCTTCGCTACGGATTGCCCGTTGAGGAAAATCTCCGTTTCATTGTCGCCAACGAATACCGCCCTAACCGACGTTGGGGCGGCGGGCAAATCCACCGCGGTGGCGAGTGAAATTTTCTCTCCAGCGGGGACTGCACCCGCATCGGCCAGCGACCAGATCCACTGAGCGGAAAGCGTCTCCGAGGAAGCCGCAAGTTTTCTGGGCAGCCCTGGTGCGGTAGCCGTGGGCGCGGTGCCGGTGAGCGTCCATACCGCGTCCACGAATTGCTCGGCAGTCATTTTTCTAGCCACTGGACCACGGAAAAATTTCTCTCCTACCGGATCGCCCGTCACCACGGATTCCGATTGGTAAGCCTGCGAACTGGCGATGAAGGCGAGCGATTTTTTCAAATCGTATCCGTCCTTCACAAACCTGACTGCTAGGAAATCCAGCAAATCCGCGTCCCACGGCGGGGTGCCCATGGAATCTACCGGATGCACGATGCCACGCCCCATCAGACGCTGCCAGAGGCGGTTTACGATAGTCCGTGAGAAGCGCCCGTTTTCCGGATGGGTCATCAGCGCGGCGAGCTGTTTGAGCCGCTCTGGCCTCGCCGCACCTGCGTCCACTTGGCCGATTTCCGGGAAGATCCATGCTGGCTTGGCCATTCTGCCCGTGGGCTTGTCACAACGCTCGATTTCTAGCGGGTGGTCCGAGTAAATCGCTGCCAACCCATACGCATCATCCAGTTTCCAACGGTCCACAAAACTGTCATGGCATGAGGCGCACTTCATGTTCAGCCCGAGGAATGTCTGTGAAATGGATTGAGAAAATTGCACCTCACGCGTCTGGCTTGCATTCACAGTGCCGCGCCACCGGATGCCGTCGATGAAGCCCTGCGAGTCTGCATCCGGCGGGTCCAGCAACTCCCGTGCGAAGCGGTCATAAGGCTTATTCTCTAACAATGAATCATAAAGCCACTTGGTCACCTGCTTGCGTCCACCGTCGATGTAGCCGGTGCCTTGGTAGTCATTCCGCAGCAAGTCATTCCAAAAACTCAGCCAGTGCTCGGCATAATCTTGATCCCGCGCCAAGGTGGAGTCGATGAGCTTCGCCCGCTTTGCAGGGTCCGCATCGTGGACAAATGCGGTGATCGCATCCGGCGCCGGCAGGAGGCCGGTTAGATCCAACGACAGCCTACGGATAAACGCCGCATCCGCCAGTGGAGCGGGTCGCGTAATGTGGTTTTTCGCAAAATAGCGATCAATGATCCGGTCCACCGGATGCGACCTGCCATCCACCGCCGGCGGCAATTCCGGCAGACGTGGCTTCAGGGGCGGTTCATAAACATCCTTGGCGAATGTGAATCCCGGCTCCCATTTTAACCCGCCATTGATCCAGTCTCGAAGCACGGCGACGTCCGCCGTGGTGAGTCGCTCACCCTTCGGTGGCATCCTCTCGGTCTTATCATCCGAAAGGATCAAGTCAATGAGCGAGCTGTGCTCCGCATCGCCGGGTTTCACCACCTCGCCGTCTTCAGAACCCTTCACGAGCAACTCGCGGGTATTCATCGACAGTCCGCCCTTTCTCGCTATGTCCAAATGGCACTTCGCACAATTTTCGCGCAGAATCGGCACGATTTGATGTGCAAAATCGACCTCAGCCGGACTTTCCAACACGAGCAACAACCAGGCGATGACAATAGATAACTGTTTCATTTCAAATCGATCAACTTAACTCACAAATCCACCCCTCGGGAAAGTCTTACGGTTTGGATCTCTGTCACATTACAACTTTGAGAGACTCGCTCAATTACTTACCTTCACCCGCGCGAAGCGCTTGGGCGTACCGACAGTCGTCGAGGCATCCACAATTTTTACCCCTTCCCATCGAGGATTGATCGTTGTGACTGTGACCGTTCCTGTCGTTACCCACGTATTCAGATCAGACGAGAACTGCGGCGTGTAGGTCAAGCCGGAGCCACTGCCTGCGGCTCTTCGGACATATTCGATGGTCACGTGATCTGCGCCGGAAATGTTTTCCACCCGGACGAGCGGCAGGCCCCGCAAGCCGGTCGCCGGAGCCATCGTCGCGCGTTCGTTGTAGGTTGGGTCGAGATTTAGTGCAAATTCCAGTAAGTTTGAAATCCCATCGTTATCGAAGTCCGCCAAGCTCCCAGTCGTCGCTGGAGTGGCAATTTGGGCGGGAGTAAAATATAGCCGCTGCCACGCGCTGAAATCTTCCGGGGCAAGAGTGTTGACCTCAGAAGCAATCCCGGAAATCCACGCCAACGAGGTTGAGATTCTGGAACAATAAAAATTTGACGGGATATTCGTAACCCTCTCGGGAATGAGCGTCATTCCATTATTATAATACAAGCCGCCCACATCGTAAAATGAACCATATAAATCGGCTCCACCAGGACTGGTTCTAAATGGACCATCCACTGATAAGTTGATTCCCGCCAAGCGCCACAAGCCGCTTTCCAATACAAATAATCCACCTCCCGAGTCACCCGTAGATAGATGACATTCATCAGTTACCCCCGGTTTATTAAACCTACAATATAACAAATTTCCATAAGCTGGCCCATCATAATAAGACCCCTCCACCACGTTTTTCCCCCAGCGTTCCACATCGTCACCTGGCCCCCAAAGCCAGCCTTTGGATTCACCGGAAACGGCGAGTGCGGCACCCCGCTGAGTTCCGCGGCCGTAAACCGTCGCTGTGGCACCGACGTCTGCGACTCCGCTGGAAAGGGGGGCATAGACGGGAAACGGCTTGGCATGGTTCACTTCCCAAATCCGCAAATCCGTGGAAGTCGTGTCTTGGAATCCGATGGTCGTATAACTGTCGCCATGGAAATCAAAAACCGTCCCCACCGCGCCACCGAAATGCTTGGCCGTGATGAAAAAATACGGGGCGATGGGCACCCCCAGAAAGGTCATGAATTTCCCCTCGTATTGCCACCCCGAGTTGTCACCCGGCGTGGACGAATTATGGGTGATGTCCGCCGTGTCGGCAAACATCACCGCATCCAAGCGATTGATGCCGAAAATGAGACTAATCCCGACGACGAGTGAGATGCGAATTATCATCAAGGTCAAATTACCCGCTATCTGGACATTTGGCAAAGTTATTGCTCGGGACAAATCGCAGTCAATTCAGATCGCACCCATGCCGAAGTTCCTTCAGGCGGAACAGAAACCTCGTCTTGCTATATTGGCACTGTCCACAGTTCCGCCAACAAGAGATTTATCCGAATTCACAAATTCTGACGCGTGTCAGTATCGATCCCAGGGGCGACGGAAAGGGCTTTAAAATTCGTGTTCTCATCGACCTCAAGCCGTAGGTAATCGTAAACTACTCCGGAGGTGATTTCCCCGGCGGGAACTGTGAGCTGGATTTGGTTTTCACCGGATTTCAGCAGGGCCGCGTCGAACGTTTGAATACGTTCCTGCCAGACGCCTTTGTCGGTATTGTAGCGTAAGGCGTTGGTGGCGTTCGGACGGATGGTGCCGACATTCTGCCCGTTGACTGCCACGGCCAGCCCGCCGTTGCCATCGGCACCGGCAAGCGCCACGCGCAAGGAGGCTTGGCCTTGTCCCGCTTTGTCCAGGTTGAATTTAATGGTCCAAGTTGTTGCCCGACCCTGACCGATGCTGCGCCACAGATCTTCTCCCCGGTCGGCAATTTTCATCCATCCGAAGGGCTGGTGCAGGGGATCCTTAGCGGCAGGGTTTTTCCAAGCGCCGGAAAGCTCGTGAGGCACTTGTAGAAAGAACCAATCTTTCCGGCAGTCGCTTTTGCCGATGGTGTAGGTGATGTCGTTAGGAAAAAGTTCGCCGTAGCGCACCGGCCAGCCCCAGAGCCAGTAATTTGCGGCATCGCCCTTGTAAAACTCGCTGGCGACTCGGTTAGGAATTCCGATTTCCCACAGTTGTTTGCCGTAACGCACTGGCTTCCACTCGATTTTCCCTAGGTCCAGCGACTTTCCTGCAACGACGGTGATATTGGCCTGTGCGGTTTCGCCGAGGACGCCATCGGCGAAGGCGTGGAGGGTGTAGGTGCCGGGTCGGACATGGGTGATGGAAAATTTTCCGTCGGGGTTGCCGTCGGCCCAGAACTGATAGTAATTCCCGTCGTGCGCCCATGTGACTGTATTGCCGTTACCGGATCTCTGGGCCATTCTTCCGCCGCCTCCGAGGTAATCCGCGTGGGTCAGACCCACCGTGAGATTGGGCAGTTGGGTCGTCGCCGCCTGCGGGTCGTTGAGCACGAACTGGCCGGTGACATTTCCCCGCTGATCCTTGTGCGGATAGTCCACGCCGATGACCCACTCGTAAGGCCAGTGGGCTTTTTCCTGCTTGGCTTGTCCTAGCGCGTCTTGCCAGAGCGCGGTGGCGTTTTCGCGCCAAGCACTCGGGACCGTGGGGTTTCCTGCGGTGGCGGCGAGGGTGTCTAGGTCCGCCTTCGAGGCAGTCTTGGGAGTAGGAAGCGCGTTGCAATAGACATACATCGGGCCGATGACTTTGCTCCATTCCTCGCCCGCAGGAATCCGACAACTCGCGCCGCCGCCATAGTGCCCGGCAGACCAGTAGTTGAGAATGATGGGATCGGGGTTGTTGTTGGCGTCGTAATGACAAACTAACTCGATTTTGGAGGCACCGCCGGCAAGGTATTCGGTGGTCGGATTGATGAAATAGATGCCGGTGTGATTCTTGGTGCTCGACCAGCCGTAGGCGGAAATCTTGTATTGCACCGCGTTGTAGCTATATTTGTGCTCGACTGAGTTTTTATAGAATCCCGTGCTCAAAAGACGCTGCTCCTTGGCGTGGATCACGGTGCCCGCGCCCCAATCCTCAGGCGTGCAGGCAAGCAGGTTGCGATCGGCATCCACGGAGATCCAGTTGAAATCATGATTCAGCTTGGTGATGTAGCGGCTCTCGCCCGCGCCCATGGTGCCGTAGCTGGCAGGGTGGGAAAAAATAGCATAGGCATAAATCCCGCTCTCGCCGCGTCCGAGCGCGTAGCGAACCTCCATGTCCAGACGCCCGCCGCCGGTGACGCCCTTGACGGAGACTTCCGCGCGCGCGCCGCTATTTTTCGTGGGATCGATGGTCACGGTATTGGTCAATTTTTTTGATCCTCGCGGCGTTTGTTCCCAATAACCGCCTCCGCCCATGGTGTTAGTTCCTCGATACACCAAGGCCGACATGTTGCCCGTGTCTTTCTCGATGGTCGCCTTGAGGATCCCATTGTCGAGCGTCCACGAGGTGTCGTTTTCAACCACCGTGACCGGCTTGGCAGCTTCTGTTTTAGCGATGGCAGGCGCTCCTTCGCCCCGCGACACTAACAGCGCCGCAACAATGATGACCGCAGCCAGCGGACTGCGGAAGCGCCGTGAGGATTCATCGGATAGATTCATTGCCACGAGTTTAGCGTCCCGGTTCGTTTTGCCAATACCACCTTTGGCACGCATTTGGGGGAGACGTTTTTACCCAATGCTGCAACCGGGAGGAGATGGATTGGCTCGCAGACCGACGCCGGATCGAGTCTTGCAGTCAACCTTCGTAACTCATTCATCCTCGGCTTCCTCTATTTTCCCTTTTAGGACCGTGTGAAAAGTTCGGATATTATGGATTCGTTACGGACCGCTTACTGTCGTGCTGCCAATGATGCCAAAGCGACTTCGCGTCTGGACTCTTTTGGGAGCACACGCGCCCTCGCGTGTGGATGGGAGCGCCCTCGCTCCAATCCCCGCGGAATAAACCATCGAAGGCGGGATCCAAAAAGGGCGTCGATCCCGCGAGCCGGCTTACGATTCCGGCGAAGGCGCCAGAATCCACACGCGAGGGCGCCTGTGCTCCCCTCAAGTCAGGGCTGGCCGCGTCGCAGAGTTCCATGGCTAACCTGAAGGACAAAATCACCACAACTACCAAGGTGAAGGCATCCGGCTTGCCGAAATAAGCGCAACCATTATGACGGAAACATGCCGGTTCGGACCGGGGCCATCGTCACCTGCTATTTTTCTTCTCCTTCTTCGCCAGCTTTTTTTCCTTGGGCGTTTTGGTGGGCAACTTCTTAGTCTCTTTTTTCGCGTCTTTGGTTTTCATCGGTGCGTGGGATGGATGCTCTACGCCATGTCGGCTGGTGGCGCACTGGCTTCTGACATGGGATCGGGATGTGTGCAAGCCGTTGATCCTTTCACAAATCAACAATTCGCAATCATCACTGGGCAATTCTTCAAAAGAAAAGCCGGGCGGGGCGAACCCGTCCGGCTTTCTGATAAGAAACGTGGGCGAGACGCCCACGCTCCTTGGATTAATCTTCCTGACCTGGGCTCCAGTCTTCGGAGGCAGCGGCGGCGAGGTTGAACGCTTGCTCGAGACCGACCATCTCGGAGGATGGGCGGAGGCTCTCGAAGCTGGCACTTTCCTTTTTCAATTGATCGTCGGAGTAACCGACGGCCTTGATGGAAAGTCCGATGCGGCGCTCGACCTTGTCCACCTTGATGACACGGGCTTCGATCTCTTCGCCGACCTTGATGATGTCCTTGACCTTTTCCACGTGGTCTTCGCTGAGTTGCGAAATGTGGATGAGGCCGTCGATGTCACCGTCGAGGCTGATGAAGGCGCCGAACGATGCGATCTTGGCAACGGTGCCTTTGACGAGGTCGCCGACCTTGAAGCGGTTGTCGATGAGGCTCCATGGGTCGCCTTCGGTTTGTTTGATGCCGAGGGAAACGCGTTGGTTGGCTTTGTCGATAGCGAGCACGATGGCTTCCACTTCGTCGTTCTTTTTGAGAACTTCGGACGGGTGGTTGATTTTGCGGGTCCAGGACATGTCCGAGACGTGGATCATACCGTCGATGCCTTCTTCCAGTTCGACGAACGCACCGTAAGCAGTGAGGTTTCTAACCGGTCCCTTGATGGTTGCGCCGACCGGGTAGCGGAGTTCGATTTCATCCCACGGATTGGAGTCGAGTTGACGCACGCCGAGCGAGATTTTCTGCTCTTCGATGCTGATGCCGAGGACCACGGCGGAAATTTCCTGGCCGATTTCGAGCACGTCGGATGGGCGGGTGATGCGCTTGACCCAGGAGAGTTCGGAAACGTGCACAAGCCCTTCAACGCCGCGCTCGATTTCGATGAACGCGCCGTATGGCAAGAGCTTGGTGACGCGACCCTTGACGTTGTGGCCGATTGGGTATTTCCGCTCGATGTCTTCCCAAGGATTTTCCGAGGTTTGCTTGAGGCCGAGCGAAACGCGCTCTTTCTCGCGGTCCACGTCGAGGATGACAACATCCACGGACTGGCCGATGTGAAGGAGTTCGGAAGGGTGGTTGATGCGGCCCCACGACATGTCGGTGATGTGGAGGAGTCCGTCCATCCCTGCGAGATCGACGAAGGCACCGAAGTCGGTGATGTTCTTATTCGCGCCGGTGACCTTGTCGCCGATTTTGACGGACTGGAGGAAGGTCTGGCGTTGCTCGGAGCGCTCGGCCTCGATGACTTCGCGGCGGGAAATAACGATGTTTTTGCGCTCGTCGTTGATTTTGACGATCTTGAATTCGTAAACGTTGCCGACGTATTCGTTAAGGTCTTTCGGTGGAATGATGTCCACCTGTGAGCCGGGAAGGAAGGCTTCCACACCGACGTTGACGGTGAGGCCACCTTTGACGACTGCCTTGACCTTGCCGCGGACGAGACCGCCGTCTTGGAAAACTTTGACGATCTTTTCCCAGTTTTGTTTGTGGGCGGCTTTTTCCTTCGAGAGGACGACCATACCCTCGTCGTTTTCAAGTTTTTCTAGCAGCACTTCGATTTCGTCGCCGATTTCGATTTCCTCATCCTCGAACTCGTTCGATGGGATGGCGCCTTCGGATTTGTAGCCGATATCGACTAGCACGACCTGGGGGCGGATTTCAAGAATCGTGCCTTTGACAATCGATCCTTCGCGGAATTCGCGGAATTTGGAGTCGATCAGGTCGTTAAGTGCCTGGTTGGTGGGTTCCGCACATGCGTAAGCCATAATGGTATCTGGTTTGGGGTTGTGTTGTTGGTTACGTTTCCTTCCTGCAATTGCCCCGGAGGATAAAACTGACAGACACCGGGGCGCCAACCGTCTGCCAGTAGAAAGAAAAACGGACGCCGAGACTATTGCCCTGAATGGCTATGGCAAGGCCAAACGAAGGGAAAAATTCCCGCTTTGGGAATGCAAGGGTGGGCTAGGGGTTCTTGAGAAGTTCCAGGGTGCCGCGTTAGTAGGCGTCGGGGTGGTTGATCCTCTTGGTCGTCTAACAGTTTTCCCGGTTTCTGGCACTGGGACTGACCCAGTCGGGGGTTCCCATTTTAGAATCCCCTAGTGGAGGTTAGCGGCGATATTTTCCGCGAGTTTTTCTAGCAGGATGGATTGAGCGGCAACGCTGGGGGTGTAGCCATCTGAGACCAGCGGCTCGCGGGCGGTGAAAGTCTTGGAGGCGGTGAGGCGGCGGTCGGGGAGGGAATAGGCGCGCCAGCCAGCCTCGATAATGGCGAAGCCGTCTGACTGGCTATGAAGCTGGCGGATGTCCAGGGTGACTTGATAGCGAATTTCGTCGTCGCGCAGCCAAGGGTAGGTGCGGACGTTGCCGGTATGGAGGAGGCGTCCAAGGTTGGCGGCGGTGACGCGGGCGATGGAGGCGGAGAGATCGCCGGCCCAGAGGTGGTCATCGGCCACGGCGAGCTGGTTAGGGGCTTGCTGGACGACGAGGTTGGAGCGGTCGAGGTATTCGGCCAAGGTGATGGGGCCTACGCCGATGCCGATGCCACCACCGGAAGGAACGGGACCGGCGGCGGTGAGGACGTAGAAGGTTTTGGCGGGCTGGGAGCAGCCAGCGAGGAAGAGTGCGGCGAGGAGGGCGGAAAGGCTGAGGAGGCGTTTCATGATGAAGTGGGGTCAGCGACCTTTGGGGGCCTTCGGGATGGGATTGCCGGAGGTGTCCCGCCCGAAGAGTAGCGAGTTGGGCTTCTCATCAATCGCATTGGTGAGTGATTTCATGGAGCGGAGTGCGGCGCGTAGCTCGTCGAGGGTGCGGAGGAGATCGCCTTGGATGGCACCATTCGGGCCCACGCTGGAGACGGATTTATCCACGGCGGCGAGGGCGGCGCGGAGGTCGGTGGGGAGTTTGGAGAATTCCGGGGAATCGAGGGTCTTGCGGGCAGCGGCGGCGGTGGCTTGGATTTCCTTGAGGGTGGCACGGGCATCGGCGGCGGTGGTGCCAGCTTCATCGGCAGCGGAGCCGATTTTTTTCATGGTCTCGTCGATGGGGAGAGCCTGAATCTTGTCGAGGATAGCGGTGAGCTTGGTTTCAAGTTGGGCGAAGCCTGAGGAAACGGTAGGGATGGAAGGGAAGTCGCGGACTTTAGAAAGTTCGCCCGGTGGGACGTCTTTGTAGTAGTCGATATCTACAAATAGGGAACCCGTGAGGAGACTGCCAGTCTTGAGGGCGGCACGCAGGCCGCGCTGGACGGCATCACGGAGGAATTCCCCATCAGGCTGAACCATTTTTTCCTCCGTTTCGGGGCGAAGGAGGGATGGATCAATTTCCACCAGGACAGGAATGCGGGAATCCTCGGCAGTTTGAAGGTAGTCCAAGGAAATATCGGCAACCCGACCGATGGGGATGCCTCGGAACTCGACCGGGGCGCCCTTGGCAAGGCCGCGGACGGATTGGTCGAAGAGGAGCAGAAATTTCATGTGGGGATTAAACGTGGACTTTTTGGCGGCATCCTCACTCACGAAAAGAGTGAAGGTAGAACCGTCGGCTACGGGATCCCCAGCTGAGACGTCATCCGGCACGCCGAAGGTGGCACCGCCGGAGATCATGGCTTGGAGAGAAGGGGTGTTGACCTTGAAACCGTCCGAACCCGCGCTGATATTGATCCCGCTCGTGTTCCAAAAGCGGGTGTTACCTTTGACGAGGCTGCTATATTCCTGGCTGATGAAGGCATCGTAAGTGACCCGCTGGCCTTGGAGATCGAGGGTGCGACTCTCGATTCTGCCGACTTCGAAACCGCGGTAGTAAATCGGGGAACCGGGACCGAGTGAGCCGGCTTCTTCCGCAGTGAGGATGAGACGGCGCCCGGGGATGTTGCGGTTGGTGGCGGGAGGCGTTTCGAGGCCCATGAAGTCGGAAGTCGTTTCCGTGCCAGGTGCGCCCGGATCAAGCTCGATGTAGGCACCAGTGAGCAGCGTGCCGAGGCCAGAAATGTCTGAGGCGGAAACGCGAGGCCGCACCACCCAAAAACGAGTGCCTTGGCGCAAAAGATCAATGTAGTCTGGATCGAGCTCAAGATTGGCCAGAACGGATTTTAGATCGCCCGAAAGTTTCACATCCTTGACGAAGCCGACGCGCACGGAACGGCAGCGGACTTCAGTTTTTCCCGCAGCGATGCCATCTGCCGTCTCGAACCGAACGTAGGCGATGGGGCCACGCGAGGTGAAATTCCGATAAATCATCCAGCTGCCGATGAGTAGGGCAAGGATGGGGATCACCCAGACGATGTTCCAACGCTGGGCCGCCCGATGGACGGGGTTGACAGGTGGCTGGGGTGCTGTGGTTTCCGTTTCGCTCAAGGATCTGCTTTTTTAAGGGGTGAAGGGTCGATGCCAAGGATTTCGAGCCGATCCCAAAGGAGGCGGGGATCGAAACTCAGTGCCGCGAACATGGTAAGCACGACTACCCCGGCAAATGCAAGCGCGCCAGGGCCGGGCGTGATGGTCATATAATTGCCAAGTTGGACAAGTGCCACCAAAATCCCGACGACGAAAATATCCACCATGGACCAGCGGCCCAGGAGCTCCGTGAACCAGTAGATTTTTCCGAGCATGTTCGGTGAGGGGTTCAATTTTCCAGAGGCCGCGAGGCAGAGCCATGAGAGTGCAATGATTTTCAGTAGTGGAATGAGGATGGAGGCGGTGAAAATGACGATGGCGATGGGGTAGGCCCCCTGCCTCCAGAAAGTCATCATGCCGCTGATGATGGTGTTTTCCGTGACATCGCCGAGTTCGACGACGGTCATAATGGGCAACACGTTCGCCGGGATATAAAGCAGTGCTGCGGCGGCCATGAGAGCCAGTGTCCGCTGGATGCTATTTGGTTTCCGCAAGTGCAAATGCGAGCCACAGCGGGGACATCTTCCGAGGGTGACCGCTGCGACTTTCCCGCAGGTGTGGCAGCCAGCCAGACCTTGCCCGGCAGCTCGTGGCAGGGAATCATTCATGATTTTGCCACCTCTAACCGGTCCCAAAGCTCGTTGCGGTCAATGCCGGCGACTGCGGCGGCCATGCAGAACATGAGGAGCCCGAATGCCCAGAATCCCATGCCGAAATGGACATCCGCCACTTTGCTTAATTTCAGCAGGCTGACCAGCACCGCTAACAAAAAGACTTCGATCATGTTCCACGGCTCGGTTTTGTTCAGCCATTTTGCCACATGCACGGCCCCCGGGGCGGTTCGCCCGAATAAAAGCGGGCCGCAAACGTAGATCATTCCCCCGGCCACGGATAGAGGGGTGACGATGGTAAGAAGTGCCAATACCACGCCCAAAATAGGACTGCCCCGGTGGATGAGCGCGCCGGCGGCGGACGAAAGATTCAAGGTAGTGCGGATGCTTGCGGCATCCATGACCAGAAACGGAAATGAATGCACGACGACCATGAGAATGAGAGAAGTGGTGGAAAATGCAGTGACACGAACCAAGGAGGCGGGACGGTTCTGATAGAGAACCGCGCCGCAGCATACGCACCGTGCCGCTGTCCCCTCGGGCAAGGGTTCTGCGACATGCAGGGTGTCGCAAAAATGACAGACCGAGCGATGTGGCCCGCCTAGCGGCTTTGGCCAAGGATGCATGGCCCGTTTGATTCTGTAAAACGATGTTCTCATCTTTTATCGCAGCGCCACCACCCGTTGAGCGAGTTCACCCAAACCCTCCACTCCACATTCCACAAAATCCCCTGCTTGCAAGTATCTGGGCGGACTCATTCCCATCGCGACCCCGCCGGGAGTTCCCGTTGCAACTACATCGCCGGGCAGCAGGGTCATAAAACGGCTGACATAGCTGATCAACTGCCGGACGGAAAACAGCATGTCGCCAGTCCAACTATTTTGCCGCAGTTCCCCATTTACCTTGCACCACAAACGGAGCTCCTGGGTGTCTTTAATTTCATCCGCTGTCACCATCCATGGCCCGATGGGAGCGAAACTATCCGCGCTTTTTCCCTTGGTCCACTGGCCACCCATTTCCTTTTGGAAGGCCCGCTCGGAAAAGTCGCAGAATGCCGAATAGCCTGCCACGTAGTCCATCGCCTCGCGCTCATCGACGTAAGACGCGGTGCGTCCGATGATCACGGCGAGTTCCACTTCGTAATCAAGCTTTGTCGAGCCGCGGGGGATGATAACATCGTCGGTCGGTCCGCTCCAAGCGCTGGTCGCCTTCATAAAAATGGAAGGCTCGGTGGGAATGCCTTCACCCAGTTCCTTGGCGTGGTCCATGTAGTTTTTCCCGATGCAAACCAGCTTGGAAGGCCGTTCGATCGGCGGGCCGAGACGAGCCAACGGGTCCGCCTCGAAACCTCCCGGGCAGCCGTCCGCCACCCATTCGGCGAGCGATTCGAGCCCTCCCATCGCGAAAAATCCTTCATCGTAGTCGTTGAACTCACTGCTTGCGTCGATCCGGCGACCATCCGGCATCAGGATTCCCGGCTCTTCACGCCCTTCGTCTCCGAACCGGATCAATTTCATGCGTGCGAGTATAAGCGAATTGCCGGGATTGAGAAATCCGAATCTCAAAAAACGCCCCTCAGGGGTAAAAAAGAAGCGGCCCGGCTGATCATCCCCCTAGGAAAAACCCATTAACCCGGGAGGCATCTCAGTCGGACCGCCTTGTCTTGCGACGCGGAAGAATTACTACGCTTCCAGCGGGCTGGCAAGAAATAAGTTCCAGAAAATGGATATTTTTCCCGATTGGATCGTCTCAAGCACCGGAATGCGTCATCCACATGATGGCCTTGATGACGGCGGCGATGATCCCCACCACGCCTCCAGCCACTCCTAACACACTGAGAATTCCGCCTCGGGTTTTCGGCAGGAGCGAGAGCAAAACTCCGACCGCTCCAGCGACAATCGCGATGATCGCAAGGACCAAACCGAAAATTGCGCCGACTTTGAAACTGAAAATCGCCGCCACGATGGCGATGATGGAAGGAATGCTGAATGCGACCTTGGAGGAATCGTTGGAACTCATGGGCTGGTGTTTGTTAGATTAAATGAACGGATTGAACAACAAAGCGCGGTTATTGGTTCTCGTCAAGATTTCGGGCCGCAAGTTTCTTCCACTGCATTTAACAGAATCCGCAAGGCCCCACCGGAGATCCAAACTTCGTAAATCAAACACCCGAGAGACAGCGCCATTAGAATCAACGCGGAACAAAACGTGGCCACCGCCGGGATCTGATAGCGGGCGATCACCGTCAGCATGGAAATCACACAGAGCAGCAAGCTGATCGCGCCGAACAACTGCATCGTCCGGATCAAGTCGAGACGGCGTCGGAGGTTGTCGATTTGCGCCCGCAGCAAGGCGTCGCCTTTTTCCAACCAATCGCTGTGGAGATTTCGGATCAGAGCAGAAAGGTGGAGAAAACGATTGGTGTATGATAGAAAAAGCAAGCTGATCGCAGGGAACAACAAGGCAGGAGTAGAGACTTCTAGCGTCATGCAGGTAACTAGACAGGAAACAAGCAGCGGACAAAGCCCGAAGTAGTGAAACAAAATCGCTTGAATCCTTCCGTTTACCGCTGAAGATTCCCCCAACTCCACACAAAAAATGAAAACGACCCTCCATTTTCTTACCATCGCCCTGATCGCCATCGCTCTCTCTAACTGCGGAGTTGATGTTGGCACTCCCTCCCAACATGGCGCCGCTGCCGGTGCCTCAGGTGGAGCAGCACTTGGTGGCGCGTCCGGTGGTTATTGAAATCCCGCGTCTTTCCAATCGGGGCGTCCGGTTTTTGCCGGATGCCCCATTTTTTTTGGATGAATATCGCCCTTCGGGCCTCTCATTGTGGACATCCCTTCATTCCTATGCACCGGTTTATCGTATTTCTAACTGCCGTCTTCACTTCCAGCCTCGCGGCGAATGCCCAACCTATGGGAAGGATCTCGTCGGTCGCGGGCTTGGTTTCGGAGGAAAAAGCAATCGCTCCTAGAAAGTCGTTCACGCTGGCTCTTACCCTGTCTCATCCCGAAGGTTGGCACAGTTACTATCAGCATTCCGGGGGAGTTGAGCTGCCGCCTGAAATCGAATGGAACCTGCCAAAAGGATTTTCCGCCGGGGCAATCCAATGGCCGGTTCCCGAAGTGAAGGACGGGTATTTCGGGAAAAGCTTCGTCTATCCAGGAAATCCCGTTTTTTTGATAGAGATCACGGCTCCGGCCTCGCTTGAAATCGGAGAATCGGTAACCCTAACAGCAAATGCGAAGTGGCAGATTTGCAAGGATAGTTGCATCGGTGAGGCGAAATCGCTGAGTCTCACAGTTCCGGTGGCAGCAGCGTCTGAGAAAGATCCGTCTCAATCCGCGCTGTTTGAAAAAGCCCGCAAAAACCAAGCCATCCGGGTTCCTAACATCAAGGTAACAGCCCAGGCGGATGGTGGCGATATTCTGCTACGGATTGAACCTACAAATTCTCTAAAAGAAACTCCCACTGACTTCATCCCAAATCAGTCCTTCCTAACAGCGGCCAGCGCGGGCGGAAAGATCCAACGCGACGGCGATGCATGGCTGGTGACTTTGAAGCGCATCAGGACCGACCCGATCGACTCCACCAAAAAAATTGCTCAAGGACTCTCATTGTCCGGCATACTCGTAGGTTTCCCATCTTTTGAGATCCCCGACACGCTCATCAGCATTCCCCCAGCGAAGCCACTGCCGTTTTTGAAATTCCTGCCGATTCTTGGGGGAATGTTGTTAGGTGGTCTCATCCTGAACTTGATGCCCTGCGTTTTCCCGGTGATCGGTTTGAAAATCATGGGCTTTGTTCAGCAAGCGGGCACGGATCGGAGAAAAATCGCACTGCATGGCATCATGTTTACGATGGGAGTGTTGGCTTCATTTGCGGTGCTCAGCGGCATCCTGTTCGCGGCGCGGGCGGTGGTGGGAAATTCCATCGGCTGGGGCTATCAACTCCAAAATCCGTGGGTCGTCCTCACGTTGATGGTGCTGATGTTTGTGCTGGCGCTCAACATGTTTGGCCTCTTCGAGCTTGGAACCTCAGCCACTTCAGTCGGTGGCTCATTGCAGTCGAAACAAGGATTGAGCGGCACGTTCTTTTCCGGGGTGCTTGCCACGGTCGTCGCCACGCCATGCTCCGGACCATTTCTTGGGGCGGCCATCGGAGCGGCGATCGCGTTGCCAGCCGTCCAGTTTTTCATCTCATTTGCTGCCATGGCCATTGGTCTATCAACTCCGTATCTGGTGCTGTCGATTTTCCCAAGGCTGATAGAATTCCTCCCTCGGCCCGGTGCGTGGATGGAGAGTTTCAAGCAGGCGATGTCGTTCTTCTTCTTCGCCACCGCCGGATATCTGCTGTGGGTCTATGCCGGGCAAATCGGCCTGGACAATTTGTTAGGACCTATCTTTGGCCTCAGTGGCATCGCCATGGCGGCATGGATCTACGGTCGCTGGAACCTGCCACATCGGCCGCAACGCACCCGCCGGACGGCGATATCGCTCACTGTTCTGTTAGCTGTCGGTGGCATTCTGCTCACCAAACCACCGGAGAAATCCACTCTCATCTGGGAGCATTGGTCGCAGGAACGGGCGGATGAATTGCTGGCAAAAGGGACACCGGTTTATGTCGATTTCACGGCGCAATGGTGTGCCACTTGCCAAGTCAACAAGCGGCTGGCCTACACCAAGGAAGTGATCCAGCTCATGAAAAGAAAGGGCATCGTCGCGCTTAAGGCGGACAAGACCAGCCCGGATGCGAAGATCGAGGAAAAGCTTCAGGAACTCGAGCGCACCGCCATCCCGGTGAATGTGTTGTCAGCACCTGATAGAGATCCGGTCATCACGCCTGAGGTGCTCTCTGCGGGTTATCTCAAAGAGTTGTTTGGCGGATTGCCGGACAAGGCGCTGGAAAAGAAATAGCGGTCGTTAGATCGCCTTGAGTTTTCTCCTTACTGCCTCAAGTGCCGATTGACTTGCCGCCAGTTTGAAGTCCTTGCGATTGCGCGGATGGAAGATCCGGAAAGTTTCTGTTAGGCCGCCTTTGGTGGCCACGCCGATCCATGCGGTTCCAACAGGTTTTTCTTCCGAGCCGCCACCGGGTCCGGCGATGCCCGTGACCGAAACCGCGATGCAGGCTCCACTCTCACGAAGCGCTCCTTCCGCCATATCACGGGCCACAACCTCGCTCACTGCTCCATGCGCCTTAATTTCCGCCGCTGGGACCCCGAGCATTCCGGTCTTCGCCTCGTTCGCATAAGTGACAAATCCATGGGTGAACACCTCGCTCGATCCGGGGACGTTCGTGATTCTGTTAGCGATTAGGCCGCCGGTGCAACTCTCTGCGGTGGCGAACGTCATTCCCTTCGCCTTGAGCAGGCGAACGATGGTTTTTTCCATGGAGGCACCGTCGTCACTGATGAGGAACGGAGCGAAGGATTTGAGCGCGATTTCACGTCCCGCCTCAATCGCTGCAGGACTCCCGATCAACCGCAAATCGACTTCACCAATGTGGGCGCAATAGCCGTATTCCAAGCCCGGCACCGCAGCCAGCCGTGCGTCGATTCCCTGATGAAAATCGCTCTCGCCGATGCCGGTGAATTTCAGAACCAATGCCTCGTGAATCGACTCGATACCCGCCAAGGCACGCAAGCGCGGCGCGACCTCGGCATGATACATGGGATAGAGTTCACGCGGCGGACCCGGCAGTAGAAATACCGCGCAGTTAGACCGCCCGTTGAGCCGCGGCGGAACATAGATTCCTGGGGCGGTGCCGTTAGGATTTGGCAGGATATCGGCACCTACCGGGCAAAGTGCCTGCTTGCGGTTTGCATCGACCATCACCCGTCCCCGGATGGCGAAAAATGCTTCCAGCGAACGCATCGCAGATTCATCGGAAATCAATTCCAAACCTATCACCTGGGCAGTGATCTCGCGGGTTAGATCATCGCTGGTCGGCCCGAGTCCGCCAGTCACGATTACGGCATCGGCACGACTGATCGACTCCTCCAGTGTCTGCCGGATCGCATCGCCATCCGGCACTGTCGTC
Organism: Akkermansiaceae bacterium; assembly: GCA_025362955.1. Lineage (GTDB taxonomy): Bacteria > Verrucomicrobiota > Verrucomicrobiia > Verrucomicrobiales > Akkermansiaceae > Luteolibacter. The sequence goes on from JANYFB010000043.1 coordinate 23,844, forward strand.
TGCCTGGAAATACGCAGGCCGAGCTGGAACAATTCGCGCCCGAACCATGCGCCATGGGTGTTGAGCGTGTTTCCTAACAGTAGTTCGGTTCCGGTGTTGATGACCTCTATTTTCATGCTGGAATTTTGCGGTGGCGTAGTCGAGACTCAAAGGTTGAAATTTCAATGTAGGCTAAGAGACCTAGGCATACCCCAGCCAGGGTCCAAGCCATTTTTCCGCCTCTTGCAGAGTCATGCCCTTGCGCCGGGCGTAATCTTCAATTTGGTCTTTCTGTAACTCGGAAATGGCGAAGTAGTGGCTCTCCGGATGCGAGAAATACAGTCCGCAAACCGCCGCACCCGGATGCATGGCGCAACTTTCCGTTAGCGTCACTCCCGTCACTTCGGAAGCGCCGAGCAATTCAAAAAGCAGCGGCTTCTCGGTGTGGTCCGGCTGTGCGGGATAACCAGGTGCGGGACGGATACCCTGATAGTTTTCATGAATGAGTTGGTCGTGTGTGAGCTCGTCCTCCATTTCATAACCCCACTCGACACGAGCCTGGTGATGCAAAAATTCCGCGAACGCCTCGGCAAAACGGTCGGCGATGGCCTTGACCATGATTGAACCGTAGGGGTCGATCTGTTTGTCTAACTCCTCTGCATATTCGTGCGCTCCATGAATGCCGACGACGAAGCCGCCAACGTAATCCGCCGTGGCGGGCGCGACCCAGTCGGCCAAGGCGACGTTAGGCTTTCCGGAGTCCTTCTTGAGCTGCTGGCGGAGGCTATGGAAACGCATCCGCTCGGTGGTCCGTGACTCGTCGGTCCAGACGATGATGTCGTCGGCATCCGCATTGGCGGGGAAAAATCCGTAGATGCCCTCGGCGTGAAAACGATCTTCGGCAATGATGCGGTCCACCCAGCCGAGTGCATCCTGATAGAGTTTCGCCGCTTCTGCCGCGCCTTCGACGTTTTTCGTCTTGAGGGAATCGGTCGCGCGATCCCACACGCCGCGGAGTTCCCATGCGTGGAAGAAGGGCGTCCAGTCGATGAATTTTGTGAGTTCGCGCAATGAGGGGTTGCTAACTGTTCGCGTGCCGGTGAACGAAGGAACGGGCGGAGTGTAATTTTCCCAATCCAGTTTCGGCCCGGCGGCTCGCGCCCCATCGAGTGTTAGAGTTTCTTTTTTTGGCCCGCCGAGAAAATTGTCTCGTAGCTTCTGCTGCTTCTCGCGGTTCTCCGCAGCGAAGGCGTCGCGCTGGTCTTTCGAGAGCAACGAGGTGGTGACAGGCACCGAGCGTGAAGCGTCGAGCACATGCACGACCGGTCCCGAATAGTGCTGTGCGATCTTGATCGCGGTGTGTGCTGCCGATGTCGTCGCCCCGCCGATGAGGAGGGGCACCTTGAAATCGAGGCGCTCCATTTCCTTGGCGACGTAAACCATTTCATCGAGCGACGGAGTGATCAAACCTGATAGACCAATGACATCCGCGCCGAGTTCTTTCGCCCTAGCCAGGATTTTGTCGCAGGACACCATGACTCCCATGTCGGTGACTTCAAAGCCATTGCACGAGAGCACGACGCCGACGATGTTCTTGCCGATGTCATGAACATCGCCCTTCACGGTCGCGATGAGGAAGCGCCCGGCCGAGCGACCGCGTTCGGCGAGTTTCAATGCCTCTGCGTCAGTTAGAGCGGGATTTTCTTCCATCAGGGCGGCGATGTCGCTTGCGAGGTATTCCGCCTTGTCCGCTTCCATGAATGGGAAAAGCCATGCCACCGCCTTTTTCATGACCCGGGCGGATTTCACGACTTGCGGCAGGAACATTTTCCCCGCTCCGAAAAGATCGCCAACGACGCCCATGCCATCCATCAGCGGGCCTTCGATGACTTTCAATGGACGGACGTATTTCAATCGCGCCTCCTCCGTGTCCTCGTCGATGTATTTGTCGATGCCGCGGAGCAGTGCGTGTTCAAGACGTTTTTCCACTGGCTCATCACGCCATGTTAGATCTTCTTCGATCTTCTTGCCGCCGACTCCCTTGTAGCTTTCGGCGAGCTCTAGCAGCCGCTCGGTGGAATCCGCGCGGCGGTTCAGGAGCACGTCCTCGACGCATTCCAGGAGCTCTTTGGGAATCTCGTCATAAACTTCCAACATGCCAGCGTTAACGATGCCCATGTCCATGCCGGCGAGTCCGGCGTGATAGAGGAAGGCCGAGTGCATTGCCTCGCGAACCTTGTTATTACCACGAAAGGAGAATGAAATGTTGGAAACGCCGCCGGATACCTTCGCGCCGGGAAGGTTCTCCTTGATCCAGCGGGTCGCGTTGATGAAATCGAGCGCGTAGTTGTTATGTTCCTCAATTCCTGTCGCGACCGTTAGAATGTTGGGGTCGAAAATGATGTCGTCCTGATTGAATCCGACTTCATCGACAAGGATTCGGTAGGCGCGTTCGCAAATGCGGATTTTCTCTTCGTAGGAGGCTGCTTGGCCGTTTTCATCGAAGGCCATCACCACCACCGCCGCGCCATATTTCATGACGTGGCGGGCTTGTTTCTTGAAATTTTCCTCACCCTCCTTGAGTGAGATCGAGTTCACGATTCCCTTTCCTTGCAGGTATTTCAGGCCTTCCTCAAGGATCTCCCATTTCGAGGAATCCACCATGATCGGGACCTTTGCGACGTCGGGCTCGCCTTGGAGCAGTTGCAGGAAACGGCTCATCATCGCCTTGCCGTCGATGAGTCCGTCATCAAAACAAATGTCGATGACGTTCGCGCCATTGCCAACTTGCTGGCGGGCGACTTCGACAGCGGCTTCAAGATCACCCGCTCTAACTAATTTGGCAAACTGCGGTGATCCCGCGACATTCGCGCGCTCGCCGATCATCAGGAAACGCTTGTCGGCGGTGTGGTTGTAGGCCTCGGTGCCGGAGAGGCGAAGGGCGTGGGGAATGGTTTTCATTTGGATGAAGAGTTTGCCGCAAGGCGCGGAGGTCGCAAAGGGACGCAGAGTTAAGATGGGAAGTTGTGGACGAGGCGTTTGATGCCGTCTTTCAGGCGGACGTTATGGAAGTTGAGGAGAAGCCCAATGCTCTTGTTGGACATTCTCAGGTAAGTGAGGAGTTGGGCGGAATGAATGCGAAGTTTCAATTCATGTTGCAGACTCACCTCGTAAGTCGTCTCCAGAAGCCCCGGCCCCAAATCGCGGTGCACTTCGATGGCCGCGCCTATCACCTCACTCGAAAGCTTGTTCAAATAATCTTTCATATTCTTCCTTTGCGTTCCTTCGCGACCTTTGCGCCTCTGCGGTAAAATCTATCGAATCACCGGAATTTCCCTTGGCGCGAAATTTGCCACCGCTTTCGCAATGGCCGCGACATGCTCCGGCGTGTTTCCACAGCAGCCACCTGCTAGATTCAGCAGGCCGGCTTTGGCGAAGTCCGCCATGTAGTCATACATGTGTTTCGGCTCCAGATCAAAGCCGGTGGGGGCTAACGGATTCGGCAGCCCGGCGTTCGGATAACAGGAAATGCAAGTGGCCGCACAGGCTGATAGTTCTTCGAGGTGCGGCCTCATCAAGTCTGGACCTAACGAGCAATTCAGGCCGATCGCGAGCGGCTTGACGTGGGCGAAAGCATTCCATAAG
>JANYFB010000056.1 GCA_025362955.1 Akkermansiaceae bacterium
TGCCCGGCATGATGGCCAGCGCCGCCGCCAGCCTCACCCCCGCCAACTGGCTCGCAGCCCGCAGCGGCAGCCCCCACCGCCAAGTCGCCTGATAGCATAGCAGTCATAGAACCCTGAAATATGACTGCTTTGCTACCGCCGTAGCAAACCCATCCGCAAGGCGCTTCAGACCACGCTTACCGCGCACGTCACATGTTCCCGCAGGACCAGCAGCTCGCGTGATCAGCCGCCAGTGAGATGTTTGGCGGTGCGGAGCGACGATCTTTGGGTGCGTGGATAAAGCGGGAAAAGAGTGGTTTTCAGAGAGTGGATTTTGATTTCCAGCGCCAGATTAGAATTGTGGTAATGAGCAATACGCAAACTCCTGCAAGCCACAGTTCCCAACCTTTGCCGATCCTTTGCGTGATTGTTCCATTAGCTTTTGCCTCGGGAGAAGGCGGCTTCATGGATTGCACATCTTGATGATTTGTTTTTGGATTTGCTGGCTGAAACTCTCGCCTCAGCGGGTGCTCTGCCGAAGGCGGCGAAACAGCCTTTTCACGTTTTTCAATCCCCGCCGCCAATTCCCCTGCGAGTTTCAGCCGTTCCGCATGGGTCGCAATCAAATCATTGCTCATAGGCAAATTAGGACTCAGTGGCAAATCAGGAAGGTTCCGTTTGATTGTATCGATGAATGGTTCACCGAGATAAATCCCTGAATATATGCCCCCCGCGTAAAAGGGATCGTCATTCGGCCAAAACGCAGACTTGGTTCTCAACATCATCAAAACGATTTCATCCTTGAAAGCATCATCCTCAATTTGAATCACCGGCTTAAGAAGCATTCCGCGCGTGTTGTGATTTTCAAAGCATAGCTTGATCAAATCTATTCTGCGACTGGTTATGGCTGCGGTAATTAAGTCTAAATGAATTTGGCCATCTCCTGTATTATTTATCAAATCCTCAGCTTGCTTTACCGAAAGCGAGGCAAGATCCATAGTGTTGGGTTCCCGTTGCGCGACTAGTAATGGGGATGCCAATATTGCAACGGCTATAAAAAAAAGCGTCTTCATTGCGATTAATTGCGGGGATGATTGTTTCCGGATGAGGATCCCGTATTCTTCCAAAAATTTTGGGTGCTATCAAAAGTCGTATTGAAATAATGGTGCCAGTCGGAAAAGTCCGAAATTCTGTACCAGAAAGTCCCGGTCGCTCGGTTGCCATCCCAGATTTCCAGCCGAGCAAACTCGCGAAAATTAACTTCCACCGCGAAAGTCCGTCCTGCCGCTCCCCATGAACTAAATGCTCCGTATCTGGGGGCATCTATCGATGTGATTTCTCCTATTGCATGATCTAAAGAATTACCATTTGCTATATCTCCGTTCTTTAATGCATATGGATTATCATCTTCATCAGCAGCAGTCGGGTCATCATTTCCCTCTGCTCCCAAAGCTGGAAAAACCACGGGGTTATCAGAAGCTACGGGTTGGTTGTTTGCCCATACAGCGTTATATAGACTTTGGATTTGAGCTTTAGGAATTCCGTTCGGATTATGAAGGGTAACACTCATTTGGCGGGAAACATCCCACTTCCTGATCGCAGTATCAGCGGGACCACGACTTGGATCTGGTGTGTAAATGTTTCCGCTTCCCGGCACATTTTGCTTTTTAAGCCCCGTAAAGTCCGGCTTCTCATTGAGGTTCGGATCACAAATAGCGGATGGTTCGATTTTGAATTTGAAGCGCCATACCTTGTCTTCCTCCTGAATTATCTCATATTTGGAAGCTCCATCTGGATTCGGCTTTTCTTTAAAGATAGGTGTGCCATTTGTCGTCGTAATTGTTGTCCAGACCACCCACACATGCATCTCCGCCACTACTCCGCCTCCTTGTTTTGCTTTGATTTTCACCTCGGTCTTGGCAGTCGCATTGCGATTCACCCGGCGTTTAAGTGGTTCGTTTGGAACAGCTTCGCCACCCTCCCATTCGATGATTTGGTTCACATGTCCTGATGTGATTTGCTCGGCGGTCACGCCCACCGCTTTCAATACAAAATGCTGCTGATCGATGGGTAATGGCGGCCCAACCAGCGGGCCATTGGTTTTTGGGGTGACGAAATGTTTAATCGAGCTATCAGCCTTGGCTGACTTCACTACGTCACCAATGACCCCAACCATATTGCTGTCCGGCACGATGTCGATTCTTTGAAGGTTGACGGTGCTGATGTGAGTTACCCCCGCTGCGGATTGGGTAGTGGTCTCAAGGTCCACGACTCCTGAGTAAACTTGGTTTGGTGCTATCGTAATGGTGATCATTTCGGTGGCGTTTTGCTCGAAACCGTAAGGAACGCCACTGCCTGACCAGCCGTGGTAAAATGTCTTGATGAAATGGAACTTCTGTTCCTCCGGTTTGGATGGAGCGTGAAGCCAGCACCTCAATCGCGTGTAGGTGGCACTGGTCAGAATGTAGGTACCACTGGAAAGATAGAAGCTCGCTGTCCCTTGGGCCGCTAAATCGCCTTGGAGAGAGCTTCTTGCGAGGCGTGCCGGAGCAGCGGCAATTGCTTCTTGGGCCGTAGTCGGGAATGTCATTGTATCGAGCGCGGTTTGGACTATCGCGGGTTGCAACTGTTCCGCAATGGCTTCGTCCCCGCGTGCCGAGCCGTCCCAAGTCGAGAAGTTGAATTTGCCTTGGTGTGGAGGCGTCCGCCCTGCCAGATACCCCGTTGTCCCGTCAACACGATTGGTTACGTAAACCCATTCAATCGGGAAATCATTGGCGTCGTTGGCCTTTGTCCCGGCATTTTTTTCGCGGCCATTGGCGATGCCATCTCCATCAGGGTCTCCGTCGGGACCGTTGTTGATGTTGATGCTGCCGTCGTCGTCGGGATCAAGGCCGTTGGCGATTTCCCATGCGTCGGGCAGGCCGTCTCCGTCCCGATCCGCGACGTGGGGATCGCCGCCGAGCAGGTATTCCTCGGCATCGGTAAAGCCGTCGCCGTCGGAGTCGATGTCATTGATAGAGACCCGCCAAAACATTCCCAGAGGGGTGCTGCCATCGGGCTGGGTGATGGGGATGCCGCTGCCCATTTCAAGCCCGTCGCCAATGCGCGGAAGACCTACGGGTGTCCAGCTTCCGGCAGTTAGATCCGGTGAGAATAACAGGGTGTATTGTTTCCCGGTCAGGGTGGGCCAAGAGAGTGTGATGGCCTCGGGGGTGGACAGCGTGCGTGTGCCTGAAACGGTGGTGTAGGTGGCGGGGATATGCGCGATTTGCGGGAGGAGGATTCCGGCGGGCGGGGTGGGATCAAATGGATCGGTGCCGGCGGCGGCTTCCTGAGCATTTGTCCAGCCGTCGTGGTCGGGATCGGCTTGGGAATCGAAGGAGGGGAAAAGGTTGTAGCCGTTATAGGTCCTTTCCCATACGTCGCTTACGCCATTGTGATTCGTGTCAACAATGGCGGATGCGTAAAGCGGAAGGAAGACGAGGAGCAGGGCGAAAAGGAAGGAGGGAAATTTCACTTGGAGCCTCCTTCGGCCTGGGTGTCTCCATGGATGTCCCAGTGGTCGATGACGATGTTTTGGGGCTTCGGAGGATGAGCTTTTAGCTCGGCTTCGCGCTGGAGGTTGGCTTGTTGGCGGCCTTGGTAGGCGGTTTGGAGACGGTCGTGCTCGTTATTATAGAGGTCGTGAACGGCTTGGATGGAGGCGAGGGCTTGGGTCGGTTTGGCGGCATGGTTTGCGGCCATGCCAACCGCTAGCTGCGAGGGTTATTAGGTCCTCATCTGCCGGAGCAGACGTGTGAAGGAGGGTCAATCTTCCGCAAGTTGGCAAGGATCAATTTTGAATGATTTCGCGGCTGGAAGGCGGACTCCGAAAATTCGGGCGGAGGGCAAGCTCGGCCAAAAGGTCGGGTGCACGCGTCTCCAGAACTCCAGTTTTGTTTCATCTCCACTGTTTAGTTTTGAATCGTCTCTGTCTAGTTTCGCTCCGGCCTCGACATCCTAGATCAATTAGAGTGCTTCTAAATACTACGACTGACCCTGATGCATACGGAGACGCCGGTATTTTTAAGGAAAGTCGCGGAACATCTGTCGAGGTTAGGAAGATGCTTTCTGCTGGTCCTAGCGATAGAGGTCTGACAAAGAGGCGCGGCGTTCTTGGTTTTTGTGTGATCGGCAATAGCCATTGCATTCGTCCAGATACAGCGACATGAAACTCAGCAAATGATTACTTCCTCCATCACCTTGCTGATTCTCGCGCTGGGTGCCATCGCGGTCCTTGTGCTGTTAGTGACTTGGCGGAAGGTGAACGCATTTCTCGCCTTGCTCGTAGCGGCGATGGTGATCGGGATCGGTGCGGGCTTGGAGCCGGCGGTGGCCTTGAAACATTTTCAAGACGGACTGGGCACGACCATGGGTGGAATCGCGGCAGTCATCGCGCTGGGTGCAATGTTAGGAAAGCTTCTGGCGGAGTCGGGTGCGGCCCAAGTTCTGGGGGCGCAGTTCAGCGCATTTTTCGGACCCTCGCGGGTGGGTTGGTGCATCGCCGCGTTGGCGATCTCGGTGGGCTTGGTGACCTGGTTTGCGGTGGGATTGCTGTTGTTGCTTCCCGTGTTAGTGACGCTTTCGCAGCAAACGCGGAAACCGTTTCTGTTATTGGCGATTCCGTTGCTTTCGTTTCTATCCGTGATGCATGGCCTTATGCCGCCCCACCCCGGACCGGTGGCGGCGATCCAGGCGTTGGGAGCGAATACCGGAATGGTGCTGGGATTGGGGTTTCTGGTCGGCTTGCCGACCGCTGCTGTCGCCGGTCCTTGGTTTGCCCGGTTGGCGGTGAAGTATGTGGATGTCGAGGCTCCCCAACTGGTTTCTCCGGTGGGAAATGATCATCCGCGGCCATCGTTCCGGGCGACCTTGTTTATCGTCGTTCTGCCGGTGGGTTTGATGTTGCTGGGCAGCGGCGCGGAGTTGGTTTTGCGGGTCGAACTGCCTCTGCGCACAGCTCTGATGTTTTTGGGAAATCCGGTGTTCGCCCTGACGGTGGCGTTTTTTGTGGCGGCTTTCATTTGTCAACGGGTCTGTGGATTCTCGCGCATGAAGGTGCTTAGGCTCACCGAGGAGAGTATTTCATCCATCGGCATGACGCTGTTAGTAGTCGGCGGTGGTGGGGGATTCGCCCGGGTCTTGCGGGAAGCCGGAGTGGCCAATGCGCTCGGAACGCTCGCCGGTTCCTTGCATTTGCCGCCCCTGATTTATGGCTGGATGGTGGCTGCCTTCATCCGCGTGGCCACTGGTTCGGCGACGGTGGCGATCACGACGGCGGCGGGCATTCTCGCGCCCACGGTGCTGGCAAATCCCGCGATCCATCGGGAAGCTTTGGTCCTCGCCATTGGCTGTGGCTCGCTTTTCTTGTCCCATCTGAACGACGGGGGATTTTGGATTGTGAAGGAATCGTTAGGCCTCACGGTCGGCCAGACTCTCCGGACTTGGACAGTGACCGAGACCCTGATCGGACTGATCGGACTGGTGATGGTGGTGATCGTGGATTTTTTCCTCTGAAAATCCATTTTCAGCAGGTATCCATCTCGGCTGAAACCCCACCTCCATGAATCGTTTCCTTCCCATCCTGCTCTCGATGCTTGCGACTAATCCTGGCAACGCCCAAATCCCCATCGCCCCCGGCGCGGAACTCAAACTTGTCGGCGACGGTTACAAGTTCACTGAAGGCCCCGCTGCGGACCGGAAGGGCAATGTTTATTTCACGGATCAACCGAACGACCGGATCCTCAAATGGAACGCCGCCACGGGCAAGATTGCGACTTTCCTGCAACCCGCCTGCCGATCTAACGGACTCGATTTTGATCTCGAAGGCAATCTGATTGCCTGTGCGGATGAAAAAAGCGAACTGTGGAAAATCGACCTGAAAACCAAGAGTCACGTTGTCCTGCTGGATAACTTTGATCACAAGCTTTTCAATGGTCCTAACGACGTCTGGGTCGATCCTAAAGGCGGCATGTATTTCACCGATCCTTTTTACAAACGTGACTACTGGCAGGGCCGCGACAAGCCCGAGCAGGAAAAACAACGCGTCTTTTTTCTCGCCAAGGGAGCCCGCATACCCGTCATCTTCGATGAAGATGTCGTTCAACCTAACGGTATCGTCGGCTCTCCCGACGGCTTGTTGCTCTTCGTCGCGGACATCGGCGACAAGAAAACCTATCAATATCAAATCGCCAACGACGGTTCTCTCACCCACCGCAAGCTTTTCTGTGAGATGGGTTCCGACGGCATGACGCGTGATAGCGAGGGGAATATCTATCTCACCGGCAAAGGCGTGACCGTGTTTGACAAGGAAGGAAAAAAGCTCGGACAAATTCCCGTCGATAAACCGTGGACCGCCAACATCACCTTCGGCGGCAAGGATTTAAAAACCCTTTTCATCACCGCCTCGGATGCCGTTTTTACGCTGGAAATGGCCGTCGCTGGCTATCACTAACGGTTGGTTAGTGAAATAGTTTCACCTACCCACTGATGTGGGAAGTGGCTTGCTCATCCGCCTTTAGAAAAATTCGCATACGCTGTCATCCCGCCGTCCACGGTCACGGTGACGCCGGTTAGATAAGAGGCGTCGTCGGACACGAGCACCCGCGCGATCCTTGCGATTTCCTCGACCTCGCCGATCCGTCCCAAGGGGATCTTCGTCTTGAGATCGGCCATTTTTTGCGGGTCTTCCCAGACGTCGTGGTTGATCGGTGTGCGAATCGCGCCGGGTGCCAGCGCCACCACCCGGACGCCGCTATCTTTTAATTCCAACGCCATTGAGCGGGTCATCATCGCCATACCCGCCTTCGCCGCGCAATACGCGGTGTGGCCGGCCCAAGGAATCACCTCATGGACCGAAGTGATATTGAGAATCACGCCTTTCCCTCGTGCGATCATTCCGGGCAGCAACTTGCGGATGCAAATGAACGGGCCGCGCAGATTCACGTTGATCACCTGGTCCCAATCTTCGATTCCGATCTCCGCCACGTCGCCCGTCTTGCCGTCGATCCCCGCGTTGTTCACTAGGATGTCCACTTGTCCGAGTTCCCGCGTGACTGCCTCGAAATATTGATCCGCCGTGTCCGCCGCGCTGACGTCGAGCCGTGCGCAGAACGCCCGTCTCCCCATCGCCCGGACTTTTTCCGCCACTTCCTCAGCGGACTCTTGTTTCGAGCGAAAGCTGATCGCCACATCCGCCCCGGCCTCGGCGAGAGCGAGGGCAATCGCCCGTCCGATCCCGGAATCCGAGCCTGTCACGACGGCGATGCGACCTTGTAGGGGAAGTTCATTCATAAGAGTTAGGTGTTAGGAAATCAGGTGGGTTGACGGGAATTTATTTCACTACTTCACAAATCCTTGTAGGCCATCGCGAAGGTATCCCCGCCGTCGATGGTTCCGCTGGCTAGGCCCTTGTTGAACCACTTCATTCGTTGGGCTGAGGTGCCGTGAGTGAACGAATGCGGTATGACGCGTCCCTGCATCTTCTTCTGAATCGCATCATCGCCGATGGCGTTTGCGGCGTGCATCGCCTCCTCAATGTCACTGTTATCGAGCTTCAAATCCTGCTTTGAATGGTTCGCCCACACGCCCGCGAAGTAGTCCGCCTGAAGCTCAAGCCGCACTGAATATTCGTTATAATCCGGCCTTCCTTGCATGGCCGCCACCTTGTCGGAAATGCCTAGCAGTTTCTGCACATGATGTCCTACCTCGTGAGCGATGACATACGCCTGCGCGAAATCTCCCGGTGAGTTGAAGGTCTGCGCCAACTCGTCATAAAAACTCAGGTCGATGTAAACCTTCTGATCCGCCGGACAATAAAATGGACCGCTTGCCGCACTGCCGCCGCCGCAACCGGTTTGGACCTGCCCGCGAAATACATCCAATTTCGGGAATACATATTTCTTTCCTGCCCGTGCAAATTCTGCCGTCCATACGTCCTCCGTCTCTCCCAGCACCGCCTTTACGAATTGATACCGCTCCTGCTCCTCCGGACCGGCCACCACCTGATGCGTTCCGCCTGTAGAAGGTCCGCCGCCCAGCAACATCCCCGGATCAATAATCCCCAGCTTCCAAGCAACCGCGCCCACCACCAGAGCCGCCAGAATTCCTTTGAATCCGAAAATCCGCCCGATGGTCATCAACAGGCCCAAGCCGCCGCCACCTCCGCCGCCGTAGCCACCTCCGGAACTATTCCCCCGCACATCCTCCACATTGTCACTCTCTCTTCTGCCTTTCCATTCCATGGTTGTTTATCGGTTAATATTGCGAAGCATAAGCCATCGCATCGCATCGGCAAGTCCGCAGACGGGCAGCTTCCGGCAGCGTTGCAGAATTTCCCCAGATTCGTAAAAAGGCGTGCGATCATGCCCATTTCATGCATCGTCCGGCTCGTGTCCTATTTGGAAATCAAAAATCTCCACACCCATTTCACCCTACGGGGCGGGTCGATTTTTTCACCGAGTAAGAAGGTGGTGCGTGCGGTGGACGGGGTGAGCTTGAATTTGGAAAAAGGTGAGATCCTCGGTCTGGTGGGCGAGTCCGGTTGTGGTAAATCCACCTTATCGCGGACCGTCATGCAACTCATCCCCGCGACTTCCGGCTCGGTCATATTGGATGGCGAGGATCTATCGGAACTCTCCAAATCCGAGGTGCGCAAGCGGCGCTTGGATTTCCAAATGGTTTTCCAGGATCCGTATGCCTCGCTGAACCCGCGGATGACCATATTTTCCACGCTCGCCGAGGCCGTCCGCCAGCGCCGGCCAGAGCTCAAGGGCGACGCGCTTTTCTCACGGGTGGAAACGTTGATGGCCACCGTCGGTCTTGATGCGAAGGTGATGCGGAAATACCCACACGAGTTTTCCGGCGGTCAACGCCAGCGGATTGCCATCGCGCGTGCCCTTGCGCCAGAGCCGAAGTTGATCGTTGCGGATGAACCGGTGTCCGCGCTCGATGTTTCCATCCAATCGCAGATCCTGAACCTCATCACCTCGCTGCGAAATGACCTCGGGCTAACAATGATTTTCATCTCCCATGATCTCGGAGTCGTCCACTACATCGCGGATCGCATCGCCGTCATGTATCAGGGAAAAATCGTCGAGTCCGGCCCTGCGGAAAAAGTATTCCACGAACCCGAGGCGGATTATACGAAGCGGCTGTTAGCCTCCATTCCCAAACTGGCGGCTTGCAGTTAGAACGGCAATTTAAGGCTTGGCGGACCAGCGGAAAAACAGCCGGTCACCCCCACCGACTAGGGTCTGCAAGGTGACTTCTTCCGTGCCATCGAGATAGGGAATCACTTTCAATTCGGTGAATCCGGCGGGTGTCCAGGGATCGGACGCGCCGAGATCAGAACTGGTTTCTAGAGTGTATTGCAGGCCGTTATTTCCGGGCGAGCGGCGGAAGGTGGTGAGCGTGGCGACGCCATCAGCCATGTTGTCCAAAGAGAGAGGGGAAAAATCCGGAAGCAAGGGACGAAGACCCAAGGCGTATTCCTGATAGCGATCATATCCATCGTTGTCCTCATCGAGCGTCCACAAGGGGGTGCCGGGGCCGAAATAGCGATAATACCAGAGATCGGCATTGGTGTTGGTATGGGCGGCGATTGCGGCGATCTCAGCAGGAGACAAGGCCTGTGGTATGAGGCGGAATTCGTCAATACCGCCTTCAAAATAACCGGTGCCAAAGGCCGACCCGATCGTCACGGGTGAGGAAGCAGCTGTTCTAACTGTTTGGTGGGTCAGGCACGTTCGTGCTTCTTCCACGCCATTGACGAAGAGTTTCACATCGCCCACATCGGGCGAGCCGTCATCTTGGAAGGTGCAGGCCACATGATGCCACAAGTTGTCCCGGAGATCGGTAGTGCCGGTGACCTGGCCGCCACCCACATTGATGTTCAGCGCACCATCGCCGCCTGTCCCTATCAGATTTCCGCAAGGCAGCGAGGTGCCGTTATAGGAAATGGAGCTGAGGCCTACGCCATTTCCCGCGTCAGTCGCATCAGGTGCGGTGAGAGTGAGAACTGCGACTGCGGAGGCGGAGGTGAAAATAATCGGAACTACCCCGCCAGCAGTACCGGGCGGACTGATGTACAGCGTGCCGCCGTTGTAGGAACAATTCACGCCAGCCACCAGACTGGACGCTCCGGGGTCTGCGGAAAACCCCGCCAAACGGACGACTCCATCCAGAGGGCCGAAGGACACCAAGCCGATTCCCGTGAGTGCGGCTGGGACGGGGAATGAAATTTTCAATCGTTCGTTTCCTCTTACACTGGCGTTTTCCGGGTTACCCTCGGAGGGCTTGATGCCTCTGATGCCGAGTGATGTGTCGTTTTTGACGGCGGCTCGGTGCAGGCTGCCGTTGGCGGCGCTGAAGATGACGGAGCCGTCGGGTGCCATTAGATTTTCACCGGATTTCAAGCTCATCACCCATTTGGCACCTGTAATCGAATTGTCACCCCAGGCGCAAATGGCGTTGGAAGAAGTCGTTTTAATCCATGCGGAAATGGTCCTCGGGAGGGAGCGTGTGATGCCCCGGTGGTTGGGTAGGACAAGGGTTCCCCCACCGCCTTTCGGGGCAAACGCTTGGCCGATGCGACCGGTACTCCAGCGGGCATCGTTTTTCTTGAATCCTTGGACGATGGCCCGGATTTCGCCGGAGGCATCGGAAGTGGAATCGCCCGCATTCTGGTCGAAAGGCAAGCGGATCTCTTCGTTGACCGAGTAAATATCGACAGTGACATTCGCCGTGTGGGTAAGCGCGCCGTCGGATAGCGTGTATTGAAATGAATCCATACCCAGGAAGCCAGCTCGTGGCGTGTAAAGAATTTTACAGCCTGAAATGACTGCTTCGCCACCGGGAGGAGACGTCACGGCAACGATTGCGGGCGTGGTGAAAGGGCTCCGATGGAAATCGTTTGCTAAAACATC
>JANYFB010000061.1 GCA_025362955.1 Akkermansiaceae bacterium
CCAAACTTATCGTCGTCGGAATAATAGATCGCTGTCTGGTTCACCACATCGATCTGACCGATCAAGCTATCTTCCGCACCGATCGGGATCAGGATTCTCACGGCATTCGCGCCTAACTTATCCTTAACTTCATGGAAGACGCTGTCGAAATTCGCGCCGGTCCGGTCCATCTTGTTGACGAACACGATTCGCGGAACGTTGTATTTCGTCGCTTGCCGCCAGACGGTTTCGGTTTGCGGCTGGACGCCGGCAACACCGCAGAAAACCACGATGCAACCATCCAACACGCGGAGGGACCGCTCAACTTCAGCAGTGAAGTCAACATGTCCCGGAGTATCGATGATGTTGATCCGGTTTTTCTGACCCGGAAAAAGCTTGGTCATCCCCTCTTCCTCATGCTGCCACCACTCGGTGGTAACGGCGGCGGAAGTAATGGTGATGCCGCGCTCGCGCTCCTGCTCCATCCAATCGGTCGTCGCGCCACCATCGTGGACTTCGCCGATTTTGTGAATCATGCCTGTATAAAACAGGATCCGCTCGGTGAGCGTCGTCTTGCCCGCGTCAATGTGCGCAGCGATCCCGATATTTCGGGTGCGCTCTAGCACATATTGGCGTTTTGGACTGTTCGGATTCACGGACGGAAATTGCTGGAACGCTATCTATAGATTAGAACCGGAAGTGAGCGAAGGCGCGGTTGGCTTGCGCCATCTTGTGCACGTCGTCGCGTTTGCGGACGGCACTGCCTTGGTTGTTAGCAGCATCCTTGATCTCGTTGGCGAGAGCGACGTGCATCGGGGTGCCCTTGCGGTTGCGGGCGTAGTTGACGAGCCAGCGCATCGAGAGCGACTCGGAACGATCCGGAGCCACTTCGAGCGGCACTTGATAGGTGGCACCGCCGACGCGGCGGGATTTCACTTCCACGCGTGGCTTGGTGTTTTCCACGGCGCGGGTGATTACTTCGAGAGGATCTACGGTATCCACGCCTTCATTGGCGCGGTCGATTGCGGCGTAAACAATGCGCTGGGCCAGCGAACGTTTTCCAGATTCCATCACCTTGGTAATAAGGTGACCAACGAGAGCGCTGTCGTAGCGAGGATCGCGACGGTCGGGCTTGGTAAAGATGCGCTTGCGGCGAGGCATGGCGTTGGGATGGTTGGTTAGTTAGAATTAAAATTACTTCTTCCCGCCTTTTTTGGCGGGAGCGGCGACGGCACCGGGTTTCGGACGCTTCGCACCATACTTGGAGCGGGATTGGCGGCGTTTATCGACACCAAGGGTATCGAGCGAACCACGGACGATGTGGTAGCGCACACCCGGAAGGTCCTTCACCCGTCCGCCGCGAACGAGGACGATGGAGTGTTCCTGGAGGTTGTGGCCTTCACCGCCGATGTAGGCGATGACTTCGAATCCGTTAGTGAGGCGCACCTTGGCCACTTTCCGGAGAGCTGAGTTCGGCTTCTTGGGCGTCCGAGTCATGACTTGAAGACATACTCCGCGGCGCTGTGGGCAGTTGACAAGAGCGGGTGACTTCGACTTTTCGGCCGGAGTGAGGCGTCCCTTGCGAACGAGCTGATTGATGGTCGGCATGATTTCCTTGCGGTGGTTCTAATTTTCCCGAGATCTGGGGACAAACCGGAGCGACGACAAGGCGACCTTGTAGTAGCTTTTTTCCGGAGCTGGACCCGATAAATTTTCCCTATAATTTAGGCTGCCTCGATCAAAACGTCAGCAGCCCTCGCTGTGGGGGGGGCGACTCTAGGAGCCGAACCCGACGTGACAAGCCCTATTTTACAAATTCAGGAAATTTTTTCCCGAATCCATCGATTCCAAGGAAAAGCTTGGGAATATTTGAATTTCCCTGCGTCTGAACCCCTCCAAATCAGCACTCTCCGGCGAAATTTTACTCCAAAACCGCATTCCAGCCGCCATCAGACTGACTTCTGGAGCCTAACTTCACGCATGGATTTATGCTCACCACGCAGGCTCGACTCGGTAAAACGCCTTTCCCTGTGGCGGCGAGGGGTCGAATAAAGCACTGGGCGGATCGGTTGTAAAAAATGGCGCGCCAACCGTTACGGGAAATCCGTCCGAGAGATTAGCGGAGCGCTTCAGCACATAGGGGAAATAGGGCGAAAATCCGCTCGCAGTCACGGCGAAGGCACCGGTCTGGAATCCCGCACCGGTAATTTTCAACGGGATTGAGGAGGCGTTGAAAGGATTGCTGCCGTTCGCGATTTCAAACGCATCTTCGTAAGCGTCGCCGTCGGAATCAAGCACGACCCTAGCGAATTCCAGCGAAGGTGCGGCAAACGTGGTATTTTCCCGCGAAGCTACGGCGGAATTGCCGCTGGTGCTGCTGGTGGTGCGGATCAGGATCAAAGTGACTTTGTGATCGGTGTCCGCCAAAAGGAAAGAGTCGAGAGCTGCGGACCGCAGTTCCAACACATTTCCCGGGGGTGGCACTCCGGCGGGAGAAAGCGTGCCGAGCAGGGTCACCCGGGTGCTCTCCAGCGAGTCGCCGGTCGTGGTGATATTCGCCGGGGCGTTAGACCAAGTGATCGAATTTTCCACCCATGACTCGCCGGCATCCCTGTCGTTCAGTCCATAGACTTTCCAGCTTACTGTCTCATTCCAAGTGCTCGCGATCATTTGCAGAGAGGCGTTCGGCGTGAAATGCACCGATTGCCCGGTGAGATCAAAGCGGATGTAGCCCTTGCGATGGATGCTGGTGGTCGGGGCGTTTTTAATAACCACTTCTGTAGCACTGCCGAAGTTGCTTGTAGGATTTCCCCTTTGTACGAAGGCGTCCGCGCTGGCTTCCAGCATACGGGTGCCCGAAAACGGGTGCGGAATGGCGCTTACAGTATTGCTGGCCGAACTTGTCCCGCCGGCGTTGGTCGCAGTGATTTGGTAGAAATACGGCCGACCTTGCACCAATTTCGAGTCCATCCAGTTAGTCTGGGCGACTCCTGTTGCTATATCGACAAATGGCCCGCTGATGGAATCCGCCCGGCGCACGTTGTAGGTGCCCACCCCGATGGATGATTCCCATTCCAGCTTGATTTTCGTCCCGGAAACCGCAGCCGCCTTCAAGTTGTTTGGCGCGGAGAGAACTGCGGGAACCTGAGCATAAATTTCCACATAATCAACTTTCGCCGGTGTCCCGGAAGCCGGAGTGACGGCGAGCACGATCAAGTCCCCCGCGCCTAGAGCGACGAGGCGCGTGACCCGATGACGAATCTGCAAGCCCGTGCCCACCGGAGTCAGCGACGCAGTCCAGGCATCGACTTGCGTCCCGTTGACCAGCATCCGGTAACCCGCCGCCCCGGCGTCCCCGGTGACGTAAGCCGTATGGATGTTATAATTCCCACCCGCTCCGCCAAATGAAGTGCTGAGACTTCCAGCCGCGCCAAACGTGACCCCGGCATCGTTGGAATATGAATTTCCACTATCCGCCGCTCCGCCGGAGATGGTCATGCTCTCGGCCTCACGCTTCATCGGCCAGAAATAGTTCGCTTTTCGGCCCGAATATTGAGTGATGGCCGGGTCTGCGGTGGTGACGTTGGAAATAAACTGGTTGTTCCTCGCTCCGATGCCGGTCTGCTCGTAGGTGGCCGTCGTACAATTCACCGTGGCGTTTCGCTCGTAGGTGATGAATTCCGAGTAATTGTCCGCATATATTCCGGCCACCGCATAGCCGCCCGTTAGCTTCGTCGCCAACAGCGTGTCCGCCCAATTGTCAACGACGAGAGTCCCCTGCTGCTGGGCCAGCGTATAAAACGCCCCGCCGTCGTCATGGAACTGCATCATGTGGTGGACGAAGTTGTTTCTCAGGATGTTATCCTTCATCCCGACATCAATGTGCCCCCCGGCCTGCCCTCCCGTCTGGGTGCCCATGTAAGGGCCGTAACTGATCTCATTGTCGGCGATGAGCATGCGCTTCACGAAATAACTAACAATTCCAATGCCATTGCTATATTGCTGACCGAAGCGCGTGATGCCGTTGTTCACGATCCGGATGTCCTGGCAGGCATCGCCTGCCGCAGGATTCGCCACACCATCGTCATGGAGCACGATGCCGTTGCCGGAAATCCAACGGAAATCGCAATCGTGAATCGAGCCGCCGGTGACTCCTTTCACATAGGAGATTCCGTTCAACCCGAGAAATCGGAACGAACAGGATGCAAATTCCAGATTATCGGCATACTGCGCCGTGATCGCGCCCTGTTTCACGGCGGTGACAAGATCCCGGCAGCCTTGCGTCATCGAGGAACCATTGTTGCTAGGGCCATTCCAGCCCGCTTCGTTGAATGCCAGCCCTTCAAAGCGCACATTCCGCACCTTGTTGCTAGAGGACGTGCCGGATAACTGCACGAGCTTGTCGAGAAACGGCGCTATGACCACTGCGGTCGCCATGTTTTCACCAGAGCGCGGCTTGTAATAGAGCATCGAGCTGGCGGCGTCCAGAAACCACTCGCCCTCGGCATCAAGGAAATCTTTGGAGTTTTCAAAAAAGTAAGGCGCACTCGGCCAGAAGCTGTCGCCTTTCACGAAGAGCGTGTTGCTCTCCGGCGTGCGGAAAGTTACCAGCGCCTGCGTGGCATTCATCGTATAAGAACTGATCCTCCCACGGTAGTGATACCAATGCGGGTTCATCACCATTTCCACGTTCGTGAGGCCGGACCAATTTGAGATCTCCGCCCGATTGATGATCGCCTGCTTGTTCGCGGAATTGACCCCTATCATCGTGAAATAAGGCCCGAACGTGTTGGCATCGGTTTGATTTGGCATCCTCGCCCGCATCGCGGTGGTGCCATTCACGTAAAGCTGCCGGAAAGGAAACGTCACTCCGGATCTCCGGTAAATGTTCTTCACAGCATCATCAAGAATCCATCCGCCGGATAAATCCACACCGCCACTGACAATCGGCTTTTCATTTCCATAATTTCGATAGACCACATTGAAACCATTCATCCCCGAGTCCGCCGCTCCCAACGTCAGAGTCGTGGAAAGACGGTGGACGCCGCCACGCAACTGCACGGTGATATCGTCCGTCATACCCGCATTGACGGCAGCCACCGCTTGGCGTGACCGTTCAAGAGTCTTGAAAGCGGTGGCGTTGGACGTTCCGTTGTTCGCATCATTTCCGGAGACGGGATCGACATAAAAATTCGTCGCCGCCTCTGCGAAGCGACTGCAAAACGCGAACGCCAGCAGAAAACCACTAGATAAAAACAGCGACACGCCTTTTCGCATAAACTTCATTTAATGACGCTGCAGCCGTAGTCGAGGAATAACATGCAATTTCCTTCACCGCCGCAAATTGAATCAGCGGCATTCAACGACGCGCTGACGGTATGGAATCCACCTGGTGGCAGGGGGCGGATTTGAACCGCCGACCAAAGGCTTATGAGTCCTCTGCTCTACCGCTGAGCTACACTGCCTAGGTTTTCCGGGGCTGCTTGCCCCGTCAAGAGGCGAGGTGGTTACCGCCCACCCGCCGAATTGTCCACCGGAAATTTCGAAATTTCCTCAATCGGTCCGCTCGTGGCGCGCCAGCGCCTGGCCAGTCGGAGAGTTCTTTTTCTTACGGATCAGCGCCGGAGGACCAACTGCCACGAGGTTTCCACCGTGAATCCCCCCACCCGGCCCGAGTTCGATCACCCAGTCACTCGCAGCGATGACGTCCAAATGGTGCTCCACCACCAGCACGCTATGGCCTGCGTCGCGGAGTTTGAAAAAAGCGACTAACAATTTCTCCACATCGCCAAAATGCAGGCCGGTCGTCGGCTCATCAAACAAATACAACGTGTGAGGCGCTTGCGGTTTCGCCAATTCCACCGCCAGCTTCAAGCGTTGCGCCTCACCGCCGGAAAGCGTGTTCGCGGGTTGACCGAGTTGCAAATAGCCGAGTCCTAGATCTTCAAGCGTTTCCAGTATCCGATGGATTTTCGGAATCGGCCGGAAAAATTGCCGCGCATCACTCACTGAAAGCGCCAGCACATCCGCAATCGACTTTCCTTTATAAGTCACTTCTAACGTCTCGCGATTGAAACGCCTCCCGCCGCACGCAGGACATGGCACCCAAGCATCCGGTAAAAAGTGCATCTCGATCTTCAGCCGACCATTTCCCTGGCACCGCTCGCATCGCCCGCCCGCCGCATTGAAGCTGAAACGTCCTGGCCCGTAGCCACGCTGTTTCGACAAATTCAGTTTCGTGAAAAGATCGCGGACCAGATCGAACACCCCGGTAAACGTCGCCGGATTCGACCGCGGGCTGCGACCAATCGGCGATTGATCCGCGACCACGAATTTCTCGATAAAATACATCCCATCGATCCATTCGTGCGCACCAGGAGCCTCACCTGAACCGTTGAAATGCCGCGCCAGCGCCCGCCGCAAGATGTCGTCAGCCAACGTCGATTTCCCGCTGCCGCTAGGACCACACAAACAAACCAGCCGCCCCAACGGAATCACCACGTCCAGATTTCTTAAGTTATGCTCCCGCGCCCTGTGGATAATCAAGTTTCCCTGCTCCTCCCGTGGCGGCGGTTTCCATCCGCCATGCCCCGTCCTCCCCCTCAACCACTCCCCCGTCGGCGAATCAATCTCCATCGGCACCCCCGCCGCTAACAGCTCGCCTCCCGCCGCCCCCGCGCCCGGCCCGATGTCGATCAGCCAATCCGCCGCCCGGATGATCTCCTCATCGTGCTCCACCACCACCACCGTATTTCCCAAATCCCGCAACCGCGTCAACGCGCCGATCAACCGCGCCGTATCCGCCGCGTGAAGCCCGATGCTCGGCTCATCCAATACGTAAATCACCCCGGAAAGCCCAGCTCCTAACTGCGTCGCCAAACGAATCCGTTGCGCCTCCCCGCCTGATAGAGTTCCGCTCGTCCGCTGCAATGTTAGATAATCCAGCCCCACCTCCTCCAAAAACGCCAACCGCGTCCGCACATCGCCCGCCAGCCGTTTGCAAACCTCCGCCTTCCCAGGCTCGAACGTAATCCCCTCGATCCACCGCATCGCGTCCGCCACCCCCAGCTCACAGAAATCCTGAATTCCCAACCACTCTCCGTCTTGTTGAAAGCTGATGGTAGATGGTTGAGAGTTAGAAATTTCCCGCTTCTTCCTTCGACGTTCAATGTTCGATGTTCGATGTTCGATGTTCTCTCCCTCTTCCTTCGCTTCCCTCTCCGCCTTTGCGGTAAACTCTTTCCCTCCCAAAATCTTCACCGCTAACCACTCCGGTTTCAACCGCTTTCCCCCACAAACTCCACAAGCCCGATGCGCCATGAACTTCGCCAACTTCCGCCGCGTGATTTCCGACTTCGCCTCCCGATACCGCTTCAGAGTCTTCTCCGCATCCTCCCCCTCGCCTAACAATTCCGGATCACAAAACATCTCCGTCCCCAGCCCCTCGCACGCCTCACACGCGCCAATGTGCGAGTTGAAGGAAAAATGTTTCGGCGAAAGTTCCTCCACCACAAACCCCGTCCGCGGATTCCGATAGCTCGTTTGAAATGCCAAATCCCGCCACGCATCCTTGCCCGGTTCCTGCACCGCCGCCCGCGCCTCCACCCCGCACAACCGAAGCGCCGTTTCCACCGAATCCGCCAACCGCGATTCCACCCCCGCCCGGATCACGAACCGGTCCACCACGATCTCCACCGCGTCTGGAAATTCAGGCCATTTCGCCGCAGCCTCTTCGATCTCCAACACCTCCCCGTCCACCCGCACCCGGATGTAACCCTGCCGCTGCAAGTCACCTAACAATCTAGCAGGCTCCCCCAGCTCCTCCTTCGGCAGCGGTGCTAACAGCACCACCTTCGTCCCCTCCTCCAGCCCCACCAGCACATTCACAATATCCGCCGAACTCATGCGCACCAGCCGCTCCCCCGTCACCGGATCATGCGGAATCCCCGCCGCCGCCCACAGCACCCGCAGGTAATCGTAAATTTCCGTCGCCGTCGCCACCGTGGAGCGCGGATTCAGCCCCCCACCCCGCTGCTCGATCGCAATCGCCGGACTCAGCCCTTCAATCGAATCCACATCCGGCTTTTCTAACTGATCCAAAAACTGCCGCGCATACACCGACAGCGATTCCACATACCGCCGCTGCCCCTCCGCATAAAGCGTGTGAAATGCCAGCGACGATTTCCCCGACCCGCTCGGCCCCGTGATCACCACGAGTTTGCCGCGTGGGATGTCCACGTCGATGTTCTTCAAATTGTGCTGCCGTGCGCCACGGATTCGGATCGCGTCCACGCACCTAGGAAGAAGTGTGGAGTGAAAAGTGGCCAGCGCGGATTTGCGTGCCGCACCCGCACGGCCCTTCCTCCTCGGCCCTTTGCGGTTGAAATGGCAGAGTCCGCCCGCTAGCCTCCATGCCTCATGAGCGAACTCGACGATGCCGCTGCCTCCCTCAAGGCGATGCAGGACGATATTTATCGGGAAAAAATCCTCCGCGACGTTCGATTGAATTATTCGTTAATAATGTGAAACCGCTATGCTAAAAAAACGATTCCTTATCGGCTTTCCCACCGCACTAATGGTTGGCTTCATCCTTGCTGGAATGAACTTTCCCGCATTTTCGGCACCGCTGAAAATTGATACTTCGCCGCCTCTGGCCGCACAATCTCCACGAACACGGCTATTGGCTGACTTCGGTTGGCGCTTTCAACTCGGCGACACACCGGATGCCGGACAGCAGTTTGATTATCCCGAAAATGACCGTCTATACAAAGCCTTGCCCGGCGACGACGAGCAGGAAACAAAACTTGCTCCCCTCCATCCGGACGCGGTTAAAAGTCAACTCGGAGAAAAGACAAGCTGGGTGCAACCGGGTTTTGATGACACGGCATGGCGCAGCCTTAATCTGCCGCATGATTGGGTCGTGGAACTTCCATTCGATAAGGCGGGCAACAAGGATCATGGCTATAAGGCTATCGGGCCAAACATAGGAAATATGATCGGCTGGTATCGGCGGACCTTTGATTTGCCAGCGGAGGACAAGAATAAAGTGTTGTCCGTGGAGTTCGATGGCGTTTACCGGAATTGTATAGTGTGGGTGAATGGGCATTGTCTCGGGCGTCATCTTAGCGGCTATGGCAGCTTTCTCTTCGACATCACACCCTATGCTAACTTCGGTGGGAAAAATGTGCTGGCCGTTCGTGTGGATGCCACGCGGAATGAAGGATGGTTTTACGAAGGGGCTGGGATATATCGCCATGTTTGGCTTGTTAAAACAAGCCCTTCGCACGTCGCCCATTGGGGCACTCAGGTCATAAGTAAAATTGAAGGAAATGGCGCAAAGATTTCGATAGAGACACTATTAAAGAATGGGCAGACACAACGCATAACTCTCAAGTTGATATCTTCCATTCTCGACTCAAGCGGGAAGGGCGTCGCGGAAAGCACCCAGGAAATTGATAGTATTCCCGCTGGTGGAGAAATGGTCATTAAGCAGACAATTTTATTAACAGAAGCCACATTTTGGTCACTGGAAAATCCTTATCTTTATAAGCTGGTCAGTCGCGTCGAGTTAGGTGGCAAGGTTGTTGATTCTTATGAAACTCCTTTTGGCGTTCGCTCGATTCGCTTCGATGCAGAGAAGGGTTTTTTCCTGAACGGCAAACATGTCATCATCAAGGGCGTCTGCAACCATCAGGATCATGCGGGAGTCGGAATCGCGGTTCCAGATCGGTTAAACACTTGGAGGCTTGAGCAACTCAAGACCTATGGAGTCAACGCGTATCGACCGGCGCACGGGCCGCCGACACCGGAATTGTTAGATGCCTGCGACCGTCTGGGACTGCTGGTGATGGACGAGCACCGGCGCATGGGCAATACCCCGGAGATCATGAGCCAGCTTGAAAGTCTTGTTCAACGTGATCGCAACCACCCAAGCATTTTCCTTTGGAACATCGGCAATGAGGAAATGAGCATCCAAGGCAGCGATAAATTCGCGGGGACGGTCGCCAAGCCCATGCAGGATCTCGCGCACAAACTCGATCCGACGAGGCCGGTAACGGTGGCAATGAACTGGGACTTTGGAAAAGGCTTTTCAAAAATCATTGACGTTCAGGGCTTCAACTATCGCTGGAATGGCTACCAGGGAAAAAAGCGTGCGGACCGCAGCGATGCCAAAGGCGGATTTTTTGACGTGGATCAATTCCACGCTGCCTTCGCCCAAAAGCCGGCCATTGGCACTGAAGAGTCCAGCGCTGTAAGCACGCGCGGAATCTATGAGACGGATCGCAAAAAGAGTCAGGTCTCAGCCTATGATGTGAACCTTCCCCGTTGGGGAGAAGCGGATCGCGAATGGGGTTCCACTGCGGAAGGTTGGTGGAACTACTACCTTGAGCGTCCATGGCTGGCCGGGGCATTTGTATGGACAGGCTTCGATTATCGCGGCGAGCCGACACCTTATAGCTGGCCTAGCATCAGCTCACAGTTTGGCTTTCTCGATACCTGCGGCTTTCCCAAAGACAACGCCTTCTTCTATAAAGCATGGTGGTCGGATCAGCCGGTGTTGCATCTACTTCCTCATTGGAACTGGAAGGGTCAGGAAGGCAAGGAAATCGCCGTATGGGTTCACAGTAATTATGAAGCAGTCGAGTTATTCCTGAATGGGAAAAGTATGGGTAGGCAGCAGATTTCCCGCAACAAACATTTGGAATGGAAAGTAGCATACACTCCCGGCACACTCGAAGCCCGTGGCTATAAAAACGGAAAAGTAGTGGAAACCGCCAAGGTGGAAACTACCGACACACCTGCCAGGCTGGTAATCACTTCCGACAGCAAAACGATCACCGCCGATGGCCGGGATGTCGCCGTCATTAGCGTGACGGCGTTGGACAATAAAGGTCGCCCCGTGCCGATCGCCGATAACTTGGTATCCTTTGAAATCCGCGGGGGTGGTAAAATCATAGGTGTGGGCAATGGTGATCCTAACTGCCACGAATCGGATAAGGCCAGCCAGCGCAGCCTATTCAATGGCCTCGCCCAAGTCATTGTTCAATCGACCCGCGAGCCTGGAAATGTGAAAATCACGGCCAGCGCAATGGGTCTTCAAGCTGCAACTGCGGATATCCGCACCGAGATTTCAACCCATCCACTCCCCCTGCTGCCCTGAGTGATGAAACCCGGAGGAATCTCAGCTTAATAAAGCCGCGACTCAGAACCCTTTCATTCCAAAGCTCCACTCGGGCCATCCACTTGCGCCACAGCGAGGGCGGCGATGCCTTCCTTGCGACCGATGAAGCCCATGGTTTCATTGGTGGTCGCCTTGATGCCGACGCGTTCCGGGGAGATCCCGAGCGCGGCACCGATGTTCGCCCGCATGGCATCCCGGTGAGGTAAAACCTTGGGAGCCTCGGCGATGAGGGTGGAATCCACATTGACGATGGTTAGACCGGCGGCAGCGGCGAACTCACGGCATTTTACGAGGATTTTCAGCGAGGAAATGTCCTTGCAGGCCGGATCGCCAGGAGGGAAAAAATAGCCAATGTCTGGCTGGCCCATCGCGCCTAACACCGCATCCGCAATGGCGTGGCAGAGGACATCCGCATCCGAATGTCCGGCGAGGCCGTGGCTGTGGGGGATGGTCACGCCGCCGAGGACGAGCGGGCGGTTTTCCGCGAATTGATGAACGTCGTAGCCGATGCCAGTCATTGGAGGGAGGATTTGAGATTTGAGATTTCAGGTCAAAGAATTTCCTCAATCGGGATTTTTCCGTTAGTGGCGATGATGGAATAGGCGTCATCGTAGCCGGGGACGGGAGTTAGATCCACGGTGCCGCCGGCGGTTTCTACCAGAAGTTGACCGGCGGCGATGTCCCAGAGGGAAATGCGGGACTCGATGTAGCCGTCGAGCCTGCCGCTGGCGATGTAGGCCATGCCAAGGGCGGCGGACCCCATCATCCGCATTTTCCGGGCGCGGAGGGAGGCTTTGTGAAAGCGGTCTATGCCGGTGCGGAGGGCGGAATCGTCCTTGCCGCAGCCGACGAAGAGGATGGATTCTGCGAGTGTGTCGCGCTGGCTGCACTGGATGGTACGCCCGTTGAGCATGGCCGGACCGCCTTTTTCCACGGTCCAGGTCTCGCCGACCATGGGATCGTGAATGACGCCCACGACGATTTCCCCGGCCACGCGGAGGGCGATGGAGACGCAGAAATGGGGGATGCCGTAGTAGTAATTCACGGTGCCGTCAATGGGATCGACGATCCATTGGCGGGCGGATTCCTGATTTCCGGCGATGCCTTCCTCGCCGTAGAGCGCATCATCGGCGCAGGCACCTAGCAGAATGTTAGTAATGAGATCCTGGGATTCCTTATCGAGGGCGAGCTTGATGTCGTGCGGGCAGGCTTCATCGACGACGGCGTCGCTGCCGAAGTGGGTGCGGAGGAGTTTCCCGGCTTCAAGGGCGGCGTAGGTGGCGAGTTCGAGATCGGACATGGGATGGAGGTTGGACGTTAAAGGTTAGAAGTTATTGGGGAGAATGGAGGGCGATGATGGCATCGACGAGTTGGAGGGAGAGGGCGTGCTTGGAGGCGGTGGGGAGGGATTCGGTGCGGCTGGGGTAGATGAGGAGGACGGCGTTTTGATCCGAGTCGAAGCCGATGCCGGGTTGGGAGATGTCGTTGGCGATGATGAGATCGCAATGTTTTCTAACGAGTTTCTCGCGGGCGTTGGCTTCCAGGTTTTCGGTTTCCGCTGCGAAGCCGACGAGGGTGCCTGTGAAGCCGAAAGATTGGCGGGCGGAACCGAGGATGTCGATGGTGGGGACAAGTTCGAGCGTGAG
>JANYFB010000105.1 GCA_025362955.1 Akkermansiaceae bacterium
GATCGTTTCCGCTTTGACAGCAACTTCTGTTACAGGAATGTTAGATCCGAAAATTTCAACCTCGTCACCTTCTTGCACATCCTCGGCAGCGGTGAGATCAACCATCATCTGGTCCATCGTGATCCGCCCGAGGATGGGCAGTCGTCGGCCACGAATCCATACCTCCGCGCCTTTTCCAGAAACGTGGCGAGGATAGCCGTCGCCATATCCGATGCCGACGGTGGCAACCCGCGTGGGCCGGGTGGTTACAAATTGCCGCCCATAGGAAATCCCGTGGCCTGTCGGCAGGGTGCGGACCAGCGTGACACGGGATTTCAGCGTCATCACGGTTGCCAGTTGATCTTGAAATTCCGGAAGCGGGGAAACGCCGTATAACATCAGACCGGGGCGGGCGAGATTGCAATCCCCCTGCTCGTATCCGACCAAACCGGCGCTGTTAGAAAGATGCCGCCACTTGAAACGTCCAGCACCGCCGAGGTCGCGAATGATTGCGTGAAATCGCTCGAACTGCCGCAGGGTGAACTCCTTGTCCTCATCCGCCGATGGTAGGTGCGAGCCGATCCCTTCAATCTCCAGATTTTCCATCCGCTCCATCTGCAACAGCTTCTCCGGTAAATCCTCTGCGACAAATCCACCCCGCCCCATCCCGGTATCTACCGCGAGATGCACCTTGAGCCGCCGATCATGGGCGGCTGCGAGGCGGTTGAAATGCGCCGCCTCTTCGAGTGAGGAAATGCACGGTGTCCAATCGCGGGCGACGATTTCCTCGCGTTCCTCCGACCACGTCGCGCCTAGCAGATAGATTGGTGTTGCCACTCCCGCTTGGCGGATGCGGCGGGCCTCGCCGACATTGGCGACGCCGAAAAACGCGAGATCTTCTTTAGCCAAAGTTTTCGCGATTTCCTCCAAGCCATGGCCATACGCACCTGCTTTTACCACCGCCATCATTTCACCGCCAAAGGCCGCGCGAGCGACATTTAGGTTTTTTCCCAATGCGCCAAGATCAATTTCCGCCCAGGCACGCGGCGGGGAAACAGGGAACGGTTCGCTCACGGGCAAGAAGTTATGCATCCTGGCAGGAGAGGCAAGGATTGTGCGACGACCCATGATCGCCGCTACGTTCCAAAGAGTTCGCGGGACTCCACGCCAGAGCCAGTGCTAACAATTTTCCACTGACGGTCCATGTTGAGGCGGACGGTGGCGAGGTGTTTCTGGGGCCACTCGTCCGGGGAAATCATCGAGAGCATTTTGCGGCCACGCATTTCGTAGAGATGATAAGTCCCGCCGATGATCGGCTCGAACTGGATATCCGCTTCATAGACGAGCTTGTTCCAGTTGAAGTGATCGATGGTGGCAATGTAGGTCTCGCGGATTTCCTGGAGTTTTTGTTGGAGATCCCGTTCCACTTGGGAAATGCCGCGAGATTTGAACGAAGTCAGGTCGTTCGGGATGATCGGCGGACTAAGGGTGGAAACGGGATAGGGAAGAAATGCCGGAGATGGCTTGGGTTGTGGCTCTGACATGGCGGAAGGAGGAGGTGAGTTCCCTTCGTCCACGAATCCCATCCGGGCAACAAAAAACCGGGAGGCCTCGAAAGACCTCCCGGTTGGGATGAGAAAGTTCTCCTTAAATATTATTTAGGATCTGGATAAAGCCACTTAGTGTCGGTGCTGCCATCAAAAAGAGCCCCCGCTGTTGAAGCGATGATGTCGAACCCTCCGAGAGATACCGATTGATCGTCCTTGATTGGCACCGAGGTGACGCTGTTATCCATTTTTAGCACGACGGCTTTGCTATCATAGAAATCCTTATCAAATGTATTTGCGGAGCAAGCAACAGTGAACGGGGCAGCGCAGATTGGACGACCAGGATTACCCGATGACGTAAAACCCTTAACCCCATTCGAGATGATTCCGAAACCAACTTCACCTTTTGCTAACGTATCTCCTTCAGCGGTGATGATACCGTCAGGCTTCTTTGTGTAGGCAGCTTTTGCGTAGAACATGGCTTCCGATTGGGTCATTCCCGCAGCGAATAACTGATGGAATCGAGCATTGGATGTGTCGCCCGCTTTCACCGCTTTGCCAGTGGCGGCAGTGACAGCGAGCGCCGTGGTCGGATCCGGGTAGCTGCCGTATTCCGTATCGAACTCAAGCAGTGCGAGTCCGATTTGGTGGGCATTGTTCACGGCTTCCGTTTGGTCGGCCTTTTTCCGCTGGCGGATCACCATGGGGGCGGTGAGGCCGGCAAGAGCCGCGATGATGACGATAACGACAAGCAGCTCCACCAAGGTGAAGCCACGACGCATTGTGTGTGTGGTTTTCATATTTTTATTGTTTATGGGTTGAGGCAAGTGCCTCGGTTTTTATGGGTTGGAGCAAGTGCTCCGGTTTATGATAATCTCTAAGGTGCAACCCGAAGAGATTGCTCGAAAGTTATCCGGGTAAACTCACCTTGCAAGAAGGAAGTTAAACAATCTTATTTCGCATCGGTTTACCAAATCCGCACAGAGATAGCATGATGTAATCCTGTTAGGCCAACGCCAGTAGCGACTCATCCCAGTCCTTCCACACTGGATCAAGGTTCTGCGCCCGAAGCATCGCGGCGACCTCGGCGGGGCTGCGGATATCGTGGATCTGAAATTGTTCGGTCGCTTTCTCGCAACCGGATTTTTCCTGAAGTTCCACACGGCGGCCCCGCCGAGGTCGCCGCGATGCTTCGGGCGCAGAACCTTGATCCAGTGTGGAAGGACTGGGATGAGTCGCT
>JANYFB010000141.1 GCA_025362955.1 Akkermansiaceae bacterium
CGTCCTAGCCACCCAGAACCCCATCGAGCAGGAAGGTACCTATCCGCTTCCCGAGGCTCAACTCGACCGCTTTCTCTTCAACATCATCGTAGATTACCCCTCAGAAACCGAAGAGCGCGAGATCATCCGCCGCGTCACCAGCCCCTCGGATGTGCAAGTCACTCCGCTGCTCGATGCTGCGGAAATCCTCAAAATCCAGGCCATCGTCAAACGCGTCCCCGTCGGTGATCACGTCATCGACTTCGCGGCCAATCTTGCCCGAGCGACCCGACCGAAAGACATTTCAGCGCCCGATTTCGTTAAGGAAATGGTGAGCTGGGGTGCAGGTCCGCGCGCTGGGATTAGCCTTATTTCCGCCGCCAAGGCCCACGCCGTCCTTCGCGGCCGCTACCACGCCACCACCGCCGATGTCGCCGCCGTCGCCGCCCCCGTTCTGCGCCACCGAGTCCTCACCACCTTCAACGCCGAGGCCGCCGGAATCACCAGTGACGACGTCATCCAGCGACTTATCAAACTGTTAGCTCCCAAGGTGGAAATCTTGCTCTAACGAATTGGAGCGCGAAATTCATTCCGCGCGAATCAAGAATTATTCAACCGCAGATGAACGCAGATACACGCGGATTTCAGAGGAGATAAGGGGCTGAGAGTTTAGAGAAAAACAGACATCTTCCACTTCTCTTTACGTCCATCTGCGGTTTAAGAATATTCCTTATTACCCTTGTCCGACTCCCTCAAACTCCCCGACTGCATGAGGCTCCTTCCGCCGGAGACCATGGGCATCCTGCGCCGCTTGGAATGGTATGCCCGCAGCCGGATGGTCGGCACTCTATCAGGCCGCCACACCTCGCCGGACAAGGGCTTCTCCGTCGAGTTTGCGGAGCACCGGGAATACTCGCCGGGCGATGATCCGAAAAATCTCGATTGGCGCGTCATGGCCAAGAGCGACCGCAGCGTCATCCGCCAATACATTGAGGAAACGAACCTCCGCGCGATGATCGCTGTCGATGTTTCCGGCTCGATGAACTACACCGGGGATCACGCCGCGAGTTCTAACGGCCACTCGCTTTCTAAGTTGGAATACGCGAAACACCTCGCCGCCGCACTCGCCTATCTGTTTGTAAAACAAGGTGATGCCGCAGGCCTGGTCACCTTCGATAAAACGACCCGTAGCTTCATCCGCGCCGGCAGCCGACCCAGTCAAGTGCGGCGTATTTTAGAGGAACTTCACACCACCAAGGCGGGCGAAGATACCGATGTAGGAAACGTGCTCCACCACGTCGCCGAGCGCATTCCCAAGCGTGGCCTCGTCATCCTTATCAGCGATCTTTTCGACGATCCTGAAAAAATCGTGGAAGCCCTGCATCACTTTGATTTTCGCCAGCACGAACTCGTCGTTTTTCACCTGTTAGCCGAAGAGGAACTGACCTTTCCTTTCAAGAGTTTCCAGCGTTTCAAAGACCTCGAAGGCATCGAAGACATGCTCCGGATCGACCCGCAAGCCGTGCGTGCCGCCTACCTTGAAAAGCTTCGAGCCTTCGTCAAACGCATCGACTCCGCCTGCGGAAAAATGCGGGCCGACTACGTGCCGGTGAATACCAAAGTTCCACTGCGAGATACCCTGCTTCGCTATCTGGGAGGGCGGAAATAATATGCTTTTCCTCAATCCATGGCTGCTCGCGGGTTTGTTAGGTGCCGCCATCCCGATCATCATTCACCTCGTCCGGCAACAAGCGGCGAAACCCGTCGAGTGGGGAGCCATGCGGTTCCTGTTCGACACCATTTCCGTACGCCGCCGGAAAATGGAATGGGAGGATCTGTTGTTGATGGCAGCACGCTGTCTTTTGTTAGGACTTCTCGCGCTCGCGCTCGCCCGACCGTTCATCCCGCCGGACTCTAACATTCCATGGTTGTTCGTTCTTCCTGCTGGTCTGATAGGAATCGCCCTATTGGGTGGATCATTCGTTCTTAGCGGAGCAAAAGCTCGATGGGTTACGCGCGGACTCGCCATCGCGCTGCTCGTCGGTGCGGTGGGATTGGTCTATTTGGAGAAGTATTTGAACTTGAAACGGTTTGAAGCCAGCGGTCGCAGGGACGTGGCGCTGGTCATTGATGCCTCGGCATCCATGGAGCTCACCCGCGATGGGAAAACCATTTTCCAACACGCCATTGAGGAAGCCAAACAACTGGTCAAGGAGGCTCCGGGTGGCACTGCATTCACCATCGTTCTCGGCGGTCCCGCGTCGGAAGCGAAGACTGCCGCCCCTCTCACTCACCGTGCGGACGTGCTCGGAGTCCTCGACAAGTTAGAACCGATCGGCGGCAGCTTCCACGCGCACGACGCGCTCGGAATGGCCACGCTCGGCCTCGCGGAGGGGACGAATGCCTCCAAGGAAATTGTCGTTTTCACCGACTCGCAACGCTCCGGGTGGCGGTTCGAAAATCCCGCCGCCTGGGACGGCCTTCAGAGCGCGTGGAAAGCGATGCCGTCGAAGCCGAAACTGCTCCTGCGTGATTTCGGCGCACCTGCAAATTTCCGCAATCTATCAATTTCAGGGCTCGATCTATCACGATCGCTGGTCGGCACGGATCGCGAGCTTCTGTTGCGGGTCACCGTGGAAAACACCGGCACGGAAGCCATCACGCCCGGACCGGTGGTGATGGAAATTGAAGGCAAGAAAATCGGCGAATCCCCAGTCGGCCTGCTCGTGGCCGGACAAAAGGAAACCGTCGAATTCCGCCACCGTTTCACCCGCCCCGGCCCCCGCGTGGTGGAGGTGCGGATCGACTCCAAGGACGACCTCGTCAGCGACAATCACCTCGAACGTGTCGTCAAGGTGATGGGCAATCTGCGGGTCTTGTTAGTCGATGGAAATCCCGCTGGCTCCTTCT
This sequence comes from Akkermansiaceae bacterium, assembly GCA_025362955.1. GTDB lineage: Bacteria > Verrucomicrobiota > Verrucomicrobiia > Verrucomicrobiales > Akkermansiaceae > Luteolibacter. The sequence goes on from JANYFB010000141.1 coordinate 2,890, forward strand.
TCGAGCGAGCTGCCGGATACGCCGCGCTCGCCCTCGCCCCGTCCACCGTTTTGATTGACGGCAAGCGGGTGAGTAACGGGTTTCTGATGGACCCGAGAGTCGTCGCCGCAAGCTCCCTACAAGAGGAGGATCTGGATGGAGCCGCCGTCATCGTCCTCGCGGATGTTTCGCGGCTGCCGGAAAAAATCGCCGCCACTCTCGCTGCGAAAATCGCGGAGGGCGCGGGCTTGTTCGTCATCGCAGGCCCCCGTGCCGATCCTGCATTTTATAACACCTGGCAAGGTCTCGATGGCGCTTTGGTTCCCATTTCGCTCGGCGGGGAAGCCACCGATAACGATGGGATTTCGCCTGCAGGCTCCACGTTTTCCCATGAGGCGCTCAAATTATTCGTGAAAGACGCGGACTTGCAAAGCGCCCGCATCAAGCGATGGAGGAAATCTGGAAATTCGGTAGGTGGAGCCGGGCAAGCGGCGGCATTTTCCAATGGCGACGCCTTCCTCGCGACCCGGAACTACGGCAAAGGCCGTAGCATCGTGGCCACCTGCGCCTTCGATGCCCGCTCGGGAAATTTACCTGCCAGACGCGCGTTCGTCCCACTCATCCACGAACTTGTCACTTGGGTCGCAGGTGGCGGCGTAGAGTTGAATGTCGATGCCGCATGGAACCCAGCATTTGCTCTCGACTCTAGCAGTGGTGGGCTTACCGCCAAATATTTCCGCACCAAGGATCGCAAAGAAAAGCCGCTGCTAGAACGGATCGATCCCGCCATCAACTTCAACTGGATGAACGAAAAGCCCGACCCGAAAGTGCCGCACGACGGCTTCTCCGTCCGCTGGACCGGAAGTCTGATAGCACCTGTTAGCGGTGGATACTTGATTGAGGTGGAAGTGGATGACCGGGCGGAAGTGAAGATTGGAAATAGCAATTCCATCCAAGCGACTACCGGTGCCCCCGCGCGGGGAAGCATCACCTTGCAAGCAGGGAGGCCGTTGCCGCTTGAAGTAAACTACGAGCAAGAGGGTGGGGACACTTACATCCGCCTATTGTGGACCCCGCCCGGAGGCTCACGACAAATCATCCCGTCCTCCGCCTTCCTGCCCGTTCGATCGGCGGAGGATGCTGCAATGAAAACACTCGATCCACGCGGTTTGCAGCGTGAGGCGCGGATTCTTTCCGGCCGTCGGGGACGGGAATTATCGGTTGCCGGCCCCGCCCTGCCGGGCGTCTATCAGGTATCTGTCGGCACCGCCTTGGACGGAGTGATTCCGGGAATCGAAAAAGGCACGCTGCCGGTGGCCGTCAACCGCGACGTGGCAGAGAGCCGCTTCGAGATCATGACGGCGGACGATCTCGCGCTCGTCCGCAAGCGTATCGACCTGCTCCAGCCGCATTCCGTCGCGGACATGATCGGTGTCCTGCAAGGCAAGGGCTTCGGCAGGGAAATTTGGAAACTGTTAGCCGTTTCCGCTTTCATCCTGTTCCTCATCGAAAGCATCCTCGCCCGCTGGGTCTCCCGCTCCCGCCGCATCGCGGAAGACGTGCGCGTCGAGTTCGGCGAAACCACTTTGTGGCGAGCCGGGAGGTGAACGTGGTTGCGGCGTCTCGCCGCAATGATATCACGGACACACGAAGCAAGACGCTGCCATTCCACGCTTGGATTGCTCCTTGAAAATCCATCAGAATCCGATCACCCCGCCATCCATGAGCACGCTCATTCTCAATCTTGACGACCAAGCCCGGACCGCCTCCAATGTTTTCATGGGTAAATTCTTCCTTTGAGGGAAGTTGGTGCAATGCTCCATTTTTCCGTCTGCGGTCAGGAGGCCCGGGCGATGGCAGAGGCTGGCTGGATGTGGGCGGTGAGTTTTTTTTGGTCCTTGGCAAGGTCGCGAAAATCACACTCGACTTGAATGCCGTGCCAGAACTCTTGGGATTGGCCGAAAAAGGTCCCAAAGCGGACCGACATGGCGGGCGTGATGGAACGGCGGGCGTGGATGATCTCGTTGATGGCACGCGGCGCGACCCCGATGGCGCGGGCCATCGCGTTTTGAGAAATACCCATGGGAACCAAATACTCCTCCAAAAGGATCTCGCCGGGTGTGATGGATGGATTCATAGGGATAACGTATTGCGTTACAGGGGTGCGTCAATGGTAATCGCAAATCACGACTTTGGCCGGGCCATGATCGTTCCAGGTGAAAACGATTCTCCATTGGTCGTTGATACGGATTGAATGGTAGCCTGCGAGGTTTCCTTTCAAGGCTTCGAGACGATTTCCTGGTGGAACCGCAAAATCCTGGAGAACCCGGGCGCGGTTCATTTGGATGAGTTTTCGCAAGGCCACTCGTGCGACCCCATTGAAGCGGCGGTTCGTTTCACGTTGAAAGAGTTCCTGAGTGTCCTTGTCTGCGAATGATTGGATCATGGGTGAACCTGCGGGTCAGTGAATCCAAATGGATTCGGTCGTGAAAAGCCAGCCAGCCACGCCGAAGAAAGAAAAGAGCGAGTGTTTGGAAAAGACTGGGAACGCGCTATTGGGTAGAGGAGGTCTGGAGAGTGAGTCTGCTCAACCCGTCGTCCGGAGTCCCGAGGCGATGGCGTTGATCGAGAGCAAGAGCTTGGGCAGGAGGGCATCCGCTTCAGTCATTCGTTCGTGGGCGACGTGGTCCCGCCACTCGCGGAGGAGGGCGATTTGTTGCTGGTGGAGCACTCGTAGCGGGGCTTCGCGAATTTCTAACGTCTTGGCCATCCGCGGGCGACGGGCACGCATTTCACCGTTGAACAGTTCGGCTAACAGGACGCGCGTCCGCTCGAATTCATCACGGATCAGGGTGTTGAATTTTTCCCGGAGCGCGACGTTTTCGACGAGGCTCGCGTAGTCCTGCATCAGTTCGAGATTGGCGGAGGCGAGGTTGGTTTCCACATTGGTTAGAACGTAGCTGAGAAAGGTGGATTTCGGCAGGGCTTCCTTGAAGGTAGCGAAGCCTGCCGGGTCTTCGATTTTAAGGGTTTCCAAGGCCGATCCTACGCCGAACCAGCCGGGTAGGTAATAGCGCGCCTGGGTCCATGAAAATACCCACGGGATGGCCCGGAGGTCGCTGATGGAAAAGCCCTTCTTCCCCGTCCGCCGCGCCGGGCGGGAGCCGATGCGTGAATTCTCAAGCGCGTCAATGGGTGTGGCTTGACGATAGAACTCGATGAAACCCTCGGTTTTGAGGAATTTTTGATAGGCGGCCTGGCTGGTTTCTCCCAGCCGCGCCATGAATGCCTCACAGGGATCGGCCACGGGAGGCAAATGGCGATGGTGTGCGGTGGTGACGGCAGCACCTGCTAGAAGGAGTTCGAGATTGTAGGTGGCGTTCGCGAGGTTCGCGTATTTCTGGGCGATGGTTTCGCCCTGTTCGGTCATGCGGAAGCCGCCGCTCATCGCGCCGTTCGGCAGCGCGGCCATGAACCAATGCGTCGGTCCCGCGCCGCGTGAAATCGTGCCGCCGCGACCATGGAAAAAACACAGATTCACCTTATTGTCCCGACCGACCTGGGTGAGCGCGGTCTGTGCCCGTTGAAGAGCGAACTGCGCGGCGAGGATGCCGCAGTCTTTGTTGGAATCCGAATAACCTAACATCACCTGCTGCGAGGGAAATTTCCCGACCGAACGCAGCGTGAGCGAGTGTTCCAAAAATGCCCGCAGGATTCCCGGTGAGCGGTCGAGATCGTCCATGGTCTCGAACAAGGGAACCACTTGTAGCGGGCAGACCAAGCCGTCCGGCGTCAGTTCCATGAGACCGGCCTCACGGGCTAACAAATACACGCCTAACAAATCCGAGAGCTGCCGCGTCATCGAGACGATCAACGCGCCCAGCCCCACCGAGCCCCAGTCGCGGCGGTGGCGGACGAGGACGCGGTAGGTGTCCAGCACGTCGTCCGCTTCCGTGCCAACGTGGAGGTCGTTGTGGATGAATGGGCGAGTCGATTTCAACTCCTCATCGAGAAATGCTACGCGTTTTTCCTCCGGCCACGCGGAGTAATTTTCGCCGTCGGCCACACCGGCGGCGGCTAACAACTGGCTGATCGCCTTGTCGTGGAACTCCGAGTTCTGCCGGACATCGAGCGTCGCCAAATGAAAGCCGAACATCTCCAGCTTGTGCCGCAGCGGACGGATCGCCGCCTCTTCTAACATGTGGCAGCCCGCCGTGGCGAGGGTGGTGGAAAGCAGATTCAAATCATCCTCAAGGCAGGCGGGATTCCGATAGCCGGGGATTCCACGGGCCTGCTCGCCTAACCGAAGCGCCATCAGCAGTGCCATTTGCCGCCATGGCTCCTCGTCGTGGCGGTCGAGAATTTCCGCCGCGCCGGGGTTGGCTTCCAGTAGGGAGGCAAGCCGGTCGATCCGCGTCTGGAGTTCCGCAGGGACAGGCGTGAGGTAGCGGGAAAGCGTGAGTTGCGAGGCGAGGCCTAACAATTCCCGTTGCAACAGCTTGAAGGCGGAGTGGCGCAGGGTTTTGAGCGTTTTTTCCGTGACGGCGGGCGTGACCAACGGATGGCCGTCGCGATCCCCGCCGATCCAGGTGCCGAAGATCAGGCGCGGGATGTTTCCCGCCGAGCGCAGCAGTTCGAGCGGCAGCCCGGCATCGCGCCAGGCCTCGGTGAAATGCAGATCCAGCCGGTTAATCGCCGTGGGGAAAAGGTCGCGCAGGTAGTGCGTGGCATTCCGCAGCTCACTTGAAATGTCGGGCCGGACAAGATGGATTTCCGCCGTGCGCCAGAGGGTTTCAAGGGTGGTGACAACCCGTTCGCGGATGCGGCGGCGTTCGCGTTCGGTGTATTTGGGGAACTCGTTGCGGACCATTTCATCGTAAAGCGCGCGGTGGCGTTCACGAATGCTGGAGCGCTTGGCCTCGGTCGGGTGGGCGGTGAGAACCGGCTCCACTTGCACATCGCGCAGGACTTCGAGGATTTGTTCCGGGGTCAATCCGATGGCTCTCAAGTCGCGCAACGCCTGCGGCCACAAGCCACGGATCGACTCCGCGCCCAGGGCTTTTTCCCGCTCGCGTCGGATTTCCGCAGCCACCCGCTCCTCGACCATGTTCAGGAGTTGGAAGCCGATCGAGTAAAGCTGGGGCAGTCCTTCCGGCGCAGCACCGATTTCCGGCTCGCGGCCGGACCAGGGTAAAAACGGCAGCAATTCCTTCTCGCCCGTGCTCACCAAGGCCTCTTCCAAGCAGCCGAGTAAATATTGCAGGCGCTCGTCAATCAGATCAAATCCTTCCAGCCGAAGCTGCTCGCGGGTGGGGTTGCTTGCCGTTTCTGTCATGCTGCCCGATTTTAAGCACGATCCGAGCCGATTCGGAAAGGGGATTAGCGAACAAGATGAGGCGAGATCCGATGGTGGGTCGCATTTGGTAGTGGGGTTCCACGTAAATTCGGTCCATCCGAGGGAGCGGGGTTGCCATGGGCGTGACTAAAAGAGCCCAAGCCAAATGCCTTCCTTGTCGGCACCCATCGTGAGCAGCACTTCCGACCGCACCAGCCAACGCCTACTCACGCCCATCCACATTCTGGCAATGCGCCTCAATCCGGTCTGAGATGGATCTCCCCTCGAAATCCGTCAGTAACTCACGCCTGCCTGCCCGCGGCAACATCTTCGCCACCGGCTTTCCGCCCAATACCGGGACATTTCCCGTCTTGTCGTCGGTCACCTACGAACCCGGCATGACCACGATTGGAAATACCTGCACGTTCTCCGGTGCCGACCCTGTCAGCCACTTCGATAGATCTTCCGCATTCCGCCAGGCTTGTGCTGCTAGTTTTACCACCCGATAACCGCCCGGAAATTGCAACTGACGGCATCCACCTTGGGCCGAGTCCTGCTGCCTCCGCGGCCTCAAGTTTCCCCTAGTCAATGTATCGTTATTTCACAATGATTCCCCGATGAGGCTCGCCGACTTTATTCTCACGAATACCGAAATGATCCTCAAGGAGTGGGAATCCTTCGCCCGCAGCATCTGGCCCGGATCTGACGCCAGCGTCCCGGTCCTACGGGACCATGCCTGGGAAATGCTCACCGCAGTGGCGTGGGACATGAAGGAATCCCAGACGGAGGCCGAGCGAAGCTCCAAATCCAAGGGACTCGGGGGAGGGAGCTGCAGCGAGCAGAGTGAAGCCAGCCACCGGGTGGACACAGCATCCACCCAGCATGCCCTTAGCCGGCTATCTTCCGGGTTTGAGTGCGCGAGTTGGTCGCCGAGTATCGAGCCCTTCGAGCCAGTGTCATTCAGCTTTGGATTTCCAGCATCCCGGAAGCGGGGCCACATGTCGGGCAGGACATCATTCGCTTTAACGAAGCTATCGACCAGTCGCTCGCCGAGTCCATCGCCAGCTTCGCGGATAAGGTAGACGCTTCCCGCGAGTATTTCCTTGGAATCCTCGGGCACGATCTTCGCAGCCCGCTCGCTGCGGCCACCCTGTTTGCGTATTTGCTCGCCGAATCCACCACGCTCGATCCCGACTCCCGGCACATGGCAACGGTCCTGCGCTCCAGTCTCGATGCGATGAACCACCTCGTCCGCGACATCCTCGACTTCACAGGTGCCCGGTTGGGTGCAAGGATGGAGGTCCGTCCGGGGCCCATGGACCTGCTTCCGCTGTGCCACGAGGTGCTCGCTGAGCTGCGGTCCGTCCACCCCGCCCGCGCGTTCGTTTTCACCGAACCGGAAGGCGACACCACCGGCAGATGGGATAGCGGGCGTCTTCGCCAGCTCATATCCAACCTCTTGGGAAATGCCGTCCAACACGGCTCCGACACCAGGCCTGTGACCCTAACCGCTACCCTCTCTGCGGACGAAGCGCTCCTCGCCGTTCACAACTTTGGCCCGCCGATCCCTGAAGAAAAAGTCAGTGTCATTTTCGATCCCATGAAACGCCACCAGGCCTCCGGCCGCGCGGAGCGCCACGCACCCGCCGGCAGCGTCGGACTTGGACTTTACATTGCGCGTGAGGTCGTAAACGCCCATGGCGGCTCCATCACCGTCGTCTCGGCGGGAGAAGAAACCACCTTCACGGTCCGGCTCCCACGCCACTGCAAGGTGAGTCAGCCCGGGATGGATTGATGAATGCCGATTGTTGATTTTGATTGCCGAGGGAAGATCCATGCGGTGGCTTCAAAGATCCAACATCAACAATCATTTACCCTTAGGTCAACGGCGGGGAAGCGCGGGAGTTCCTTGCCGAGGTTGTCGGCGTAGCTGCTGCGTTAGTCCACGGCATGCGGCTGCCCACGAATGTAGTAGAACAGGTCTTCCTTGGTGATTGAGCTGCCTTCGCCTCTCGCCCGATAGGCGCGCTGGAAATGGGAGAGGCCGATGTCGGTGATGGAATCGCGACGGGTGTGTTTCTTCGGACGCATCTCGCTCGCTGGAAATGACGTCATGCAATGCCCGGAAAGATTAACAGGCGATTTTGGTAAACATTCCTAGAATGACTCGCTTCAGATTTCGTAGCCGGGGCGTGGACGAGCATAAGCCATGTAGGTTGGATTAAAATAAACCAGAGCCATACGGTTGAACGCCTCAGTTTTGACCACGGCAGTTTTGCCAGAGTCCCCAGCAGTATTGCTAAGGTCGAAATCTTCCATTGTAAGAATGCCAGTCTTGGCTTCCCAGATATAGGCCGTATCTCCTCGGTGAGCCGTTCCTCGCTCAAAGACCCCATCCTTGTCGCCTAGAACGTAACGAAATGTCAGATACGCACCCGCTTTTGGCAGGTGACCTTTTGGTTTGTTGGTTTCGAGAGAAATCTTTACTTCCAGCGGAACAGAACCTCTCTTTTTTGACAATAAATCAGGATAGGCGTGTGGTGTATTTCGAGTGTATCGCCCGTCTGAATTCGCTGCAATTCCTTCTGCCAAAATATTTCCAATCATGGACGAAAGATTCGCCAATTCCACGAGTCTTCCGATTGGCCTCGCCCCATGGAGTTCAAGTTGGAAATCAATCGTATCCAAAGTCTGGTGGCAGTGGTCAATTCCTGCACGTAATGTCGCCATATCTAGGCCAGTGAATCTTTTTAGTTCTGGCTGATTAGGGAAAAAGGAATCCTCTTGATTTCGGGGCGGACGCTTGGGGGAGACTTTATCCGTCAAACCGGAGACAATCGCTTCGGCACGAATCAGAAGAGCAGAAAGCTCGATTCCGATCGCCTGGCAAACTTTTAGCAGGGCTCCAAATCCGGGAGACCTTTCGCCGCGCTCCCAAAGCGCGACTGTCGAACGATCCAACCCTGCACGGGCCGCAAGTTCTTCGTAAGTCAATCCGGATTTTTTTCTCTCCGTGGCAAGGAGTCCAATGATCGCAGACGTGATCTTATCGGAAAGTTCAATTTTTGGCACGCGAAAGAGTTCCCATTTGACAGACTTTATCCCATGAGACAATTGTCTCCACCGATGAAAGTAATTGACCTCTTCTGTGGCACTGGTGGCTTCTCAAAAGGCTTTGAGAAGTCCCGAAATGCCGATTATGAAACGGTATTTGGCGTGGACCTCCTGCCAAATTCGGTCAAAACGTTTCGCCTGAACCATGCGGGCGCTCTCGGAATTTCAGACGATATCCGAAAAATCCGCTGCGAAGATGTTCGCAATGCACTAAAACTGCGAAGAGGGGAACTTGCGCTGATCATTGGTGGCCCCCCTTGCCAAGGATTCTCGTCAATCCGACCATTTAGATCCTCAGAAGGTGATGATCCTCGAAACTCACTGTTTGAACAATTCGCGAACTTCGTGAATTGTTTCAGGCCTCGGGCGCTTGTGATGGAAAACGTTGTTGGGCTGGCAACGCATCAGGGCGGACGTAGTATTGATCTAATCGAAGAATGCTTTCGAAGCCTCGGGTACGATTGTGAATGGAGGATTCTAAATGCCGCAACGTTTGGAGTTCCCCAAAGAAGGGAGCGACTGATATTAATCGGCATACAAAAAGGCGGCAAGATCGCATTTCCTGAGCCTAGCCATCACTGTGACGGATCTACCATTGGTCACCGAAATCGGGCGAAAATGCTATTGGCCGAAGATGATCTATTTTTGACAACCAAGCTCGTGCCTGCGGTGACAGTCAGGGAGGCAATAGACGACCTACCTCAGATAAAGTCTGGAGAGACGGCGAATAAGTATGAATGTTCCCCCTCGACGCCTTATCAGAAAGATAGGAGAAACGGCAATACGGTTCTCACCCTCCACGGATCCACATCGCATTCACCAAAAATGCTTGAGATAATTCGTCATTCGGGGAAAAACATAAGCTCAATCCCAAAGCATTTAATTTCCAGCGGCTTTTCATCCTGCTACAGTCGCCTCGATGGCGATATGACCAGTGTTACGATTACCGTGAATTTTGTTCATCCCGCATCGAACCGCTGCATTCATCCAAAATGTGACCGCGCGTTGACGCCCCGTGAAGGTGCGAGACTCCAATCCTTTGACGATGATTTCCAGTTTGCGGGAAACCGTTCTCAGGTGGTGAAGCAAATCGGGAACGCCGTCCCTCCGCTCTTAGGTCGTGCAATTGGTGAAGCACTCGCTCCTAGCATCAAATAATCCGGGCAGAAGACCGAACGAACTTCGCGCCGCGCATTTTCCCCGGCGCATTCCGCATGACACGCCGACGGACTGGACGACATCCACCTGAGAATTCCGTGGCGTGAG
>JANYFB010000300.1 GCA_025362955.1 Akkermansiaceae bacterium
CCGCTGCCGCCAGTACGTCGCGGAAATCATGCGAAGTCACCAACGTCTTCCCGCGCAACAACATGGAAACCGCCATGATATTCTGACGCATGGTCTCGGGACGCGTGCCCAGCCGCCGCTTATCGGGACTTTGGTTGAACATGCCCTCGTTGTTGTAGCGCACGGCTCCCTTGATGCACCGCGCCAGCAGATACAAAAAGAGTTTCGGCTCCTGAGTCCGGTTAAACCTCTCCCGCACCGTGTAGAAATGTTCGAGTGCATCCTCAGCCTCGCCCTTCCACAGTTCAGCATACGCATCCGCCAACTCTTCGGGACGGTTGATCATGAGGTTCAGCAATTCCGCCAACGGCTTGTTCAGGTCGTTAATCCAATAACGTTCCGCCCGCATTCGCGCCGCACAAGCCAACGTCATCGCCGCCGATCCCGCAAACGGATCCACCAATCTGCGATATTTGACGGGTAGGTAATTCAGTATCAGCGGCGCGAGAGCACGCTTACTACCTTGGTATTGGAATGGTTGTGGAATGGTCATGATAATTATTTGATGTCGGGTTTGGCAGTGATTTCTTTGATCAACCACTCCAGTTGCGTCTTCGCACTGGCGATGACGGCTCGATAGCTGACGAACTTGGTCTTCTTGCCTGTGTAGTCGTCAACGAGCTTGGAGTCAACTTCCCCACCGATGATGAGGATTTCGAGGGGCATTCCAAGTTTTCCAGTGAGGGTGTCTGCATATTTGGTGGCTTGAAACTCGGCTTCGCGACCAACTTTCATCGTAGGTTTCTTGAACTCGATGAGGAGGTGTTGTTTCAGAACGTTGCCAGCAAGGAAGAGGTCGGGGCGGTCGGTCTCGTCGGAGCCGATGTAGTCTGCGATGATGGTGCGAAGCTGACGGTTGCTGGCCATGAGGCTGTATTCGGGGCCGAAGACCCAGAGGTTGTTTTGGAGGGCGGTGTGCATCTGCTTTTCCGTGGTGGCGTCAGTGGTGGCGAGGCGGTCGAGTGAGTCGAGGAATTCCAGACGGCGTTTGGCTTGGGTACCCATGAAGGCGAGGTCGCAGAGACCGAATTCCTCGAGGGCGGTGGCGAAGTGAAAGACGTCCACTTTTTCGGCTTCGTGGACGTGCTGGCAGACGGTCCAGTATTCATCCATCTCCAAGGCATCGAGCACGAGGGCCACGAGGGCTTCGATGCGCTCTAGCTTTTCGCCTTCTTGAAACGACCGCTGCATGAGACGGGTGATCCGTTCCTCGGCAATGGAGCGGCGATGTTCGGGCACGCTTTCCAGCCTACGGTTCATCGCCTGAGTGAGGCGGCCTTTGGCAAGGTTGAACTCATTGGTGTGGGTGGCTTCGAGGTTCTGCTTAAGCTCGGCGGGCATTGCCTGCATGAGCATTTCGAAGCCTTTGTCGCTCTCAATAACATCGCCTCCGGCGGCGGTAAGTTCGAGAGAGTCAGCGGGGAGATTAATTTCTCCGACGATGCGGCGGCGGAGTTTGTCGGAGAGGGCGTCGTCGTTTTCGAGGCCGAAGAGGTGGGGCTTGCCGATGCTCTTGCCGCCGACGCGGACGTTGAGTCCTGATTTTTTGCCCGGCAGTGGCTTATCCGCAATGGTGTAAGAAACGGTGGCGGTCTGGCCGTTAGGGAGGGTGATTTCGGTCTGAAACTTCTCGCCTTGGATATCGTGGTGAAAGACTCGCTCTCCGTTGACGAAAATGGTGAAGGATGGCTCGCGACCATAGTCGAGGGCAAGAAGTTCCTTGAGCTTGTCGGGCTGGAGGTGGGAGAGCTTGGGGTTGAGGTTGCGTAGGGTGATGGTGGTGCCTTTGGCGTCGAGGTGATCGGAGTCGGTTACATCGAGAGGCAGGGGCACTTTCTCAAGGTCGCCAAGGGCTTCCATGAGAACGGTCTTGGAAATTAGGACGCTGGTGCGTTTGCCTGCGGCTTGCGTGACAAGCTCCATTTCGCTGGCGAGGATCAGTCCTGCGAACTTTCCGATACCTTTTCGGCCTTTGACAATGCGGTTGAGATTGTGTGTCCGATCGCCTTTGCGGCTGAATCGAGGGCTGGCAATATTCAGGTATTCGGATTCGAGTTCGGCGGTTTTCATGCCGCTGCCGTTGTCCTGCACGATGATGGGGGCGTCAGTGAGAATGGTCGGCACTGTGATGTGGACTTCGGTGGCCTCGGCATCCCATGCATTATCGACGAGTTCCTTGAGCGCTTTCTCGCTGGAGGTGTAGTTCTCGCCAAGAACATGGGCGAGCTTTGGATCGACCCGGAAGTGGGCAGTGCGGGACATTGGCATGAGGTTGGATGGCGACTGGGTGCTGGCGGAGGTTATAAGCTATACATCAAGTCTGGATACTGCCCAAGAAACCGTCCGCCGTTGAAGTGGATCATGTGGTCGGGGGTCTACGGCGATCCAGACTTCGGATTCCCAAGCGATGTGGTAGACGTAGGTCTGCAGAGATGGGGTCATGCAGAGATGGGGTCAGTGCAGAGATGGGGTCAGTCCTTGGAAATCAATATTAAGAATCAAAAATATTAAAATCCAAGGACCGACTCCGGTCACGTGTCTTGTTCGGCTTAGTTCTTTTTCGATTCTTTGGGCCATGGTCCAACATCAAATTGGCCAACAATCGTATGCTCATAAAAATCAAGAAACTCTTGATTGACTCCCTTATGCCCGAGCTTACGTGCCATTCCAAACCAATAGTATGCGCCTTCCGGAAGGTCAGTGCGGGCATAGTAGGTTCCCAACTCGAACGCCGCGTCCTTGTCACCCCGCGAAACTTTCGAAATTAGGACTCCGCGGTTGAATCGACTTGGGGGGACATAACTCAGCGGCATTGCTTCGACACTCGTTGGCTTTCGATCAACAATGTAAAATGTCGCAAAATTAGTTGCGACAAGGATCAATGCCACAATGACCAATCGAATCTTCATATTCTCTGCCGAGATTCTATGGCTGGAGTTCGAAATGCCCAAAGCCTTTGAAACAACAACAGGCGTGCTTAGGGTTTTCGTGGGCTACTGCGGGAACACGAAGTCTCCGCAGCCTATCCAACATTAAATAGATACCTAAACACGCCATGACTCACACCTACTACATCGGACTCAATGTCCACAAGGAAACAATTTCCAGCGCCCACGCTCTTGGCGGAAGGCGCGAGGACCCCACCTACCATGGACAATGCGCCGGAAGCATCGCCGCCGTGACGTAAGCTCTCCAGAAACTTGCGGCAAAAATCAACGTCGAATTTTCCGATCTCAAAGTCTGCTACGAAGCTGGCCCCACCGGTATTGTCATCGCCCGACATCTCAGCAAAAGGGGCGTGGATTGCGTGCTCATGTCGCCCTCCAAAACCGAACGCGAACCCGGCGATAAAGGCACAAGCAAACCGAGCACTCGATATGAGACAGAGAACAAGGCCAAAGGTGAAGACAAAATCCTGTAGAACCGACCGACGTAAGGAATCGGTGCCGTCGGAGCTTTTCACCAGCCGACATGTCGTCCAGTGGGAAAGGGCGGACATGTCTCCGCAGTCCGGGTGTGGATTCGCCGTCCGGTTTGAGAAATCGGCGGGGAATAGGCGTATGGGTGGGGTGCGGTTGCCACGGGGGCGATTCGCTGGTTCGATTTTTTCCGCATGAAAATTCTCATCCGCTTCACCGTTGTCGCTTTGGCGGGCTGGGGGCTTTTGCTAGGGATTTCGCGGGGGGGGAGGCTTTCTCCGGATTGGCCGTTGTGGGCGGTGGCGGTCGCTACAGCAGCGGCGGTGGAGTTGATTTTGTGGCTTTACCGCTATGAGGCGGCGGCGGTGACACCAGGGCGGGCGCGGTGGATCATCGGGCTGAGGTTGGCGGCGCTGGCGGTGTTAGTCTGGATTTTGATCGAGCCGGTGTGGGTGCGGAAGGTGGAACGGAAGGTCCAGCGCGAGGTGGTGGTGGTGCTGGATGATTCAGGATCGATGCAGTTGAAGGATGATGGGGCGGTAGCGACGCGGATCGAGATCGGCGAGGCGGCGCTGGCGAAGGCGAAGATCGTGGAGAAACTGCGGGAAAAACTACGGGTGCGGGTGGTGCGGGCGGCCCGCAGCGTGCGGGCGGAGGGCGAGGCGGTGGCGGAGGGCTGGGGAGATGCGACGGATCTAGCAGCGGCGCTGGGGACGGTATTAGAAGAGGTGCCGCCGGATGAATTGGCCGGGGTGCTGATGGTCAGCGATGGCAGGCACAATCGGCCGGAGCGGGTGGAGGACGTGGCGCGGCGATTCGGGATTCTCGATGCGCCGGTGGGGATGGTGGCGGTGGGCAGCGCGGAGCCGCCGCGCGATGCGTCGATTCTACAAGTCCGCGCACCGGAGGCGATCCATCTGGGAGACAAAATGCAGGTGGCGGCGGATTTGAAGTTCGACGGCTACAAGGGCCAAAAGGCGATGGTCCGGCTGCGGCGGGGAGATAAGGTGCTGGAGGAGCGGGAAATTTCCATCCCGCAGGATCATCATCGGGAGGAGGTGCGGTTCGCGCAGGTGCCGGAAGAGGGCGGGGTGGGCGACTATCAGGTAGAAATCGGGGCGTTGGAGGGGGAGCGATTCAAGGAGAATAATTCCTGGGAATTCGAGACTTCCATCACGGATGCGCGGACCAACGTGCTGATCGTGGAGAGCTATCCGCGCTGGGAATTCCGATATCTGCGGAACCTTTTCTATGGGCGGGACAAGTCGGTGCAGTTGCAATACGTGCTGCTGCACCCGGACCAGATCGAGAGCCAGGGCGATGAGGCGGTGGCGGCCTCGGCAGCGCGGCCATTCGGCGAGGCGCTGGCCACGCGCTTGCCAGCGAGCGAGGAGGAGTGGCGGAAATTCGACGTGATCATTCTGGGAGATGTGGATCCGAAGGCGATGGATGAGGCGACGTGGCAGACTGTTTCACGCTGCGTGAATGAGCGTGCCGCGTTGTTAGTGATAGTCGCCGGGCCGCGATTCATGCCCCATGCAATCGACTCGGAAACAGGTCGGGCGCTGGTGCCAGCGGTGGTGGATTACGGGCATCGGAATTATTTCGGCGAGGGCGAAGAGCCGTTTCATTTCGCGCTCACGTCCCAAGGCCAAGGGCATCCAGTGACGCAGCAAAGCATCGGGGATTTGGCGAACGCGCAGGTGTGGGCGGGATTTCCTGAGTTGAAATGGAGGCATCCGGTGAGCGGCTTGAAGGATGGCGCGGAAGTCTTGCTCACAGCGGCGGCTGATAGTGAAAAGGCAGGCGTCGCCAACGGTGCGGGCCTAACAAACGCTTTGGACGATCTAGCGAACCGGCGGGAGCGTGAAGCGAAGACCGCTCTGTTAGTGACGCGGCAGACGGGAAAGGGCAAGGTGGCGCTCCTGCTAACAGACAGGACGTGGCGGCTGCGCGAAGGTGCGGGAGATCTCTATCACCATCGGTTCTGGGGGAATCTCGTCCGCTGGGGTGCCGGGCCGGTCATGCGCTCCGGCGGCACGCGGGCACGACTGGGCACCGATCAACTGACCTACACCCCGGACGACCGGGCTAAGGTGACGGCTAGGCTGCGCGACAAAAGCTTGAAGCCAGTGGACGACGGCTCGCTGCACGCGGAGGTGTTGCGCGATGGCGCGGTGCTGGCAAGTGTGCCGATGAAGGCGGTGGCTGGATCGGACGGGCTTTACGAAGCGGATCTGGATCGTTTCGCGAAGGCGGGAAAATATGCAGTGAGGCTGCGCGGGGAGCGGGCGGACGGCTTGATCCAGGAGGACGGCGCGGGCGAGCTGAAGACCGGCTTCCGGGTGGTGGGATCTCGCGGCCCGGTGGAACTCGCAGAAACGACGATGAATCTGCCGCTACTCCAAACCATCGCGGACCTATCAGGCGGCAAAGTCGTTTCCCCGGACAAGACGGGTGAGCTGGCCGCACTATTTCTAACCGATAAGAACGAGCGCATGGAAATCCGCGAAAGTGCCTTGTGGGACAGTGGCTGGGTGATGGGCCTGCTGGCGCTTTTACTCACTAGCGAATGGGTGATCAGAAGGGCGGGGGGACTGCCGTAATGGAAACAATCATGAAACCGTCCCACGAGATCGAAGCGCGGCTGCAAGCGGTGCGGAGCCGCATCCGCCGGGTGCAGTGCGTGCGGGCGGGATTGGTGGTGGCGACGGTGGCGCTGGGCGGATTGCTGGTGCTGATGGCGGTGGATTTTCTGTTTGCGCCGCTGCCGCTTGCGCTGCGGTGGGTCATGTCCGGGCTGTGGATTTCCGCAGTGCTGGCGGCGGCGTGGTTCGGATTTTCACCGATGTTGAAACCGATCCGGCTGTTGCAGGTGGCCCGCTGGCTGGAAGGACGGCACCCGGAAATGGAGGAGCGCCTGAGCACGGTGCTGGAACTCGCGCATCATGGGGATGGGGTTTCGGCGGGATTGATGGAGATGTTAGGCAAGGCCGCGGAGGCGGATGCCGGGACGGTGGACGCGGCGGTGGAAGTGAAGGCGGCGCGGACGACGCGGCGCTGGGGGCGACCGGCCTCGGCGTTGGCGGGATTGATGGCGCTGGCATTCGTGGTGTGGCCGGGTGAGGCGTCGCGGTTGTTCGTGCGGGCGGTGGTGCCATTTTCGGATCTGGGAAATACGGCGACCGGGCGGTTTATGGTGAAGCCGGGGAATCTGGAAGTGATCGCAGGCGATGCGGTTAGAATCGAGGTGGCTTACGTCGGGCGGGGAAAGAATATGAAGTTGGAGATGGAGTTGGAAAAAGGGGAAAAAGTTTCACAGGACATGACGAGGGATGGGGCCGTTTTCCACTATGTGCTGGACCCGGCGAAGACAAGTTTCCGCTACCGAGCAAGAGCGGGGCGGGATGAAAGCGATGGATATGGCATCACGGTTTGGCCATTACCCGCGATTTCATCGCCGAGAATGACTTTGAATTTCCCGGAATATACCAAGGAACTGCCGGTGGAGTCCGCGCTGGAGCGAGGCGTAGTAGCGGTGGCAGGCACGCGGGTGACTCTCGCAGGCCGCACCAATACCGCGGTCGAGTCCGCATGGTTAGAGGTGGCGGGAAAACGCGTGGCCGATGGCGTGGTCGAGAGCGCGGCCAATGGCGGGCGGGTGAGCTTTTCATGGCAGCTCGGCCCCGGCGGATCGGGAGAAGGGGTGGCGATGCTGAAGCATCGGTTAGGAAGGCGGATCGAGGCGCTGCGTTTTCCGGTGGAGGTGATGGAGGATCGGGTGCCGGAGGTGGTTTTACTCAGCCCGGTGCAGAGGGATTTGAAGCTCCGCCCGGATGAGGTGGTGGGCTTGAAGTATGAAGTTACGGAAGATTTTTCCGTGGCCAAGCTGGTGGTGGAAGTGGATGCAGGCGGGAAGAGCGGTATGTTAGAAGGCATTTTACCGCTGCGGGTGACGGGGACCAAGCCGCCGAGATTCCGTGGTGAGATGGCGGTGGTGATCGGTGAAATGAGGTCACGTTTTCCCGAAGTCCGTGAAATGCGGGTCCGCGTGAGGGCTGAGGATGGAAGACCAGCGGACAAGGGTGGACCAGGAATCGGCTTTTCCGAGTGGGTGACGCTTCGGATCGACGAGGGGGCCGAGTCGCTGGCGCGGCAGGAACTAAGGGCGGAACAAGAGGGGGCGAAACAGACTCTTGAGGAAGCAATCCGTGCCACCCGCGAGGCGAAGGAGCGGATGGATTGGCACCGCGATGAGGTGAAAAAAGGGGAATTGAGTGACAAGGCGAAGGCGGATTTAGGCGAGGCCGACGAGAAGCTTGCAGAGATGGACGAGAAGCTGAAAGAACTGG
>JANYFB010000163.1 GCA_025362955.1 Akkermansiaceae bacterium
TATCGTGGTCCATCGGTTCATGCGAACAGTAAACGAGAGTTCATCAAAAACCAGAGGCAATCGCGAAAATCATCGCGCCCGTTGCTCGCTCATCCAAGTGTAGAGCATCACCCACAGCGAGAGCGCCAGACCGAACAGCGGGATTTGCAACAGCGAGGGCAGCGAATAGAGGATCGTCACGATGGGAATCCACACGCCCCAAGTCGCGAACAGGGTAGGAACGACGACATCCCGGTAGTAGTCCGTCGTGAAAAACGCGCTGACTCCTTGGAAACGAAAACTGCGGTTTTTCCAATCGTAAAGCCAGCTCGTGACGGGCGCGGCGAACAGGGGATTGTAAAGAAATTGATCGACTAACACTTTCTTCACCACCACCGCGAAGCTCACCTGCGCGCCGAACCAGCCCGCTTGGCAGCGGTAGAAAAAATCCACCGTTACGCCCATGAAGCACCAGAACGGCACGCTGAAAACGAGGTTCTCGAAATTCAGCAGCCGGATTTTTCCTTTTTGGAAAACGAAGATCCGCAGCAGTTCCGGGATAATCGCCCCCGCAATGATCGAGGCGATGGCGGTGTAGCCGTAGCTCCAACGGGCCTTGATGGCCGCAAGCGCATCCAGCCCATTTCGCGTCGGCGGATAGAAATAGTAGGCCAGTAACAGCGCGAGCATCAGGCCTTGTACGATCAAGCCCGGCACTACATTCGCCCGCGCGGCCCGCAGCCCAGAAGCCCATGGCGGCTCGTGGCGGGTCACGGGTGGGATGGAGGAAGCGGGCGGCAAGGCGGCGGACCGTGCGGCGTCACCTCAATTTGTTCAAGGCGGGAGTGAGTGACGGCAGCCGAGAGAAAGTTTGTTAGAAAGGCACGTCGTCGTCGAAATCGTCGTCATCATTCCGCAAGTCACTGCCGGATGGCTCGGGGGTCGAGGGAGTGGTGGTGGCCTGCGGTTTACGGGCCGGCGTAGGCGATCCGTCGGCACCCTCGAGTTTCCAACAGGACAAACTCACATAATATTTTCCGTTATATTCATTCCCGCGGATGTCGAAGGTGACCTGCACTTCTTCTCCGTTCGTGAACGAGTCCAGCGCCGCGCACTTATCCTTCACCATCTCGAACTTGAGATCCTGCGGGTATTTGTCATGTGCGGTGGTGACGACGAACTCCCGCTTCATGAAGCCGCTGGGAAAGGTTTGCGTCTCGCTGATCAATTTGATTTTTCCCGCAGCCTCGTACATGGCCGCAAATGTTTCAGCCCGTGCCGAGATGTCAAACCTGCGGGTGAAAAATCAGCGGGTCGTGATGCGAAACACTCCCGTCACGCGATGAGAAATGGTCTCGCAAATTTCCCGGAACATCACCACGAGCCAGATCGTCAGCGCGAGAACAAACGCGCCACCGATGAGCCATCCGATAGATACCGCCTTGCAGATCACGAACGCCAAAGAAAGGAAGCCCACCCACGCCAGGCAGGAGGCCACGAGCAGGATAAATACTCTGGATGGACGGAATAACGTAATCAAGATTCGTTAACTATCAACCCTGCGCCGGGATGGCAAGTTTCTGTTTTTCACGTGATCGCGTGAGAGCGATTAGCAGCCGCCCTTCACGAGCAGCGCGATTTGTTCGCCGGGGCCATGGACGCCTTCGATGAGGATGCCCTCGACATCGGCCGTCTTGGACGGGCCAGTACACCAGATGATGTTAGAACTGTCGCCAAAGGCAGCGATGGCATCCGGGATGGTGCGGTGGATTTCCGCCCGCTCTAACACGGCGACGTGGACCCATGGCGAAAGCGCGGCGAGGCGATGCGAGGTGCGATCGTCGTCGAGGATAACAGAGCCGGATTCCGCGATGGCACCGGTGGCACGGGTGATGCCGAATTGGTAATCATCGTAGCGGTCGCGGTGATATTCGGTTTCCACAATGAGGCCGGCGGCGGCGAGTCGGCTGCCGATAGCGTCAAAGAGCGCGGGATCGCAGTAGCCGTGGAGCTGTTGGTTCGTTTTGAGGAAGTCGATCAACTGGCTAACCGAATCCATCGGTTTGCCGTTCACTGCGGAGAAATTCCGGGCGAAGATTTCCCAGAGATCCGTGCCCTCGAGCTTGGGCAGGGAGTGGACGAGCACCATGTCGTATTTCGGATAAGCGGCTCTGGTTTTCAAAGCTGCGTTAGCGGATTGGATCTTGGCGAAGATGGCGGAGCGCGACATGGGTGAATATGGGTTTTGGTTATAGGTTGGAATTTTTGAGCGAAAAGATTTCCGTTTAACAAATAACCCCTAACTTCTAACTTCCTTCCTGTTCTTCAACCATTTCCTGAAATCTCCGCCGTGGCTTTCGGGAAGCGTGCGTTGGCCTAACCAATCTTGGAGCGGCTTGATCGGTGCGACTTGGATCGGTAGGTGATTCATCGCTTTGCTCATGGTCATGGCAGTGCGCCAGAGCGAGGGCGAGGTGGCGAGGGTGGCGAAGGGCGACATGGGAATGGCACCGGCGGAGGGGATGGATTCGCGTTTCGCCTTGTCGCGCAGGCGCAGTAACAGATCGGGGATTGGAATATCGACTGGGCAGACTTCGTTGCAGGCTCCGCAGAGCGAGGAGGCTTTCGGGAGGTCGGCGAGTTCGGGAAAGCGACTGCCGAAAAGTATGGGCGAAAGCACCGCGCCGACTGGGCCGCCATAAGTGGAGCGGTAGGCATGGCCGGAGGCTTGACGATAGACCGGGCAGACATTCTGGCAAGCACCACAACGGATGCAGCGGAGGATTTCCTTGCAGTTCGAGGCGAGAACATCGGTACGGCCGTTGTCCATGAAGACGACATGCATGTGCTCGGGGCCGTCAGGTTGGTTTGCGGAGCGCGGGCCGTTGATAAACTCAGTGTAAACGGTGAGTTGCTGGCCGGTAGCGGAGCGGCCTAACAAGTTGAGAAAAACTGCTAGATCCTTTTCTTCTGGGATGATTTTTTCGATGCCGACGAGCGCGATGTGCAGCGGCACTGGGGCCATGCCGAAGCGCGAGTTTCCTTCGTTTGTGGCGAGGACGAGCCGACCCGTGTCCGCGCAGACGAAATTCGCACCGGTGATGCCGGCTTGGGCTTCCATGTATTTCGCCCGGAGATGGACGCGGGCGCGGCGGGTGATGGTTCCCGGATCGTCATTGTAATCGCTGCAAATGCCTTCGCGCAGGAAGGTTTTAGCGATGTCCCGGCGGTTCTTATGGATGATCGGTTTGACGATGTGGGATGGCTCGTCGCCGTCGAGCTGGATGATGAATTCGCCGAGGTCGGACTCCAGGCACTCCACACCGTTGTCTATCAAGAACGGGTTGAGGTGGATTTCCTCGGCCGCCATGGATTTCGATTTCGTGAGCTGGGCGACGTTATGTTGGCGGAGAATCGTTAGAATCGTCTGGCGGGCATCCTCATCGGTGGCTGCGTAGTGGACGTGGACGCCGCGCTGGGTGAGGGATTTCTCCGCCTTCGCCAGATAATCGCCGAGGTGGTGGAGGGTGTGATCCTTGATCGCTGCCGCCAATTTCCGCAAGGCATCCGGGTCCGGGTAGTCCTTGTGGAGGACGTAATAGCGCTTGTCCGTGCCTGCCGCAGAGCCGTCGATGACCGAGTGCTGCTTCTCGTCGGAAATATCGCGGGCGTACTGGTCGATGGGTTGGATGCCGATCATGGGAGTGAATTTCTCAAAATCTGGATCGCGTGAAGATGTTTGATCGGACGGCCTTGGGCGATGGCGAGGCCATTGAGGTGCATGAGGCAGGACATATCGCCGCTGACGAGGATGTCCGGGTTCGTTTCCAGGATATGGTCGAGCTTGAGCGAGCCCATCCGCCCGGAAATGTGGGGGAAAGTGACGGAAAAGGTGCCGCCGAAACCGCAGCATTGCTCGGCTTGGCCGAACGGAGTGACAAGGGCGTTTTCGACGGATTCCAAGAGCTTCAGGGTTGCCTCGCCGCTGCCAGTGCCGCGGCTATGGCAGGAGCGATGGAAGGCGATGCGGGTGGTTTCAGGAAATTTCCCCGGCCATTTTTTGATGCCGAGACCGTTGTAAATGAAGTCCATGATCTCCCAAGTCCGGCGGGCGAGCGAGTCGATTGAGACATCGGGATTTTCCTCGAACTGAAGCGGATTTCCATGGAAATTCATCGCCGCGCAAGAGCCGGAGGGGACGATGACAGGAAGTTCTCCCGCGAACACGGCAGCGGTATGGCGGGCTACTTTCCGTGACGCGATCCAGTCACCTGAATTGAAGGCCGGTTGGCCACAGCAAGTTTGGTTTTCGGGGAATTCCACGGAGACTCCGAGATGTTCGAGGACTTCGACCGTGGCACGCGCGACGTCGTCATAAAATGCATCGCAAAGGCAGGTGCCCATGAGGAGAACACGTTTGCCGGTGGGTCGCTGGAGAAGGCTGGACATGAAAGTTTTCGAAAATCGGTGTCGCTGTTTGACACCTTCGCGGAGGGTAGTGGCTCGACCGGAAAGGACAACCGGGAATATGAAAGGTGAGTGAATTTGTAGGTGTTATTTTACTCGCCAAGATCAATTTAGAGGAAATGAATTTGAATCGTTTGAATTCTAAAACGATGCGGATGGATGGGCATGGTGTTTACAAATGGTTCCAGCCGGGGTAATCCGATGAATTTAGAGCCTGAAATCGTGGATTCTTGCGATGTGGCTGGTTGACAGCGGAGGGTGGCTTGACCAATCTGCGGAAGACGCAGGAGAGCTGACAGCTAAAACCGTGCGTTCTAAAATCCACCTCCAAGGACTGATTGCCCAGTGTTTTCCAACGAAGAATATCTCGCAGAATTGCTCGCCGAAGCCGGAATGGTGAGCGTCGAAGAAGTCGCTCAGGCGCGAAGTTCCCTCGCAGGGAATGAAACGATCGTAGAACATTTGCTTGCGCATACCGCTCTTAGTCAGGTGGATGTGGCAAAAACACTCGCCGCAAATGCCGGAATTCCTTTTGTCCGTCTATCAGATATCGCCTTCAATCCTGGAATCACGGAAGCCATTTCCGATGACATTGCGAAGCGCTACCGGGTCATTCCAGTGCAAGATGAAGGGGCCTCACTCACGATCGCGCTGGCGGATCCCCTTGATTTTGAATCCTTGGACAGTTTGCCGCATGTGATTGGCCGTGAACTGAATCTGCTCTGTGTCACCCAACAAGACATTCAGGATCACCTCCGCCAGTTTTACCACACAGGCGAGACTTCTGCTGCAGCCGTTGGTTATTCCGTGACTGGAGGTGACGCGGAAGCCGGAGTGGCTGGCGATGATGCTCCGATCATCCGACTGGTGATGCAATTGCTAACAGAAGCTTTCCGCCTCCGCGCATCGGATATCCACATCGAGCCGTTAGAGACCTCCGTCCGTGTGCGATATCGCTTGGATGGCAAACTTGTCCATGTGGATACCCATCCGAAGAAATTGCTGCCAGCGATCATCGCACGCTTGAAGGTGATGAGCGGCACCATGTCCATCGCGGAAAAACGCCTCCCCCAAGACGGGCGCATCCAGCTTAAAATGGGCGACAAGGAGGTTGATCTTCGGGTGTCCTCGGTTCCATCAAATCACGGCGAATCCATCGTTATGCGGATTTTGGATAAAACCGCGCTGTTGCTCGGGCTGCCAGAGCTCGGCTTTTTCTCGGATGACCAAGAAGTCTTCCAAGGTCTCCTTGGTCTTCCAGACGGCATCATTCTTGTCACTGGACCGACCGGCTCGGGAAAAACCACGACGCTTTATGCGTGTCTCAACGTGATCAACAAGCCGGACATGAAAATCATCACGGTGGAAGACCCGGTGGAATACGAGCTTCCCGGCATCAATCAGGTCATGGTGAAAACAGACATCGGCATGACCTTCGCCGCCGCCCTCCGCGCGATGCTTCGCCAAGCACCGAACATTATCATGATCGGGGAAATCCGGGATGCGGAAACCGCTAACATTGCCATTAACGCATCCCTTACCGGTCACTTGGTTTTCTCCACCCTCCACACCAATGACGCTCCCTCCGCTGTCGCCCGTCTCGCAGATATCGGAGTGAAACCATTCCTCATCGCCTCCGCCGTCCGCGCAGTCCTTGCCCAGCGACTGGTGCGGAAGCTCTGCCCGATCTGCAAAGGCCCAGCCGAGCTGACCGACAAAGAAATGCGGGCTCTCTCGCTGGATGCATCCCGCATGGTCGAGGCCACGATTTTCGGCCCGGTCGGCTGCGAGAAATGCCGTGGCAACGGTTACAAAGGCCGGATGGGAATTTTCGAAATTTTCCTCATTGATGATGAAGTCCGCGGCATGATCAACACCGGCCTCACCACGACCCAACTCCGCCGCCGCGCGCGTGAACTCGGAATGCGGACCCTGCGCGAAGACGGCATCCGCAAAGTGCTCTCCGGCCTTACCTCAGGTAACGAAGTGGTCCACGCCACCATGTCAGACGCAGATTGACCTTCATCCTTCCCGACCTTTTTTGACCAAACCCGGCTTTCTCGTCCATGGACAATCAACAGATTATCGAACTTTTCCAATCGCGCGGCCTGATCGACGCAGCGCTCTCGCAGGAAATTCTCGCGGAGGTCTCTCACAGTGGTAAAAAAATTGCGGAAATTCTCGCCGACTTCCAAGTCATCCAGAGCCACGACGATATCTGGCCGATCGTCGCCTCCGAACTTGGCACCAGCATGGTGGACCTGCGGGATTGGACGCCACCTGAGGCACTGTTAGCCCTTGTCCCGGCAGGAACCGCGCGGCTGCACGGTGCCCTACCGGTAAATTTCGACGAAACGGGTCTCTATGTGGCCTTGGTGGACCCCTTAAATCCACAGACTCCCGAAGATTTGCGCTTCGCTCTGGGGCGCGAAATCAATGTCGTGGTCGCCCCGGATTACCTCGTCGAGGCCAAAATCAACGAATGCTACGGCGGTGAAGGAAAGGCGATGGAAGACATCCTCAGCCAATTGGAAATCGGCAGTCAGAACCTCAACCTTGCCGAGCTGGAGTCCGAAGCGAACTCCGCGCCAATCATTCGTTACGTCGATCTGGTTCTCTATCAGGCAATCAAGGAAAAAGCCTCGGACATCCATTTCGAGCCATTTGAGAAAGACTTCAAGATTCGCTACCGGGTGGACGGTGGGCTCTACGAAATGGCTCCGCCACCGGTTCACCTCGCGTTGCCGATTCTCTCCCGCGTTAAAGTCATGGCGAACATGAATATCGCCGAGCGACGCATTCCTCAGGACGGACGGATCGTCAAACAATTTGGCGAAAAGCAGGTGGATATGCGGGTTTCATCGCTCCCAACTCACCATGGCGAGTCCATCGTGCTTCGCGTCCTCGACCGCTCGTCCATCAATCTCTCGCTCGAAAATCTCGGCCTGACCGAGCATATCTACAATTACATCACCGACACCATCGAGAAGCCTAACGGCATTTTCATTGTCACAGGCCCAACCGGCGCAGGGAAAACAACCACCCTTTACGCCGCGCTACGCCGGATTAACACCATTGATGCCAAACTTCTCACCGCAGAAGACCCGGTTGAGTATGACATCGACGGAATCATCCAAATCCCGATCAACGATGCCATTGGACTCGATTTTCCCCGCGTCCTCCGCGCCTTCCTCCGCCAAGACCCGGACCGGATCATGATCGGGGAAATGCGCGATAAGGAAACCGCCACCATTGGTATCCAAGCAGCCCTCACCGGGCACTTGGTTCTTTCCACTCTTCACACCAACGATGCTCCCGGCGCAGTTACCCGACTGGTCGATATGGGATGCGAGCCCTTCCTCGTTTCCGCGTCGCTCGAAGGAATTCTCGCCCAGCGACTCGTCCGGACGATTTGTAAGGAATGCAAAACTCCTTATGAGCCGAATGAAGCAATCCTCAATCAACTCGGCATCTCCGCCCATGAACTCGGGGACAAACAATTCTTCACCGGTGGCGGCTGCCCTGTCTGTGCCCACTCCGGCTACCGCGGCCGCCGCGGACTCTATGAATTACTCAACGTCACCGACCCGATCCGCGAGCTGATCACCGGGCGCGCGCCTTCCGTAGTCCTCAAACAAAAAGCCGTGGAACTCGGCATGAATACCCTCCGCGAGGATGGCTTGCGGAATATCTACCTAGGAACCACCTCGATCGAGGAAGTACTTAAATACACCTAACATTTCATTGCTTTGCGGAGGGCAGACGATCGTTTTTTCGCCCGATCCACTTACATCCTTTACAGAACTTTTTAAAACCCTCAAAAAAACATTCATTCCGATGGCTAATTTTCAATATTCCGCACTCGACGCAAAAGGAGAACAGACGACAGGCACCGTGTCTGCCGCCAGCGAAACCGAAGCGATCCAACAACTCCGTGCCAAGGGGCTTTACCCAACTCAGATCAACGAGGAAGGGAAATCAAAAGGAAAAGGAAAAGCCGCTCCGGTCAAAACCAAGGAAAAGGTCAAAGCCAAACCGAGCGGTCCTAAGGGCCGGACCGGTGGCCGCATCAAACCGAAAAGCCTGATGATTTTCACTCGCCAGCTTGCCACCCTCATCGACTCGGGATTACCTCTCCTCCGCAGTCTTACCGTGCTGGAAAAGCAAGAACCCAATCCCATCCTGAAGTCCACCGTCAGTGCCCTCGCGGAAAACGTCCAAGGCGGCTCCACTTTCTCGGAATCCCTCGCCCAACACCCGAAAATTTTTAATAAACTCTACGTGAACATGGTCAAAGCCGGGGAACTCGGCGGTGTTCTCGAGGTTGTCCTCAACCGTCTCGCCGAGTATCAGGAAAAGGCGCAAAAGCTGAAAAACAAGATCGTTTCCGCCATGGTCTATCCGGTGATCGTCATGTTCATCGCTGTCGGCATCCTCGTGTTTCTGATGATTTTCATCGTGCCTAAATTCCGGGAAATGTTTACCAGTGCGGACTCCGACCTACCACTGATCTCGAAGATCGTGTTCGGCATGTCGGAATTCTTCCTCGCACGACCGCTGATCGTTCCCAACGTCGTGTTTGTCTTTATCATGTTTGGTATCGGCGTTTTCCTCTTTAATCTCTGGGGGCGCACCACCGGTGGCCGCAAGGCAGTGGACAACATGAAATTGAGAATGCCGATCCTCGGGGACATCCAACGCAAAAGCGCGGTTTCACGCTTTTCCCGGACCCTTGGCACCCTCGTCACCTCTGGCGTTCCCATCCTCCAAGCGCTTAACATCACCCGCGACACCGCCGGCAACGTCGTCATTTCTCAGGCCATCGAAAAAGTCCACGAGGCCGTCAAAGAAGGGGAAACCATTGTCACGCCGCTGCAAGCCTCCGGAGTGTTCCCGAATATGGTCATTTCCATGGTGGACGTGGGCGAGGAAACCGGACAGCTCCCCGAGATGCTTCTCAAGGTCGCGGACGTTTATGACGATGAGGTGGATAACGCAGTCACCGCCCTTACGTCCATCCTCGAGCCGATCATGATTGTGATTTTGGCCCTCATCGTCGGTGCGGTTGTATTTGCATTGTTCCTACCATTGATTAAGATGATTTCGACGATGGGTAACCAGTAAATCGCTGGAATCCCTTTCGCCCTCAGCTTAAAAATCCTAGGATTATGAAAACAACCCGTCGCCACGGCAAGCCGGCCTTCACTCTTATCGAGTTGATCGCAGTCATCACGATCATCGTCATCCTCGCCGTACTCATCGTCGGTTCCTTCGGCTTCGTCACTGAACGGCAAAAAGAAGAAAAAGCCAAAGTCCAAATCGCCCTGCTATCCAAGGCGATCGAGGAGTACAAGCTGGATATGGGAGCATATCCCGCAACTCCCGATTCCGCAGATGGCAATACCTCGGGCAGAAGTTTGACCTACTTGGTGCTCTATCCCAAATTGTTTTTTGAGGGTTATGATTATGCTAACCAAGGATCTCCGACCACTTGGACCAAAGCCACCAAAATTTACCTCCCTGATTTGAATCCTGTGACTTCAAAGCAAGGTTGGGTAGATATCGTAGCGGCAGTTCCTACCTCTGCTAATATCAATGATCCTTGGGGCAGTCCCTACTGCTATCGGAGCGGAAAGAGTCCAGCGGGAGCGGCCAATCCCAAAACCATGAATCCGGATTTCGACCTTTGGTCGATGGGCAAGGATGGTAAAACCAATGTGGATCCGAAAAACACGGTCAGCCTTGACGATGTCCGGAATTTTTAGGTCTTTCCGCTCACACCGTCGGCGATTCTCCGCGATCTTC
>JANYFB010000170.1 GCA_025362955.1 Akkermansiaceae bacterium
CCCACATCCACCGCAGATCTGGGAATCGATGATCGGGTCGTCATTTCGTCGATTCTCGCCGAGCAACTGCGAATCGGCGTGGGCGACAAGATCCGCCTCTATTCCACCCGGAATTTCGAGGAAGTCATGCGCGCCTACAAGTCCACCGAAAAGCCCCCCGTCCGCGAGGCTTATCAAGAAGCTTGGGGAAAATCCACGACAGCCCTGACCCGAGCATGGAAGCCGGAGGGAGAAAAATTTTCACTCACCTTCGATGCCTACCGCGAATCCTACACCGCGCTCGATGCCATCCTCGCTGAAGACATCCGCGAGCCAGAACACGAACTGTTAGCCAGCATCCTTGTCGCCATGGACAGCTCGGAAAAAGACGAAGCAGCGCAGCTTTTCCGCTTCGCAGCCAAGACCAAAATCGAAATCGAAAAAGCGATCGCCGATCTCAATGCCACCGATGCGGAGAAAATGGACGGCGAAACTTTGAAAGGCCTTAAAAGCGTCGTCCTCCCCAAGGAAGCGCAGGTCATCGGAGTCTATCAGGCGTCGCAAATGGCCGTGACACCGGACCTTTTCGTTCCCCTCCCCCTCGCTCAGGATCTCGCCGGATTGGGTCAGGCAGTGCAGGGAATTGCCTTGCGACTCGACAATCCCTACACGGCGGAAACGTTCGCTGCGAGTGCCCGCAAAACGCTCGGGCCCGAGTGGTCGCTCCTCACCTGGGGGCAACAATATCAGGCGTTTTTCTCCCTCATCGAGCAACAGCGCGGCATGATGTATTTCCTGCTTTCGTTCATCGTCATCGTCTCCGCCTTTTCAATGATGGCCGTCATGTTCACCGTTACGATCCAGAAGCGGCGGGAAATCGGCGTGATGAAAGCGCTCGGCGCGGCGCCTAACCAAATCGTCCGGGTGTTTCTCTATCAGGGCATGATCCTCGGTACGCTCGGTGCCATTCTCGGAGTCGGACTTGGTCGGCTGGTCATCCATTTCCGGGGAAATATCCAAGCAGTTTTTCGGACTCTCGGCTTCGATCCCTTCACGTCGTCCTTCACCGGTTTCAACGTCCTTCCAGCCTATAACAACCCGTGGGAACAAGCCCTCTTCGCCCTGATGGCCTTCATCCTTTGCTCCTTAGCCGCTCTCGTCCCTGCTTTCTTCGCCGCCCGCAGTGACGCGGCGAAATCCCTGCGGAACCTCTAACCCATGGACATCTGGATCATCCGCGACGGTGAGAAAATCGGCCCTATCCACGATTTTGAGATTCGCCGGAAAATCGAGGAAGGCGAGCTGCCCGCCAGCACGCCCGCCTGGCATGAAGGACTCGGTGATTGGCGACCCTTGATTGCGATTGATATTTTCACTCGCGAATTCGAGCTAGCGGCCACTCCAAAAAATACACTCTTACCCGCAGCGGACCAGTCGCCTCGCAACGACCGCGCCACGCCCCCACCCCTCCCACAGAAGATCTTCTATGGCAGGCGCTTCTGGGCGCGGTGGTTCGACCTCTCGCTCTATTCCGGCATCTGGTGGCTTGGCATGTGGGCTGCCCGGCAGAACATCGAGGCCGTAATGCTGAATCCCTGGGTGATGTTTCTTCAATATGTGCCGTGGTTTGCGGTTGAGGCCCTGCTTCTCCACTACGTCGGAACCACGCCGGGAAAATGGCTGCTAGGACTCCACGTCGTAAATAAGGACAGCTCGCGACTTACTCTAGCAGAATCTATCCGCCGCACGTTGCGGGTCATGTTTACCGGCGTCGGCTTCGGCTGGGGGCTGCTCGCGGTGTTCTGCCAAATTCTGAGCCTCGTCACCGCCAAACGGCTGGGTTCCACGCTTTGGGACCACACGGGAGGTCATCGCGTGGATGCCAGCCCATTGAATCCATTGCGGGTGATCGCGCTGGTCTTGCTGTTTTTCGCGGCGGCCCAGCTACAAATGATTGTGATTTCCCCAGTCGTTTCTCCACAAATGGTCGAAGTGCTGGAGCGCTGGTTGCCGGGCTTTAAAAAGGAATACGAAAAAAATCCGCCCTGGCATTTGCCTGATCGATCTAAAAACCCGGAAACGCCTTGAACAGAGTTTAGGCCGTGTTCTGCTGCTTTTTCCACCCTCGCCACGCATGGGCAAAGAAGATTGCGGCGAAGGCGAACATAAAGAACGAGAAAAACTGCCCTTTGGTTAGGATTCCTACCATCGCAGCGTCCGGCTCGCGAAATTGTTCCCCGAAAATCCGGAAAACAGCGTAAAGCGCGAAGAAGAGGCCGGTTAACAACCCGTCCGCAGCTTTTGGGAATTTAATTCTCACGACATAGAGAATGGTGAAGAGCAGTAATCCCTCTAGCAGGCCTTCATAGATCTGTGAAGGATGGCGCGGTTCGAGATAGGGTTCGATGGCCGCCGTGACTTTATCTGAATGCCGATTCGCATCAAGCAGGGCTTCGAAATAGGCGGATTTCGCGTAAAGATAGTCCTGATTGGTTGCCGTCTGGAGAGCTTGATTGACCTTCTCAAGGTTCGGCTCGACCTGCGCGGCTGCGGCAGCGACATCATCGAAACGCGCGTATTCCGGCGCGTTTCCATCCACTAATGTCAGCGGGAATTTCACCGCCCAAGACAGTCCATTTGCGACTCGTCCATAGAGTTCGCCGTTGATGAAATTCGCCATCCGTCCGAAAAACAAACCCAAAGGCGCAACGACGCACAAGCCATCCCCCAGCCCGGTCCAAGAAACTTGGTATTTTCTCGCGTAGAACCATGTGAAAATCACCAGTCCCAGAATGCCGCCGTGGCTGGCCATTCCACCTTCCCACACTCGCAAAATGATCAAAGGATCATGCATCAACCTCTCGATCCCTTCCTTTGGGATGTAGTAAAACAAGATATAACCGATGCGCCCGCCCATGAATACCCCGAACAAGGCTGCGGCCGCGATGAAGTCGGCGGTTTTTTCCGCTTTGAGCACCCACATTCCCCGCTGGGCCAAATTTTTCAGCAGCAGAAATCCTGCGACAAAGCCCAACAGATAGGCAATCCCATACCACCGCAACGCCACGTCGTGGTAAATCGGTAGGGCGATCGGATTCAAATTATGCACGTAAATGGCAAGCACGCGCGGAGTCCACACGGTCCCAGGCCCGCTGGCAAGCGGTGATCAATTTCCTCATTCTTCACGATGGGAATTTGAAAATTTCTGCGTAACCTTTCTTCATGCCGAGCAAGAAGGAACTCCTTGACCTCCAATTCATCGATGCGCGTCACATGCTCATCAACCTCGCCGCGTTTCTGGACCGGATCGACCGCCACGAGGGGGATGAGGATTACCGCTACACCGCATTGAAAAAAGCGCTGCCGATCCTGCAGGCGAATCGCCCCGACCGCGCGAAAGCCGTGCTGGAATCCTTTTCCGACCACAGCCCGGAGATTCCTATCAGCGCCCCGTTCCAAGGTGCTTTTGGAGCGGCACTGCCGGGAAGAGAGTCGATAGTTGAGAGATGATGGGTGATAGGCAGAAAATAAATGAACGCCTAGGCTCCTCAACTCTCTCTCTTTCCATCAACTCTCAACTCTCAACTTCTTCCCTGAATGAAATACATCGAGCCACACGGCCACATGGTCAGCCGGACCACCGACGATTACGAAAAACTCGCGCTGTCCGGC
>JANYFB010000193.1 GCA_025362955.1 Akkermansiaceae bacterium
GCCGGAATCCTTGGAACCCAGAGGTCATATCGGCGAGCTTCGCACCTAGTAACCATCGAGCCAGAACCGTTCCCCCCTTGCTAAGAAGGCGTCGTCGAAAGGGGGAATCTACCATTGACCCTCCGTTGATGTACCGGCTACCGAATGCACAGTCATTGCCCTCGTTGAGTGCCCGTAAAAAGGCCGGAATCGCCCTCGGATCATGGGACATCCCTCCGTCCATCTCGATGATGATTTCATGCCCGTCCTTGAGGGCTTCCTTGAAGCCGTTGATATAGGCGTCCACGACGTTCCGGTTATGAGGAATCCACTTGTATTTGTAGCGTGAATCATCTCTTTCGAGGTCTTTGCATAATTCGAGGGTTCGGTCTGTGGACACCCGATCAATGATGAAATAGATCGTGCCGCCTCCCGCCTCGTCCATCACCGAACGAAGAGCCTCTGCAAATTCGGGCAATTCTTTTTCTTCATTGGCCAAGGGAATCACCACGGCCCAGTTGTTTGGATAATTTGACATCAATGTTGTGACAGAATTTGGCCTCAGTGACGTTGGACTCTTTGAGTCAGAACCATCGCCAAATCGTCTCAAAATGACGGCAGATCGGACTGGCAAAAAGAAAGTTGTGGAGGTTCCAGCACACGGGAACTCCGAAAAAAAGCAGATACCAGTCTCTTGCGGGCAGACGCTGAAAGAGTTGTTGAAATCTAGCTTTCTTGAACAAGGCATGCACCAACATCTCCATCCAAAGTGGTGCCCGGCGGTTCTCGATGTAGAGGACAATTGAGCTGGCAACCCATAAGAAGAGCCATCTCCCATAATCGACCCCCAGCAGAAAGAGCGGAGAAATTAAGATCCATTGCCCCACCATAATGGCTGTGAATTTGATCTTCACCGCGAGCCCGGGAGAGGTATGGCTCATGTTGTCCCGGTCGGTGAACAGGATCATTAAACCAAAGGAAATCACGAAGACCATGGCCCACGCCATCGGTTGATAGAATCCCGACGTCAGAAGGTAGAGACTGAGTGAAAGTCCTTGTTTGGAAGACCATCCGAGGGCTTGGATTGAAGCACTCGGTGTTTCTAGGGCCGGGTTTCCAGGATCAATAAGCCGCCAAAGGGGTAACCATGATTGATTGACTGCTTCGGCTTGCGCGGGAGTGCCGTGGTAAATTAAGGTCAGCAGGAAACATCCAGCGGCAGGAAGCAGGGATAGGCCACGGCTTATCAAATCATTTCGGGTCGGTGCCTTCTGATCCCGATGTCGGAAAAAAATGAAGGCTGCAAGTGCATAAAATACAAAGACCTCGTGGCTAAGGATGGCGATTCCTGCCATCAGGTTGATGAGGATGATGGTGGTTGCTCGGGAGAGGAGCTTTTGATCCACGGTGAGAATCCCGATTAATACAAGAAGTCCAAGACAGTCTTTGCGCACGATTGAGTCCTGATACGCTGGGAATCCGATCACAATACATGATAGAATGAGGACAGCAGGGAATATAGGAGTTGCACGGCGGAGGAGGTAAATCGCTAGCAGGAGATAGCAGGCAAATCCGGAAAAAATCGCAATAGAGTTGGCTTGGACTCCGGTCGTGTCAGAGACAATTCCAATAACCGTACCGGGCAGGCCCCTACGGACAAATCCCCCCGAGTAATTGATCAGCCATTCGGTCAACTGAAAGCTGTCGTGCCCCCAAGAGAGGGCGGAGATGACCTGGGCACGGATTGCCAGAACTAAAAAGCAAACCAAGATGACAAGCGTGGGTGAAATTCTCCTAGGCATTCTTGGTATCAGGTATCTGATGTGTCGCTGTATCAAGGTCCGGCAGAGATTGCGGCGAAGGAAATGCGAATGATTGAGCCCACGCGGGGACGCAAGGGAAATTCGTAGGCCGCCACCCCTGCATTCGACAGCGGTTTTATCAAAAACGCACTATCCTTCATTCAAAATCACCACTTCCACCGTTTCTCCTTCATCGGCGCCTTGATCCCGTGCACATACCAGCGGTCCGGCATAATCACTCGCTGGCTAGGCTTGTCACCCAGCCATGCCGCCCACCACGAATAAGTGCTGTTAGATATGATGTGATGACTCGTGAGGCTCATTAGGTGAAGATCATGCAATGGATTCTTCGCTGCATCGCCAGAATCGATTACCTCTGTATCTGCATCCCGGAATTCCCCTCGGCACCATTCCGGATCATCTGAGAAAATGAAAAATCGCGCTGCCCGGACGCCAACGCGCATTTGTTCCATGGATTCTCTGTAGTAGTTATTGTCGCATACCTGGAAAATGGGTAGATCCAGATAATCTTTTCTTCTAACATGAATAGCCACTGAGTTCGGATTCATCAACTTGGCACGGAGACTTCTGGGTGGCTGCAGGGCATCGGCCATCATCTCGTTCAATTCGTGACGCAGCGGTGTCGCGATTTCCGCGAAATATAAGTATGATTGAAAATAGCCGAACAGCATGCAGTCCGCAGGGGCCGCCAAAAACCGGGCGTTGAAGGATTGGTCGTCGCCCGACTCTCGCAAGATCGGAACTCCGCAATATTCCCAATAATGCTTACCCGTCAACTTGCGCAAAGCCCGCGCGCTAAGCG
The DNA here is from genome assembly GCA_025362955.1 of Akkermansiaceae bacterium. Lineage (GTDB taxonomy): Bacteria > Verrucomicrobiota > Verrucomicrobiia > Verrucomicrobiales > Akkermansiaceae > Luteolibacter. The sequence continues at coordinate 2,605 of JANYFB010000193.1, forward strand.
AGCAGCGCCGCACCACCTTTGCCTTCAGCGGCAACTTGAGAAAATGAGAAACCTCCGCCCAGCCTTCGGCATTGAACCAGGATGCATCCATGACTAACGGAACTCCATGCTTCTCCGCCAGCACCCGACCCAGCGCATACTGAAAAAGATGGTTGCCGGTCCGGCCGAGGAGGAGGATGCGGATCACGGGGTCGCTTCGAAATTTAGATGTTAGATTCCGGATGAAAGAAAAAATTCGTGCGAGTTACTCACGTGAGTTTCCCGCTATTAATGTTAGAATTCAGAAGATTTTTGAATTTGTTCGTTGGCAGGAGCTATCTCGATTGAAGAAAAAACTCAGTGTCCTGTGTGAGTCTCAGCCAATAACAGGTTCACTGCCTTCTTTTGAAGCAATGGATTTCTGGTGCGGAAATCGGCTCGGCTGCGTGCCGCTTGGGCCTCTTCGACGTCCGATCCAATGCCCTCCAGAATTGTGAGGCAAGATTGAATTCCTTTTTCTCCCATATTTTCTAGGAAATTCGCATGACTTCGAGTGCGAACGACTACGATTCATCCAGAATCAAATTGCCTTCCTTTATTTTCTTCAACACTAAATTCAAAATCAAACATTCAGAATCGCTATATCTTCCTCGCCGCCACGATTCCCAACCCCACATTTCCTGCAAAACTCTTCAATCTCTCGATTCCTGCGTCTTCATGCAATTGATTGTCATCGTCTAGCAGGGCACATTTTTCAATCGCCCATGCCCCATCGAACCATGATAACAATGTTTCGGGTGCAAAAATCCGGTGGGCGTTGAATTCGATGCGCTGCCTTCCGATAGGTGTTGATAGATAGAACAATCCACCCGGACTCACCATTTTTTTGAGTTGATCCAATCCTTTGAGGTGCCCAGTTGGATCGATCACGTCCCCGTAGCGACCCAACCCGAAATGCTCAATAGTATGTAGGCATGACAAGGAATCCGTGCTCTGGACCCAAGCATCCGGCAGTTCTGCCATGAGGTCGAGTTGTTGGAATCGAACCCCGGGAATCTTCGCGGGAGCCGGACGGATGTCGATGACCTCGACCTCACGGAAGACTGACATGCTTCCGATGAATCCATCCAGGCGTGAACCCACGTCCACATGCCGCCGGGGGCTGTTCGCATGGACCCACCTAGCCACTAATTGATCCTGGAAAAAGTAAGCGCCCAAGGAACCCGCTGTCTCATTCCAATCGGTGAGCATGGGCAGTTCATCGCCCCACGGCATCGCAATGGAATTTGGTGCCTCGCGAAATTCCTTTCGTTCCCGGACATAGCGCCGCCATCCACGCAGTGCGGAAACCAGGCGGTGCGGATGTATACCGGCATTGCGTAGAAGGGCGCGGAGCACTGGGGTGATTTTGGAGTTTGGATATGTTTCGACCGTTCGTGGACCTTTCACCCGTTCCCTCGGCGGTGGAACCTACTAAATCGTTCGCTTTCCATTCGCTTGCAATTTTCTTTCATTCAAAATCACAAATTCAGGATCCGACATTCTCAGTTTCTGACCTCGTTAAAAATCGAGACCATTCTCTCTATCACCTTACCCGCCGCATAGGTTTCTCGCAGTTTCAAGCCGCACTCGCGGACCTCCTTCGGAGGCATTTGCATCACTTCATCAAGTGCGGAAAATAGGGACTCGGCGGATTCTAGGGAAAACCCACCCTTCTTCGTGGCGACGCCAAGAATTTCTTCCACCGAGGTGTCCTTTACGAAACACACGGGCGTCCCAAGATAATAAGCCTCCAGCGCTGGCAGGCCGAAGCCCTCGATCTCCGAAGGAAGAAGCAGTGCGCGAGCGGATAGATAGGTCGCCTGCAGCGCTACTTCTTCAAGAAACGGGCTTTTCACGATGCTGTGCGAGCTTGTCAGCAGCGACTCCACTTCTGACGGGACGGTTCCGATCAGGTGCAACATCGGCAAATTCCGCCCCTGCGATTCCGCCTCATGCCACCAACGGATCAGATGCGCCGTGCGTTTGTGCGGTTCGCAAGAGGCAAGGTGGATGACGTAGTTTTCCTTGTGCGTTTCGACGGGTTGAGGGATTCGTTCATACAAACAGGGTTCATAAGTGACGGTGATATCGTTACGTGGTATTCCATGCCGTTCCATGAATTGATGGATCTGCTTCTTCGACGATTCAGAAACCGTTAATATCCGGCTAGCCTTGCGAAGCGTGTGCTTGAGCATCATCGCCCAGTAGGCGTATTCCCAGCGACTCCGCCATTTCGGATAGTGATCCTCGTCGTATTGAATAATCGTGTCATGGATGGTCACCACCGACGGTCTGCAAAAGATGTCAAAAAGCGGAAGATAGCCTTTTGGGAAATAATAAATCTCTTGTGGATTTTTCCTGAGATTGAACAAGGGATGAATGTGATCCGTAAGCAAGCGCACCCACTTTCTTCGCGTGCCCCATGGTAGGATGTGGGATGACACCACGCTGTTCGGTGCTTGCTGCGAGGTCTTTGAGGTAATGGCCTCAATGTTCACCCGTCCGCTCGCATGCAAGGCCTCCAGAACCACTTGTGACATCCGCGAAATTCCAAAACTCCGGTCGTGACCCGGATTCTGGTCCGCCAGATAGGCGGTAATGGAGATGGGGGAAGATTTGAATGATGATCGATGACTGACAACAGTCGACTTTTGATATTTGCTGGAGGAGGAGGAATCTGGAGAGATGTAGCAACGGTCTGTGACCGTCGGTGCTTCGGTATCCCCTTTGGTATCCCATGGTGGCAAAAGTCCGCGACGGTTTTCAATTGTTGACGGACTAACTGCCGTGAAGAATGCGTTCCTAACCCGTTCGATGAACTGTTCGGGAAGAAAGTTCTGCTGATAGAATGCTCGCGCGGCATGATGTATCTCCAACAATTGATGCCTGCGGGATTGGAGGTCTACCAGTGCCGTCGCGTATTGCTCCGGCGAGTGGATCGGAAATAGGTATGCCGACTCACAGCCTTTGAGCATGGCAGGGATGCCGGCCCAATCGGTCGTGATGATCGGCAAGCCCATGCCGAGCGCCTCCATCAACACGATAGGCGTCGCTTCCGAGGCATAATGCGAAGGAAAGAAAAAGACATCCGCATTGAGATAGGCCTGCCATTTTGCATCTCCGGTTAGTTGCCCGGTCAGTTCCACTATTTCCCCT
>JANYFB010000206.1 GCA_025362955.1 Akkermansiaceae bacterium
TCGCTTTCAAATGCATTTCCAGCAATGACACGAATGAAAACCCGTTCGATATCAGTCTTGTCGGAATGGGCGTAAAACCTTGAAATTCGTGGCATGTCCACGCTCACCGAATCCTTCGCCGATCTTGAAACCACGCGCGGAACGATGCGCGTGCATTTGTTCATTCCAGAGGGCGGCGGGCGTTATCCGGGTATCATCTTTTACTCGGAGATTTTTCAAGCGACCGGTCCGATCCGGCGGATGGCGGCGGCTCTAGCTGGCGAGGGTTATCTGGTGGCGGTGCCCGAGGTTTATCATGAATTTGAGCCGTTAGGAACGATCCTCGCTTACGATGCGGAAGGCTCGGCGCGGGGGAATAGCCTGAAGACGGAGAAGGAAATTTCCTCGTATGACGAGGATGCGGATGTGACGGTGAAATTTTTGTTAGCTCATGAATCCTGCACCGGACGGATCGCCAGTTTCGGCGTGTGTCTCGGCGGGCATCTGGCAGTGCGAGCGGGGCTTCATCCAAACGTGGACGCTGTGGCCGCATTCTACCCGACGGATCTGCACACGGGAAATCTCGGCCTCGGAAAATGTGATGATACCCTGGAGCGACTGCCCTCGATTCAGGCTCCGCTGTTGTTCGTCTTCGGTCGGCAAGATCCGCATATTCCGCTGGAAGGGCGGCGACAGGTGCTGCGGGTGTTAGATGATGCTGGCCTTGATTTCGAGTGGCATGAGTTCAATGCAGCCCATGCCTTTCTTCGGGATGAGGGGACGCGCTACAATCCGGCCCTCGCACGGGTGGCGATGGCTTTGCTGCTGCGCTTCCTCGCCGAGAAAATCGGGTGACTCTACCGTTGGAGAGCTAAATTTATTTCGCACGAAGTCTTCATGTCCTGCCATGCGAAATGATTCATCACCACTTCACGGCGGTCATGAACCCGCGGTCGGCGACAGTGTCCTGATAGGCTCCGACGACGAAACCAAGTTCGATTAGAATTTCCCCATATTCGGCAGGCGAATAGCATTTTCCTTGGGTGATATTCATCAGCAGTGACGAGTATTCCACGACCGGCAGCGGGCCCGTCTTGTCATCCCGCACGAAGGCATCGTGGATCACCAGCAGGCCTCCGGATGGCAGGGCTTTGGCGGCTTTTTCCAACAATTGGCGGACCTCCGGGAAATCCCAATCATGGAGCACGTTTGAAAGAAGCAGGATCTCTGCCTCCGGCCAAGGATCGCAGAACATGTCACCGCCTACCACGTTGATGCGAGCCTCCAAACCATGCTTCGCGATTTCGCTGCGGGTGATGGCATCGACGGGTGCTTGTTCGAAAACGGTGGCCGTTAGATCAGGATGGGCCGCGACCAAGGTGGACGAGTAAATGCCGGAGCCGCCGCCCATATCTAGCAGATGACTGCGCGATCCGAGGAAGGGCGTAAGGGCCTTGGCCAGCATTTGCCCGAAGGTGATGCCGCGGCAGTTCATCAACTCCGTGAAGCTGCGGGCGAAAGTCTCGTCGAGCATCGACTCATGCCAGTCCTTGGTATCGTCCTTGGCCTGCCAATTGGCGGGCTTGCCCGTGCGGAGGACAGTTAGAAATCCGGTGACGATCGGCGTGTCCTTGATCGGCGCATAGTAGGGTCCGAGAAACCAGGGCGAGCCTTTGACCAGATGTTCCTTTGCGAGTGGTGTTAGAAAATGACCTCCGGCCGCATCCGTGGTGATGAAGCCATTGGCGCGACAAAGCGTGAGCAGCACGTCCACTGGCCTCGCGGCAAAGCCGAAATGGCTGCCTATTTCCTCCGCCGTGACTCCACCCTGATCATTCAGCCAGGTGAAAAAATCAAAGTGCAGCAGCGCAGCGGCAATGAGTTCCGCCGCATACTGACGATCACGATAGCGGATGATCTGACCGGGATCAGTCGTTGGCAAAATGGTCAGGGCAGGGTTCATCAGATTTTTATTTGGGGAGGCGGGCAGCCTAGTCCCCCTTCCGTCAAAAATACCAGTGCGAACTGGATTTACCAATCTACGGTAATTCCGGCGTAGAGGCCGGTGCCCGCGCCTTTGACGGTGGTGCCGAAGAAGCTGGAGAGGTCGTAATTTTCGTCCAAGGCGTTTTCGAGGCGGGCGTTGAGCTTCACCTTTTCAGTTAGCTGATAGGAACCGTAGAGCCGGGCGACGGTGTAGGCGCCGACCGGATCGCCGCCCCACGAGTGGGCTGATAGATGGGTTGCACCGATGCCGACAAGCGACTTGGTGGTGGGCTTCCAATCGACGGAAGCGGTAGCGGCATTGCGCGGTTGGTCACTGAGGCTTGCGTGGAGGTAGGTCCAGGCGAGGCGGTAATTCAGCGCGTTTTCCATCCAACTTCCGTGGAGTCCGACTTCGAGTCCGTCGGTGGTGGAATCCCCAGAAACGTTGACTGGCGGGGTGGGGAAGGACTGGATTTGATCGGTGATGTTGTTGCGAAACCAAGTGACTTCCGCTTCGTGGTGACTGCCGATTTTCTGCTCCACTCCAAGATCCCAGCCGATGGCAGATTCCGCTTTCAGATCGGGATTTCCCGCGCCGAATGAGGAACCGAAGAGGTCGAGATACGATGGGGAACGGAACGAGGTGCCCACGCCACCACGGATGGAAGTGCCGGTGGCGGCGATGTGATAGATGGAGCCGATGCGCCAAGTGAGTTCGTCGCCATAGGCATCGTAGTCTTCCCAGCGCAGGGCGGCGGTGGCGGTTAGATGGTCGGTGGCGTCCCACTCGAGGGCGGAGTAGGCACCGTAGCGGTTGCTAGATTCATCGGTGCCGATGGTGTTTTGGAAGGAGTTTTCGTTGAAGAAAGCTCCGGCGAGCAGACGAACGTTTTCGGCAAGGGTGATTTCCTGATCGGTGGAAATACTTCCCGCGCGGAGGTCGGTGCCGTAGTTTCCGAAGGAAGAATTGCTATCATAGAATTCCTGTTGGAATCCGGCGTTGAAGCGGGCGGTCCAGCAGTCGGATATTTTCCCGATGGCATAAACGGTGGCGAGTTGGGAGTCCAAGTAGTTATCAGAATTTCCTGAGTCGTTGAAATACGAATCGTTGGCGCGGTAGGTGGCACCGAGCGTCCATACGGAGTTGATTTTTCCTTCGGCGCGGAGGGCGGTATTCCATTGGTGGAAATCCTGTTGAGGGGCGTCGTTGTCGGTTTCCTCGTAGCCGCCTGATAGATAATAGGACAAATCTCCAGTCTGGCCCTGAGCCATGCCGTGCGCGGAGAGCGAGTGAAAGGAGCCAGCTTCCACGGTGGCCGAGCCATGAAGATCGCCGGAGCCGTGAGGAGTCTCCAGCCAGAGCACGCCGCCGATGGATTCGCCGCCGTAAATGGCTCCTTGAGGCCCGCGCAGGAGTTCGATCCTGCCAACATCATAAGTCCGGCTCGCGGATAGAATATTTCCCAGCGGTGTGGTCGAATCACTGAGGCGCACTCCGTCCACCACGAGTTGCGAGTAAGCGGTGGTGGTTCCTCGGATAAATAGCGATCCGATTGCTCCCGTCTCGCCACCCGTGGAAGTAGAGATCACGCCGGGTGAGAAATTCAGCGCATCGCGGAGCTGGAAAATGCCTTGGTCTTGGAGTTCCAGAGGATCGAGCATGGTCACTGCGGAGGTGACCGTGGAAGGATCTTGAGGAATCCGCAGGGCGGATACGATCAGCGGTTCTAGGATGGCCGGTTCCTCCGCGCGGACGGGGGATTGGGCTATCAGGGCGAGCAGTGCGAGGGCACTCCGGAAGGTGCCTCGTTGAGGCGATAGGTGTGGTGTCATTATTTGTCTAATCAATGTCCGAATGTCGCGGACGTTTGAAAAATCCCGTCAGGCTGGCGATCTGGCTGTCCGTCCTGTTTGCACAGTCTGGAATCACAGTGGCGATACCGCGCCGGAATCACACCGGCTTCCCCATCAATTTCCCGCCCTTGCGAAGGGCTTCCCGAAGAGAGTCGGAATTTCTCCGACGGCCATTGGGTAATGGCGGGGCGGGGCGACAGGCAAGACTGAAGAGTGAAATCGGCAGGAAATTTCGCTGAGTTCGCGAGTTTGAAATGCCGTTGACCGGGGCAGGGGGACGTGCCAATTTGTGACAACTATGAAGTGCATCCCGGCTCTATCCGTCATTGCTGCTCTCGGTCTCGTAGGTTGCGAATCCATTTCGGGACCTATCACCAGCGGGGATTTCGATCCGCTCCGGGCGCCGGGCAGCAACTATCAGAAAACTAACACCGCGAACCCTACTTTTTCCGCAGGCCAATTCGTGCGGGCGGCGATGGACAATACAGCCTTCTTCAAGGTCCGTCCAAAAGGCGATGCGGATCCAGACAAGCTGCTCAAACGGAACACCTCGATGAAGGTCATTTCCAATAGCGAGAGTTACGTGAAGGTGGAACTTGATAGCGGCGAGGTCGGATTTGTCCCGACGGTAATGTTAGAAAATCCCAATGCCCCTGCGGTGATGCCCATGGTGGGGCCGGGCCAGTATCAGGTCTATCCGCCCCTACCAGGCGGCATGACGGGAGTGGGTGAGCCGCTGCCGGTCTTCGATCCATCCGGGTTGCCGCCCGAAGGTGCCATTCCCACGGTGATCGATCCTGATGCGCCTAACAAAAATGCCCCGGTGCCTCCCGTGACTCCGACGACGGACAAATTTCCGACGCCAGTTCCACCGGTTGAGCCGAAGGTGGAAGCCTCGCCCGCGCCGTCGCCGAGCGAGACGGTGCCTGAGGGGAAAAAAGCGGAGGAGCCGCCGGTGCCAGGAAATTGAAATCACCCGGCGGATTCTTGCTTCTTGAATCCCTGCGCGGTGGTGATTGAATCCCCACCGTGAATCGCTGTTACAGTCTTCTCGGTGTTATTTTGCTTTCCTCCTGCGCCGGGCCTCCCGAAACCCTCGTAGTCAAACAATTTCAACTCCGTGACCAGGTTACCAACTCCTCAGATGAGCCGCTGGTGAAAATGGAAAAAGAGCGGCGGCTCCACGGCGCGGTCAGCATGGCGGAGCGCCGCAACAAGCTCGGGCAATACTACGCCCTGATTTGGAATGATTCCGCAGGCGCGGGTCAAGGGGAGGTGGAGGTGATTTTCCAATATCAACAAGGAGCCAGCGCTAGCCTCGTGAAACGAATGGTCCACGGTTTTCCAGCCGTTGATGCCAAGGGGACTGCGGAATTCGCAATCATCGGTGACGACTATTTCAAAAATGGCAAGGTCCTTGCGTGGAAGGCAACCCTGCTGCGGGGAAAACGGGTGATCGGCACACGTCAGTCGTATCTTTGGCAATGAGTTGGCAAAAACGCAGATGGATGATTGACCAGCAGGCTCAAAGATTTTATGGTCATGGTCTTTCGCCGTTCAAAGCGACGGCTTTTTCCTTGTGACTACGGAATGCCCAATTTTAATCGGAATCTTCGAGGGATTCAGTTGGATCCGCTGTGAGGGGAAGGGCTCTTTTTTAAATAGCCCCGCGATGAAAACCTTCGGCGACGAGCGGATCGCGGCTGGCGAGCGATGTCTGGTGGTGGATTTGGCAGGCTGCACGGGCATGGATTCCACCTTTATGGGAACTCTCGCCGGGATGGCCTCGCGCCTCTCGGGTAAGGAACCAGGAGTGCTCCAAATTGCTGAAGCGAGCGCGCGGAATCGCCGTTCGCTGGAGGATCTCGGGCTGGATTTCCTGATGGAAATTGACCCGTCGAACGCGGTTTGGAAAGACAATCTCGACTCAATCCGCAGCAGCCTGAAAGCCCCCAAATCCGCAGTCATTCCGGGGCAGGCGCAACGGACCCAGCATGTGCTCGAAGCGCATCAAGAACTCTCGGAAACCAATGAAAAAAACGCGCGAACATTTTCCACGGTTATCAATTTGTTAGAAAACGAACTGGAGGAAAAACGGAAGCTGGCGGAGCCTCCGGAAAACGGCTAGAAGGCCCGCGAACGTATCTGTAACCGCCGATTTCCCCCCGCAGATGCACGACTCCACCCTCATTTGTATTGCTGTTAGCTCTGCGATTGTCGCGGTCCTGTTGATCGCCCTGCGGCACCAGCGACGGAAAGTGAGAAAAATTCGCCGGCGGTTTCTCGACCTCGAAAATGAAGAGCAACGGATGTTCGCGTTCCTCCATGATCTCGGACTAGCGATTGAAAATGAGCCGTCCCCCTCCGTCCTTTCTCGCATCATCGTCGATGGCATCGACAAGGTCGTTACGGCTCGGGGAGGTGCCATTTATTTCGCCGGCGCCGACAATGATTTTCTCAATCCCTCTTACATTTCAGAAGAATGCCCGCCGCTGATCGGAATTCCTGTGGAAATCCGCAAAAAGGCGGAACGCGATCCACGGGCGCTTGAGAGCCATGTGCGCTTGTCTCGCGTCGCCATGACGGACGGAATTCTCGGTCATTGCCTGAGCGTCGGCGAGCCGATTCATGTGCATGATGTGAAAAATCACCCGGCATTCCGCGATGCATTCATCCGTTACACTGATGATGTTTCCGCGCTGCTTTCGCCGTTACGCCATGCGAATAAGGATCTCGGCGTGTTAGTGGTGGCCCGTCGTCACGCGGATGGGGATTTCACGACCAATGACTTTGCGGTATTTCGCTCTGCGGCTGAACAATCGTCCTTCGCCATCGGCAACGCGCGCATCCACCGCGAAGCAAATGAAAAACGCGCGATGGAAGGCGAGCTGCAAAACGCCCGCGAAGTGCAGCGCATTTTACTTCCCCAACAAGACCCGTTAGTTCCCGGATTCCGCATCAGCGGGACCAATCTGCCCGCCCGGATCATCAGTGGGGATTACTATGATTACATCGACTTGGAGGCTCAGAAATTCGGCATTGTGATCGCGGATGTGTCGGGAAAGGGAGTTCCCGCTGGACTGCTCATGGCGATGTGCCGCAGTGCCCTCAGGTCAGTCGCTGCTGGGGAGGATTCGCCGTCCAAGGTCATGGCCGATGTGAATCGCCAGCTCTTTCCCGACATCCGCGAGGACATGTTCATCAGCATGTCCTACAGCATCTTGGATTCCGCCACGGGCAAGCTAACACTTTCGCGTGCCGGGCACGAACCCGCGTTATTTTTCCGCCGTGAAACCGGCAAGGTAGAGCTCCTTCGCTCGCCCGGTCTGGCCCTCGGAATTGATAGCGGCGCAGTCTTCGAGCGGGTCACACGAGATGAAGAAGTGGAGATGAAATCCGGCGATTGCGTACTTTTTTACACGGATGGAGTGAAGGAAGCCGTCGATGCGGACGATGAGGAATTCGGCATGGAACGCATGTCGGAAATCTTCCGGAGGGTCGCTCCGCTGGGTGCGGAGTCGGTGCTAATCCAAATGCAGGAAGAGCTGAAACGATTCACCGGTGAGGGGCCGCAAATGGATGATATCACGCTCGTCGCCATCGAGAAACGATAAGTCGCGTGACAAAAACCTGGATCGCGATTCCACTGGGTTTCCGGGTTTAAAAGCATGTCTACCATTCACGAAATAATCTACCAGATGGGCCGCCAGGCGCGGGAGGCGGCGTATCGTCTGGCGCAACTCACAGGTGGCGAAAAGGACGTCATCCTCCGCGCCATGGCTGTTGCGATCCGCCAACACGCTCCCCGAATTCTAGCAGCCAATGCCGTGGACCTCGCCGCAGGTAAGGAAAAAGGCCTTTCCTCCGCCATGCTGGACCGGCTGATGCTGGATGAAAAACGCATCGAAACGATGGCCGCTGGCATTGATCAGGTCGCCACCTTGCCCGATCCTGTTGGGGAAATCATGGCTGCATGGGAACGCCCTAACGGCATCCGCATTTCCCAAACTCGCGTGCCCATCGGCACCATCGGTATCATCTACGAGAGCCGCCCGAATGTGACCGCCGATGCCGCGGTCCTCTGTTTCAAAACAGGCAACGCCACCATTCTGCGCGGCGGCAGCGAGGCGATCCACTCGAATGTCGCCATCGCCGCAGCCCTCGCGGCGGCAGGCGCACCCACCCACGCGATCCAGCTCATTCCCTTCACCGACCGCGAGAGCGTTGCCGTTCTAGCAGGTATGAACAAGTGGCTCGATCTCATCATCCCACGCGGCGGCAAGGGGCTGATAGAAACCGTCGTTTCCCTCGCCCGGATGCCCGTCATCAAACATTACGATGGCATTTGTCATCTTTTTGCTGACAAGGAGGCGGACCTGGAAATGGCCGTCGCTCTAACGGTCAATTCCAAAACCCACAAACCCGGCGTCTGCAATGCGCTGGAAATCCTCCTCGTCCACCGCGAGATTGCGACCGATTTCCTGCCCCCGGTCGCCGCCGCACTCCGCGAAAAGCATGTAGAAATCCGTGGCTGTGAGAAAGTGCTAGAAATTCTCCCGGACGCCACAGTCGCTACCGCAGAGGACTGGGACACCGAGTTTCTCGAACTCATCATCGCGGTTAGAATTGTGGATTCCCTCGAAGAAGCCGTTGCCCACATCAACGAGCACGGCTCGCACCACACCGACGTCATCGTCACCCGCAACGAGGCGACGGCGGAGCGTTTCCTCCGAGAGGTCGATTCCGCCTGCGTTTTCCACAACCTATCCACCCGCTTCGCCGATGGCGGCGAGTTCGGATTCGGCGCGGAAATCGGCATTTCCACCGACAAGCTCCACGCTCGGGGACCGATGGGATTGCGCGAACTGACCAGCTACCAATACCGGGTGCGAGGGAACGGCCAGGTGAAGAGATAGTTCGGAAGGCAATGGAAAGAAGTTTCAGGAAATAGGTGTTTTGTCACCGGATTCACAGTGGACCACCCGGCGCTCTCAGTCGATGCTCCGCACATGAGGAACGGCTTGTCATGGATGCGTCTCGGGGCGGCGGTCGTCAGTGGCTTGCTGGTGGCGGGCCTGTTTCCGCCGTTTCATTTCCCGGCGCTGGTGTGGGTGGCAATGATGCCGATTTTATGGGCACTCTGGTCGGTGGAGGGCAGACGCCGGGCTTGGAAAGGCTTTGGAATCGGCTACCTAGGAGGGGCGGTGAGTTGTTTAATTCAGTTCAACTGGGTATCCACAGTTTCGTGGTTAGGCGCGATTTTGTTACCACTTTATCTCGCGGTGTATTGGGGACTGTTCGGCGCATTTGCGGCGTCGCTCGGGAAGCCGGGGAAAAATGGAGGGGTCGCTGCGAGTCTGCGGGTCGCCTTTTGCCTGGGAGCCGTTTGGGCTGGGTTGGAATGGCTGCGCGGTTGGATGATTACCGGCTTTAGTTGGAATGGTATGGGGATGGCATTTCATGAAATGCCGGTCATGGCGCAGGGCGCGGATTTGTTAGGGGTAGCGGGGCTTTCACTGATGCTGGTATTTTTCCAAGCGATCCTCGTATTGGCGATCCAGAGAAAATCCCTGCGACGCTGGGATCTAGGAATCGCAGCGGCGCTTTTGATTTCCCTCTATGCCTATGGTAAAGCGCGGATCGCTATCGAGGCCCAGCAGGACTCCGTGCGGCTCAAAACCCTGCTGGTGCAAATCAATATCCCACAGGATGCCGCGCGGGTCGCCTGGACGGATCTCGAAACCCATCAAGCCTACGAGGATGAAACCTTGAAAGCGCTCGATGCCTTAAAGACGGCCGACGGGAAATTTTCCCCGCGCTGGCCAGACTGGGTGATGTGGCCAGAAACCGCCCTAACAGGCCGCATCCTCCGCACCAACGACGGCGAGTGGGGGACCTGGCAAATCAACATGGACACCATTTCCCAAGTCCGCGCGGCAGGCCCGTTTTCCCTGATCTACGGCGTCAACGAACTGGAGGCGGAAAAAAAAGGCGACGACTTGGTGATGAAGGAAAAAGGCAATGCCTATAATTCGATCGCCGTCATGTCACCCGCCGATGAATTGCAGACCTACCGCAAGCAGCACCTGGTCATCTTCGGCGAGACCATTCCGTTTGTGGATTCGATGCCGTGGTTGAAAAAAATCTATGAGCAACAATCCGGTACGGAATACAACGGCTCCTTCACGCCGGGGGAGTCGTTAGAGCCGCTGCCGATTCTCGTCGGCGGGACCACCATCGGCGCAATCCCGACGGTTTGTTTTGAGGACTCCGTCGGGCGGCTGACGCGGAAATTCATCCGCACCGGCCCGCAGGTCATCATCAACGTGACGAACGACGGCTGGTTTAAAGAATCCGCCGCTGCTGACCAACACTTCGCTTGCGCGAGCTTCCGCGCCATCGAACTGCGTCGCCCGATGCTACGCTGCGCCAACACGGGAGTCAGCGCGGCCATCGACTCCACCGGCTCCACTGCCCACCCGGACACCGGCGCGTCACAAATCCTTGTCGATGCGAAGGGCAGCCATTTCACCCGAGGCTCGCTCCTCACCGAGCTGAAAATCCCGCTTCACCCGAGCTTTTCCCTCTTCGCGATCATCGGCGATTGGGGAATCCTCGCTTTGACCGTGATAGGTCTGCTGGTGGCCATCCTGACCAGGGAAAAAGGAAGCAAAGCCGACAGTCCGCTAGGTTAGAGCAGCCCCCTGAATCTCGCTTCAGTCAGCTATGACCCGATTACTCGAAAGAGTAAGTGAATATCGCCCCATGATGGGGATGACAGCCCCGGGAATCCTGACCACGCTTAGATAACTTTTTGGAGTCGAAATATTCATCCCTTCCAAGCCTCCGACTCAAACCCACATTCCCAAAATCCTTGAAAGCATTCAAATTGTCTTTCCTTGTCTTCGCCGCATCCCTGCTCGGTCAATCGCAACTTTTCGCCCAAGCCACGTGGATCGGTGCCGATCTCGCCAACTGGAACGTCTCCGGCAATTGGTCCGGCACCGCTCCGGTGAATGGCGGCACCAGCGATCTGATCTTCAACAGTGCATCGAGAGTCACCGAGGTCACTCCGATCACCACCGGACTCCCCGATCTCGGTGGAAACCCGGATTACGAATACCGCAGCTTCAGGCTGGATGCTTCCAACGGACTCCTAGGAAAAGGTTTCCTTCGCGCCAAGGTGGCAAACTGAAGCCTGCCGGACTTCTTCACTCTCCACTAAAGATGCCTCGCTCCCTGACTGTCCTCTCGCTCTTCCTCGCAGCCTCACTCGCACACAGCGGGGCGGCCGACGAGCGCTTCCTGAAAACCCACGGCAACGAAATCCGCGATGCCGCAGGCAAGACCGTCCTCTTGCGCGGCGTCAACCTCGGCGGCTGGCTCGTGTTCGAACCGTGGATGTGCCCGATGGATTCCTCCGGCACGCTCAAAGACCACTCTTCCGCTGAGGAGTTGCTCGTCAAACGCTTCGGCGAAGCCACTGCGGACAGCTTGGTGCGCACCTATCAGGACCACTGGATCACTGCGAAGGACCTCGACAACATCGCAGCCCAGGGCATGAACGTCATTCGCGTCCCGTTCTGGTACCGCAATTTGCAAACTGAGGACGGCGCTTGGATTTCCGGCGGCTTGGACCGCCTCGACTGGGTGGTGGCGGAGGCTTGGAAACGGGGTATCTACTCGATTCTCGATTTTCACGGAACTCCCGGTGGTCAGACCAAGGGGGAAAGCACCGGCAAGCAGCGCAAGAATGCGGAACTCTGGGGCGACGAAGCGAATATCCTTAGGACCGCCGCAATCTGGCGCAAGATCGCGGAGCATTATCAAGGCAATCCCGCAGTCGCCGCCTACGACCTGCTGAACGAACCTTCGGACGCTCCTTCACTCGGTGCGCTATGGACGGTTTATGACCGGATTTTTCGTGAAATCCGGCAGGTGGATCCGGATCACATGATCACGGTGGAAGGCTGTATCAACACCCGGATTGGCAAACAGGACATTCATTGGGGCTGGGAAGCCCTGCCGCACCCCGATTTCTTCGGATGGAAAAACATCATCTATCAAATGCATCACTACGAGTGGGACTGGAATGACGCCGCCAAGCAGCGGAAAGGCGTGGATTTTCAAGTCAGTGAATGGAAAAAGGCGAATTCGTTGGGCGTGCCCATGTTAATGGGCGAGTTCAATCTGATGGCGAGCGAGGATGCGTGGCATTACGCGCTGGAGCAATTCAACTCGGCAGGAGTAAGCTGGACCTTTTGGAGCTACAAGGCCACCCATGGCACAGGTTCAGATAGCTGGGGCCTTTACAACCCGGTCAAAAAAGACGCCCCCAACCTCCTCACCGACGACGCCGCGACCATCCGCGCCAAGTGGCAGGCCGTCGAGACTGGCACTTCCTTCGCCCTCAATCCCACGCTCGACCGCATCCTCAAGGCCGCGCTCAAACCACTCGTTCCCGTCACTCGACCCACTCCGTCCGTCAGCTCCAATCCCTGAAAATTCAGCCCCCAACCCTCGCCTATCCGCTCATGAAACCCAAAACTTTATTCACCGGCATTGCCTTTTCCGCAGTCCTCTCATTGCCCGTCTTCGGCCAGGCCACTTACGTGGGCAATGGCAGCACGAGTTCTGGATCGCGCACTCCTTGGAGCACCACGAGCAACTGGACGGGCACCGCTCCGACGAATAATGCGACCTTGGATTTCGTCTTTGCGCCAGCGAGTTATAACTATTCGAACAACGACCTGACCGGCCTCACCGCCAGCAGCATCACGTTCAATGGCGGAACTAACGACAATGACATCACTGGCAACGCCATCACCCTGGCCGGCAACGTGACCGACAACACGGGCAATTATCAGCATCTTCGGATCAATATGGACATGGGTTCCACCACCCGTGATTTCGCGGTTAACAACGGGCAGTTGGAGCTTTACGGCGTGCTCTCAGGCAGCGCCGGCTTAACCAAATCCGGCGGAGCCACTCTCGTTATCGACAACTATAACACCTACACCGGTGGCACTACCGTCAATAACGGCATACTCCAGCTGACCAGGGGCGGCGGAACGGGTGCGATTGGGGGAACGGTCACCGTCAATTCCGGGGGGACGATAAAGACAGTCAATGATTCGTTTGGCTATAATAATGGCTCCTTCAGAGTGACGACACTGAACATAGTTGGCGGCACCGTTACTCATACTCAAGGAAATAACCTGACGCTTTCCAGCATGGCCATCAACATGACTGGTGGCACTCTCCAGAACGCAGACA
>JANYFB010000220.1 GCA_025362955.1 Akkermansiaceae bacterium
CTCGATTTCGGAAACCCTTGCACTCTCCGCCCGCCCCACATGCCAATCGCCGCAGCGGGGAATTCGTCCGGGTGCGCCGAATTCCAATCGGTCTCCTGCCTGCAACGCCCGCCCGCAGAATCCGCCGAAACCCGCACGCAAGTCCGTGGCAGCACTCCCCATCACCTCCGCGACGCGTAGTCCTCCGGCCACCGCAAGGCAGGCGCGAACTCCACCTGTTAGCATGGAAAAATCGACCGTCTCGCCCGCTTCCACGCGCCGGGACCTGGCGGTGCCGCTTGCCAATGCCACGACCGTTTCCGTGTGAAATTTCAGAATCGGTCCGCTCATGCAGATTTCCAACGCCGCCGCGCCTTCCTCATTTCCAACTAACAAATTTGCCCGTCGCAGCGCCTGCCAGTCCACCACTCCGCCGGGTGAAACGCCGGACGATTCATAGCCCGGCCTGCCCAAATCCTGCACGGTTGTAAGTGCGCCGGGCTGGATCACTTCGATCCAATTTTCGCCAACCGAGTAAAGTGTTAGAGAATTTTTTGCAATCGGAGGCGGCTGCCATGTTTCCACCGGCACGAAGCGCACGCTGTCGCCAGGTCGCAACAATGCGGGGTGCGGCAGGTGCGGGTCGAACAATTTTACCCCCGTCCGCCCTAGGACATGCCAACCGCCGGGCGAGGTAAACGGATAGATTCCGGCTTGCCCACCCGCCACCGCCACCGATCCCGCAGGCACCGCCAGCCTCGGCGTGGGACGGCGTGGCATCTGCAAACGCTCAGGCAGGCCTGACAAATAAGGAAATCCCGGTGAAAAACCGATCGCCGCCACTGTGTAGTCCGCACCACTGTGCAGGGTGATCACTTCCTCGGTGGACAAGTTCGTTTCCGCCGCAAGTTCCTCGAGATCCGGCCCAAACTCACCGCCGTAGCAAACAGGAATCTCCCATTTCCCACCGGCGGAAAATCTATCAGTCACGCTGACCGAGCCGATCCATTCGCGGATTTCTACGCTATGATCCGCGTCGAAATGCACTGCGACCGAGGCAAATGAAGGCACCACGTCCAGCACTCCGACGGGCCGATCATGTTCCAAGGCATCCACCAAGCCCATAACCCGCGCCAACACGGCGTCGCCGGTGATGCCCGGAAACTCCACCAACCATGCGGAATCCCCGAGCGGCCTGAGTGTCATGGCCCGATACTTACCCGAAGCGGCGGGTTTGCCAATCCGGGTCAGCGAATTTAAACACCTGTCGGGAGGTTAGCTTGCGAAGCTCGTTTTGTCGTCGGCTTCCAGAAAATCGAAAAGGGTGCTGCTGGCTGGATCGCAACCGGCTTCCGCGCAGACGCCGATGAACCATTCCTTTTTATCGGGATTATCGTAAGGGCGAGCGGCTTCAATTCCGTCTGACCAAGCGTTCTTTTCCTCTTCGGTTTTCGGATCGCCGTGCGAGTCGAGCCAAGCAGCGACGGTCTCGTCGCTTCCGCCGTTTTCAAGAACTTCCCGCACGTCCTGCCCCTTCACGCCTTTGAAGCCGAAGAGCATATTATCAAGGGGACAGTCGAAATGATAGCTACCGATGGTCCCGGCGATGTCGGCGCGGCCTTTGTCGGCCATGCGAGAGAGGATTGCATAGCCACCCGTGCGGACGCGGGGGCTGGTGGGGGCTTCGGTGGTAAGATCTTTGGCAGTGCTCATGATAAGTTATTTTTTTGTTAGATCGCGGGCTTTTCCGCCTCGCAGTCCGCTACCAAACGCTCGGCCCGGCGCTTGTCAAATGGCGATTTTATCGCGCACGAACGAACGCGTTTTATCTAACTGGAGAGCCAGTTGCGGAAGACCGCTGTGTCGGCGGGGAGCAGAGTAGCGACTTTTTCGCGTTGGGCGAGGATGGCGAGGCGCTCAGGAATCTCCAAGCAGTTGGCACCGAGTTCAGCCTCCATGACGTCGAGAAATTTTGCGGGGTGGGCGGTTTCGAGAGTGATGGTGGCACTTGCCGGGTGGGTGGCCCGCCATTTCTGGGCGGCCAGCCAGCCGACAGCGCCATGCGGGTCAATCTCGTAATCGTAAAGCGCCTTGACGGTGCGGATGGCGGCGAGTGTCTGAGCATCGCTGAAGGTCATGCCGGAAACGTGGGTTTTCATGGCATCCCAAGAGCCCCCGAAAAGAGCCTGCATCCGGACAAAGTTTGACGGAGCACCGACATCCATCGCATTTGAAATCGTTGAGACGCTGGGGCGTGGCGAGTATTGGCCGATGCGGAGGTATTCTGGGACCACATCATTGCGGTTAGTGGCTGCGACGAAGTGATCGACCGGGAGGCCGAGTTGCATGGCAAGCAGGCCTGCGGTTAGGTTTCCGAAATTTCCCGACGGAATGACGAAGGTGGGCTTGATCCCTTCCGGGAGCTGGCGGGCGGCGTGGATGTAGTAAAAGGTCTGGGGAACAAGGCGGGCGAGATTGATGGAGTTCGCGGATGTTAGATTGAGGCGCTCTGATAGTTCGCGGTCAAGAAAGGCGGATTTGACAAGTGCCTGGCAATCGTCGAACGAACCTTGAATTTCTAACGCCGTGATATTTCCACCGAGGGCGGTGAGTTGCTTTTCCTGAAGTCCGGAAACCTTGCCCTGCGGATAGAGAATGATCACACGGGTGCCGGGGACATTGTGAAACGCGGAGGCGACCGCGCCGCCGGTATCGCCGGAAGTAGCGACGAGCACCGTGAGTTCGCGATCCTCGCCCCGGGTCAGCCAGGCCATCAGCCGAGCCATGAAACGCGCGCCGAAGTCTTTGAAGGCGAGGGTGGGGCCGTGGAAAAGTTCCAGAATGTGATCGCCTGGGCCGAGCGTGACGAGTGGCGCATCGAAGGTGACGGTGCCTTCGACAATATCCACGAGCGCCTGCGGAGGAACGTCCTCACCGAAGAAGGCATCTGCCACGGCGATGCCGATTTCCGAGAAGGTGAGTTCATGCCAGATTTCCCAAAAGGCTGGATCTAACACCGGAAGCGTGTCCGGCATGTAAAGGCCGTTGTCCGGCGGTAGCGAGCGAAGGATGGCTTCCTTGAGATCGACGCGGTGGGAAGGGGTGGTGGTGGAGTGGTAGAGCACGGTGGGTAGAAGCGCTAAATTTTAAGTATTAAATTCAAAACGAAGATTCGACCGGCGCTCTTCTATTTGGAATTTCAGATTTAAGATTTTGAATTTTCTCCAATCACATGCACCCCATGCGGGTTGATCCGCGAGACGTAGCTCTGGTTTTCAATCGGAATCGCGTAGAAAACTTTGCTGATGGCATCGGCGACTTTACGCGCGATTTCCTCGCCTTCACAGAGCGCGAAAACCGACGGACCGGCACCGGAGATCGAGAATCCGAGGGCCCCGGCGGCAAGGGCGGCGCGTTTGGCTTTGTAGAAATCCGGGATGAGTTTTTGGCGGCGTGGCTCGGCGATCACGTCGTGGATGGAGCGGGAAATGAGACCGTAGTCTTCTTGGATAAGTCCGCAGAGGAGGCCGCCGAGATTGCCGATCTGCTGGGTCGCATTTTCTAACGGGATTTCCTTGGGGAGGATTTCGCGGGCGACTTTTGTTAGTATCTCGATGTCCGGGTGGACGACGGCGGCCCAGAGGTTTTTCGGCGCGGGGATTTGGGCAAAATCGAGTTCGTCATTGGAACGGATGAAGACGATGCCGCCGAAGAGGCAGGGGGCGACGTTGTCAGCGTGCCAAGCTCCGTCGGCCGAGGCCTCACCGGCCATGGCGAAGGGGAGAAGTTGCTTTTTGCTGAGTGGATCACCAATGAGTTTATTTACGGCGAAGGCACCGGCGACTGCCGAGGCGGAGGAGGAGCCGAGGCCGGAGCCGAAGGGCATTTTCTTGTGAATCTCCATCTCGATCCCGCGGTCGGTCATGCCGAGGTGTTTGAGTAAATCGAGGGCAGCGACTCCGGCGGTGTTTTGTGCGGGATTTTTCGGGAGCTTGCCGTTATCGCCGGTGATTTTCGTGATGTGGAGGCCGGGTTTGTCGCAGTGCCGGACGACAATTTCGTCTCCCGGAGCATCAATGGCGAAACCGAGGACATCATAACCGCAGGCGACGTTGGCCACCGTGGCAGGGGCGAAGACGCGGATTTCATGGGAATTAGACATAGTAAAAGATGCTATCCTGAGCGGGCGGAGTCTGCGGGCGGATCTCCCAGTTGTTCAAGTCTGGAAAAAACCGCAGGTGGTTTCCCGGTTTGGAAAAGGCTTGCTGAGGCGGCCGACCACCGGGGATCTAACAATTATCCTTCTGCGTTCGACACTCCAGCGATACGGGTTGCCTCAATGCTCGTTTTCCACGCAAAGCCGCAACTGCCGATCATTTTCGGGCTGATCGCGGTCCCATGCTCGGAGGAAAGCGCGGATTTCGGATAAAAGCGCATCGCAATGTTTGTTCCACTTGGCTGTGCCACGCAGGATCATTGAGCTTTCACGGAGACCGTTGAAGCGGATTTCCTCGGCTCCCGCAGCGCGGAGTTCGTTGAGTTCCGTGCGCAAGGTTTCGAAAAATCCCAGCTCGAAGCCATTTCCCGCCTCCATTGCCGCCCGGACGAGCGAGACGGTGACGGGTGGAGCAAGCGGCTCTAACTTCTCAGCAATGCGTTCGCAGCCGATTTTGACTAACATTTTCCGCATCCGTTCGAAGAGGTCTTCGAGGTGCAGCAACTTGAGCGGGCATCTGGTTTCCAAGTATTGGACAATCCCGCCACGGATGTCCGCGACGAAGGGAAAATCTTCATGTTCAGCGGCCAACGCAGCCCGCCGCAAAGCATCATCCAGCCATGCGGTATCGTATTCGATCACTTGATAGCGACCGATTTGGAGAGCGGGACGATTGCCGATGAGGGAGATCACTGGGTCGGATGGTCGGGGAGGGTAGTGATAAGGATGAGGGTTGGGGGGCAGTTAGATTGAATTTTCCGTCAGTCTTTGAACAAGCGCCGCTGGAACGGATCGCGCGCGGCACGGCGGGAAAGGGATTGGATTTCCGCGATGAACTCGTTCACATCCTCGAACTGGCGATAGACGGAAACGTAGCGGACGTAGGCGACCGGATCGATCTGATGGAGCTTGTCCATCACCTTGCCGCCAATGATCGCAGACGGCACCTCGCTGAGATGGTCCTTGTGCAGATCGGTTAGAATTTCTTCCACGGCCCGGTCGAGACGGTCCATTGGCACCGGGCGTTTCTCGCAGGCTTTGATCAGGCCGCTCATCAACTTCTCGCGGTTGAGCGACTCGCGCGTGCCGTCGCGTTTCACAACGCGCAGCTCGGTGCGCTCGATCTGCTCGTAGGTCGTGTAGCGGTAGGTGCATTTCAAACACTCGCGACGACGACGGATCGTCGTGCCGTCCTTCGACGAACGAGAATCGAGAACCTTGTCTTTGAGAGAACCACATTGGACGCAACGCATGGACGGTGATGAACAACAACGTCGCAGATCCTAGACACACATCTGGTAGCGTCAATCCGAAAACTATGGTATATTTAGTAGTTCGCGACGGATCATCTGGAATATCGAAGGTATGATTTTTGAAATTTTCCAGAACGGAGCTGGATTCGGTGGGCGAGTTTCGACGGGGGATTTGAAGCGACACTCTCCAGATTTCAGGCATTTGCCTGATCCTTCGCTATCTGCTCATCGCGGATGCCTCCGATGAATAACAGAACGGCGGCCACGCAGATGCAGGAATCCGCGACGTTAAACGCTGGCCACCAACCACCACTGGATGGGACAAGTGTATCGTAAAGCGGAAGTTTGAGCGCGATGAAGTCCACGACATAGCCATGGGAAAAGCGCGTCCACAGACTGGCGGTCTTGAAATCGTCTAGCAAGAATCCTTGGACCAGCCGGTCAGTTAGATTTCCGAAAATTCCGCACAGTAGCAAGGCCACCGCCACCTTGGACAGCGGATGATTGAAGACGCCCTTTTTCCAAAAAATCCGGATCATCGTCAACGCGAACACCGGCACGAACAAAAAGACAACCGGAGCCCAAGCCGTGCCGTTTCCGAAACCAAAGGCGACGCCTTGGTTATGGACGCGGACAAGGTGGAAGAAATTTTCGATCACCGGCATGTCAAAAGTCTCGGGCGACCACGGTGGTGGGAATTTCTCCACCGTCCAGAATTTGGTAGCCTGATCCAGGACGTAAAGCGGGAGTGTTAGGAAAAGAAGGAGGTATTTGAAATTCATAAAAATAGCGGCGATCTGTGACCGTCGTTGGTTGAGATGCGACGGTTACAGATTGCCGCAACAGACGTCATCACATCTTTTACACAGCCCGCTATCCACCAGCGGCTCGTGCTTGCGACAACGCGGGCAGAGCGGCAGATCGGTCTTGCGGGCGGTGGCTGTTAGTTCATCAGCCACGGTTACGGTGAGTCCGGCGATGATAAAGAACTCGGTTGCGAATTCGCGGTCGTTAAGCATGGCAAACAACGGGGCATCAGCGGCGGGGATGGTTAGAGCGACCTCCGCCTCGTTGTTGCGGGTGAATTCCTTGGCCTGGATTCGACCTTCGATGGCGGTTTGGATGGCGTATTTGATTTCGAAAAGCCGCGTCACTTGTTTCGTCGCATTGCCGGGCTCGAATGTCGGATTTACCTCGGGGAAGTCCTGCTCGTGGATGGTGTTTTCCGTGAACGCGGCGTGCTCCCACGCCTCGTCTGCGGTGAAAGCAAGGATGGGCGCTAACAGTTTTGCGATACTGGTGAAAATCTCCCGCATCGCCGCCTGCGAGGCAAGACGGCGCGGGGAGTCCGCGGCATCGCAATACATGCGGTCCTTGGTGGCGTCGATGTAGATCGCGGAGAGATCCGCCGTGCAGAACTGGTTGAGGGAATTGAAAACTTTGCGAAATTCGAAGGCTTTATAGGCAGCGAGACACTCGGCGGTGACAGTGTGGAGGCGTTCAAGAATCCATCTGTCTAGCAGAGTGTATTCGGGATTCGCGACGGGTTGGAAGCCATCGAGATTTCCTAGCAGAATTCGCAGGGTGTTACGGAGGCGGCGGTAAGGTTCGGCAACTTGCTTGAAGAGGTCCTCGCCGAAAGGCACTTCGTTTTGCCAGTCCACGGAGGAAACCCAAAGGCGGACGATGTCGGCACCGTATTGGTTGTAGAAATAGGCGGCGTCGGTCGGTTTCCCGGCTTTTCCGGCATCGGATTTTGCGAGTTTCTTCTTGTCCTTATCCACGACGAAGCCGTGGGTCATCACGGTTTTGTACGGAGCAAATCCGCGGTAGCCGGTGCTGAGCATGAGTGAACTTTGGAACCAGCCACGATGCTGGTCAGTCGCTTCCAGATAGAGATCGGCGGGGCAATGGAGCTGCGGATGCGCGTCTAACACAGCGGCGTGTGAGCAACCGGAGTCGATCCAGACATCCAGCGTGTCGCGGCATTTTTTCACACCCGCGGGCAGGCCTAACAAAGCAGCAAGTTCGGCATCGGATTTTTCAAACCAGACGTTCGTGCCTTGGGTTTCGACGAGGTCCGCGACCTTGAGCGCGAGCTCCGACGAGATGATGACCTCGCCAGTTTCACTGAAGAAAACCGGCAATGGCACACCCCAGGTGCGTTGGCGCGAGATACACCAATCCGGCCGCGATTCGACAGTGCCGTAGATGCGGTTGCGGCCCCATGACGGCAGCCATTCGACTTTGTCGATCTCCGTGAGGGCTTGGCCGCGCAGGGTATCGAGTGAGATGAAAAACTGCTCGACCGCACGGAAAATGATCGGCGTTTTCGAACGCCAGCAATGCGGGTAGGAATGCTTGTAAACTTCCTGACCTAACAACTGCCCGGATTCTGATAGTATCTCGATAATGCGTTGATTCGATTTAAAAACGTGCATTCCGACGAGTTCCTCCAGGCCGACTTCTTCGGTGAATTTCCCTTCGTCATCGACAGGTGATAGGACGGCGAGGCCATTTTGCTGGCCAGCTACGTAGTCGTCCGCACCGTGGCCGGGTGCGATGTGGACGGCGCCGGTGCCAGTCTCGGTAGTGACGAAGTTAGCCAGAATCAGCTTCGAGGTGCGGTCGAGGAAAGGATGCTTCGCAGCGAGGCCATCGAGCGTGCGGCCTTTGATTTCATCAAGGGTTGCAGTGAGTTTGTAGCCAGTTTTTTCAGTGAAGGAATCGACGAGTTCGCGGACAATGATCAAGGTTTCCTCGCGCTTGCCGTTAGAAAATGTTCCCACGACGTAGGTGAAATCTGGATGCACGGCGATGCCAAGGTTGGCGGGTAAAGTCCATGGGGTGGTGGTCCAGATGACCATGTTTGCATCCTGAAGAGTGGGCGGGACGCCCACGCTCCTTGAAAGAGGAAATTTGACGAAAATCGCCGGGCTTTCCTTGTCGGCATATTCCACTTCGGCCTCGGCCAGCGCGGTTTGTGCGCCGTAGGACCACTGGACCGGTTTCTTCGCCTGATAGATATTTCCATTTTCCACCAATTTCGCGAAGACACGCAGGATGCTCGCTTCGTACCCAGGATTCATCGTGAGGTAGGGGTTGTCCCAATCCCCGAAAACCCCGAGACGACGGAATGAGCCGCGCTGGATGTCGATATATTTCGAAGCAAACTCGGTGCAGCGGCGGCGGATTTCCGGAGCCTCAAGACCGGCGGTTTCCTTGACGACCTTGAACTCGATCGGCAGGCCGTGGCAGTCCCAGCCGGGCACGAACGGCGCGGCAAAACCGGCCATCGTCTTCGATTTCACGACCAAATCCTTGAGCAGTTTGTTCAGAGCCGTGCCCATATGGACGTCGCCATTCGCGAACGGCGGGCCATCGTGGAGAATGAATTCTGGAGCATTCTGCGCACGGCGGCGGGCGAGGATTTTTTCGTAAAGGCCACCGTTTTCCCACTTGGCGAGGCGGCCTGGTTCGTTCTGCACCAAGTCTCCCCGCATCGGAAAAGTCGTTTGCGGAAGAGTCAGGGTGTCTTTGTAATTCAGGGCAGCGCTCATGACGGGGCGCGGACGCTAGCAATGGGACCGGGTGGGGTCAACCATGGGAACCGGAGTTACGCGATGCGCTGGGAAGTATAAATTCCCTTGGAGCCACTGCAGCGCCATGCGATGAGGCAGGCGATGCCGATGTAGAGTCCGTTTCCCGCTCCGAACAGCTCCATGCCAAGGACAGTCGAGGCCAGCGGGGTTTTCGTCGCCCCGGCGAAAATGGCGACGAAGCCGAGCGCGGCGAAGAGATCGACGGGCGCGCCGAGTGCGAGGGCGACCGCATTTCCTAACGCCGCACCAATGAAAAAAAGTGGCGTGACTTCGCCCCCCTTGAAGCCAGCGCTGAGAGTGGTGATGGTGAAAAGGAGTTTCCAAGCCCAAGCAGTGGCGGGGATGTGGGTGGAGGTGAAAAGCGCGGGCAGGGTGACGGCACCGGGGCGCTCCGCCAATACACCGAGGCCGAGGTAGTCGGCAGTGCCAGCGAGAAAAAACAGCCCGATGACTAAAACCCCGCCGACCATGGGCCGGAGCTCGGGGCGGGAGATGTGGGTCTTGAACGCGTCGCCGAGGCGGTGGGACATAGTGGAAAAAAGATAACTAACAAGGCCGAAGGCGACAGCAGCGAGGACGACTTTTCCCATCAACCAGTGATCAGTTAGAGCGCCGACGGTATTTACCAGATAATGAGTGTGACCGATGCCCCAAGCGCGGCAGCTCCAATCGGCGACGAGGGATGCGAAAAGGCAAGGAATCAGGGCGTCATACTGGATCCGTCCCACGACAAGCACCTCCAAGGCAAATACGGCCCCGGCGACGGGAGTGCCGAAAATAGATCCAAAGCCAGCGGCGACCCCGGCCATGAGCAGGATGCGGACGGCAGCGGGATCGAGCTTGAGGAAACGGGCGATTGCGGCGGCGATGCTACCACCCATTTGCAAGGCGGTGCCTTCCCGTCCTGCCGAGCCGCCGAACAGGTGGGTGATAAGCGTGCCTAGCAAAATCAGCGGAGCCATCCGCCGTGGCACGCCAGCGCCGGGTTGGTGGATTTCATCAATGAGCAAGTTATTTCCGGCGACTGCGGATTTGCCGAAAATCTGATAGATGACGCCGACGCAAAGTCCGGCGATGGGGAGGAGGAAGAGCAGGCGGGGATTGGCAAACCTAACAAGGGTGACGGCATCGAGCGCCCACAGGAAAAACGCGGAAGCAGAACCGACGGCGACGGCCAGCGGGACGAGGATGGCCAGCCATCTTAGCGTGGTAACCAGTTGGAAGCGAAGCCGGGTCATCGGGCGGAGGAAATCTGGCAGACCCTTTCGAGAATGGCAGCACCAAATACCCGGTTCCCGAGCATCGGCATCTTCAGAGTAGCCCTATTAATTGGGATAAACTCATTTCTGCGTTTCTACTTCCTCCTTGGACCACTCGAAAACCGGCAGTTTTTCGCGGTCCAAGTTTTTCAAATGCGGCTCATCCTTGCGGGCGGGATCATCGGCGCGGCGGTATTGCCAAGTGTTTTTTCCGAACACTTCCGCACAGAGCTTGGCCACGCCCGGATCGTAGTCGATGAGTTCCTGGCGCGTGTTCACATGGTTGTGTTGCGCGTCGTTTTCGCGGTTAGTGCCGAACCAAGATTGCACGGCCTCGCCCCAGTATTCTGCATAGTTTTCGGCGGCGTAGCATTTTTTCCATTTCCCGGCGGCGATCGCGGCATCGTAGGTTGCTTTGAGGCGTCGGTCGAAAGTGGGATCAATTTCCGCCAAGCCGACTTGATGGATCGCATGGCCGAACTCATGGACAAGGATGTTTTCGGTGGAATAGGGATCGCCCTTGGAACAGAGGACATTCTCCTCGGCACAGCTCACTGCGGGGCGCGCGAGCGTCGCGCCGAGGCCACGGGCGCGGCGATTCCAGAAGGTTTTCGGAGTGAGATCGGAATGCTCTGGGATGTCGCAGGTCCGTTCCGAGGTGGCCATCACCGCGAGGCGGATATGGGCCTTGGCGAGGGCGCTCAGAATATCCCCCCGGCCTTCTAACATACCACGAACGATGACTGCGGCCTCGATCATTGCGGCGTCGTTGACCTTTTCAGAAGCCACGATGGGGAAGTCTCCTATCAGGACATGTTTCGTGTAAAATGGGGAGAGATTGAACTCCTTTTTCAAGGTTACGGGGATCGGGGAAACTTGATCTTCCGCGCGGAGAGGAAAAATCAGAAAAGCGGCAAGAAGGATGACTCGCATGAGTGGGATTCTTGCCACGCCGGACAGAACCGCAAGCCTCGCATGATGCCTGTAACTTGGAACTGGCAAACTTGGACGGCGTGGCTAATTTACGGGCGTGTTTCAGATTGTTTTTAATGAAATCAGCGCCGCGGAACTCTCGTCATTAGGGACGCTGGAGCAGCTCGAATTGATCGACGAATTCAAGGTGGGCCAAGAGGATTTGGCGAATTTGAACGGAGATCGGTTCGGGAAAATCGACCGGGACGGGCGGGTATTGTATCGTTTCCGGGCGAAGGATTACCGCTTTTACTTCGAGGTGAAGGATGGGGCGGTCATTGTCCACCGGGTGCTGCACAAGGGGACGTTTTCGGATTTCAAGTTCCGCTCCAAGATGCCGCTGGCGGAGGATGAGGCGGTGGCGAATTCCAAGCATTTTTGGAAATTAATCGACGAGGGACGGAACGCCCGGCGCTTATAAATTTCGTGGGATTTTGCTTCCAGCCCGTGCCCGGCTTGTCTCATTCTCAGGAATGATGAAATGGATCATGTATGGGGTGTTGGTGATTCTCACTGCGGGAAGTTGGGCAATGTATGCCAAAAAAGGCAGGGAGATGGACGCGGTAATCCAAAAGATCGCCGTCTTGACAGACAAAGGAGACCTCGAAGATGTGCCAAAATTGCAGTCCATGCGGGATTCGATGGAGGGAGAAAAGACCTTCGAGGGAATTCTCCTTACGTTTTTGAGCGCTGGACTCGTGGGGATTATTTTCGTCGTGCACGGGTTGCCATTTTTTGCGCAGCGGCTCACCCATGCGGTGTATGACAGTGCGGAAATGGTGGAAAAGGATGTGATGCATGACGCGCGTTCGCTCAAGGCGCAGGGGGATTTTGAGGGGGCGATCAAGGCCTATCGACAAGCCGCAGTCGCCGAGTCGTTGAACCGCGTGCCGTGGATGGAAATCGCCAAAATCCAAAAGGATCAACTGGGCGATCCGGCGGCGGCAATCCAGACGATCCGCTATGCCTTGGAAAGCCAGGAATGGGAAGTTAATGACGCAGCTTATTTCTTGTTTCGTCTAGCAGAACTTTACGACGAGGTGGAAGGCGACCGTGCTACGGCGGTGGCGATCATGAATCAAGTGATCGAGCAATTCCCGGAAACCCGCCACTCGGCGAATGCGAAGAACAAGCTGCGGGATTGGACCCTTGCGGATGAAGTTCCCGCTGCCGTCGCCCCCGAAGCTACGGATCTGATAGACGAGGAAGCGGCATTTCTAGCAAGACTGCGTGAGGCGGAAGCGGCTGAGGAATCGGAAGACCCCGGACACACCGCGTAGTTTCCGTGGGATTCCGTTAGTTCGCCAATTCTCGAAACCGCACGATGAAGGAAATGATTCGTGGCTGGCGGGTAGGGGCGGCGGGATTTTGCGCGCGGCATCCGCTTTTCATGGCGGCGATGGTGGCTTGCGGCTGCGTGTTCGTGGCGGATTGGAATTTTCCTGCGGGAGTCGGGTTCGCACTATTGTTAGGGCTGGCTGGTGGGTATGTGGCCGGGTGGCGGACGGGGTTGGGATGGGTGCTTTGTGGAATGCTGGCAGTGGGCGTTTTTACTGAGCGGAACGAGGCGAGAATCGCCGAGGAACGTTCCTTGTTAGAAAATGGCAGCGGTGAGATGGAGGGCCGGGTAATGAAGGATGCAAAAGGCTATGAAGGCCTGTGGACGGCGCCCGCTTATTTACTAACAGGAGCCCATGCCGGAGCAACCGTGTGGTGGGAGGGCAGGGGGGAATTACCGGTGGAGGGTTCGCGGGTAAAGGCGCGGGGGAATTTCGGCCCGCTGCCAGTCATGCGGAATCCAGGCGAGTTCGACCAAGCGGGCTGGCTCCGCAGCCAAGGAGTGGCGGCGGTTTTTCATGCCGGGTGGGTGAGGGGCGAGGTGGTGACTAACAAGTGGGCGGAAATGGGCGCGAAGTTCCGTCATGGGTTCCGTGCGGCGGTGACGGAAGGACTGGCCGAGGATTCGCAAGAGGCGGTGGTGATCCGCGCGGTAGTCATCGGCGAGCAACCGCCGGACGCGGAGGAACTGGTGGCGGCCTTTCGCAACAGCGGGACTCTCCACGCCTTCTCGGTGAGCGGGATGCATGTGGCGATGATGGGGACGATCGCGTGGTTCCTGCTCAGACTGGCGGGCGTGCCGCGGCGGGTGGCGGTGCTGGTATTGCTGCCGCTGATTTTCGGCTATTCATGGCTAACAGGCAATAGCCCGCCGGCAGTTAGATCCGCTTGGATGGCGGCGGTGTTTCTCGGAGCCTTCGTTTCAAGGAGGAGGCCGGATCTTTTAAATGCGTTAGGAGCCGTGCTGTTAGCGGCGATGCTGTGGGATGGGCGTCTGCTATTCCAGCCGGGCGTGCAGCTTTCCTATGGAGTGGTGGCGGCCATCGCCGTGGGAACAAAATCGGCGATGAAGTTGTTTTCCTGGATTGCAAAGCCCGAACTGTATCTACCGCTAGCGATGATGAATCGGCGGCAAAAAGCATGGCTGTGGCTGCGGACGAAGGTCGGGCAATCGCTCGGGGTTTCGCTTGCGGCGGGGATCGGATCGACACCGCTCACCGCCTATCATTTCGGGCTGATCACACCGATTTCGGTCTTGGCTGGAATACCGTTCGGGCTATTGGTTTTCATGATGCTATGTGCCTCCCTGCTTGCCGCAGTGCTTTATCCGGTAGCTCCATCTGCGGCAGGGCGGGTGAATCGGCTGAATGCGTATGTGGCGAAAAGCTGCGTTCTAACGGCGCAGGGGTTTTCCGCGATTCCCGGCGGGCATATCCAGTTGAAACGCGAAAGTCGGCCATTTTTACTGGTCTATGATCTGGAGCACGGAGCGGGAGCCGGGGTATTTTCTGGAGGAAATGGCGGAGCGGTGCTGATGGATTGTGCGGATCGCTACAGTTTTAGAAGGCGGCTAGTGCCATCGCTGCGCCGGCTGGGCGTGGCGCCGGATGCGGTGATTCTGAGCCATCCGGATGGCGGTCACCTAGGCGGCGGCGAAGCGGTGTGGGAAAGCTTGCCGATCCGGCAGGTGGTTCTGCCGGTCCGAGGATCTCGCAGTCTAACATTCCAGTCGTGGCTTAAAGATGCGCCATTAGCTGGAGTTAAAACGCTGCAGGCGGCGGATTTACAGGATTTACCCATGCCTGATGGCGCGAGGTTGGAAATTCTTCATGCCCCGGATGACCGCTCGCGGAATGCGGTGGCGGATGACCGGGTAGTGATTTTTCGTCTCCATTGGCATGGCTGGAAATTGCTTTTTACCAGCGACGCAGGGGTGCGGACGGAAAAGGAAATGCTTGAAATGCACCGGGACGTTTCTGCCGATGTGATCATCGCCGGGCGGCATCGCGGCGATCAATCGTTGAGCGATCCATTTCTCGATGCCGTAAATCCGCAGGCGATCATTGCTTCGCATTCGGACTTTCCCCTCGTCGAGCAGTTAAAACCGGAAACGGTGAAATACTGGCGTTCGCGGGGAATCAAGGTGATCCCCCAAGGCGAGTCCGGGGGCGTTACTTTACGGGTGGACGAGGCGGAGAATCTGCGGTTGGAAGGTTTCGCAGATCAATCGGTGATGGTCCTTAAGCGACGGTGAGCGGCTTGCGGCAACGCAGACGCCACATGGATTTTCCCTCGCTTTCCCAAAGCTGTTGGAAATCGGTTTTCGGATAGAAAAAGGAATTTTCCTCCCACTCTAGCAACTCGAATTTCCCGAAATCCGCCACTTTTCCCTCTGCCCACTGGAAATATTCCTCATGGTCGGTCATGAAGAGGAATTCCCCGCCTGGCCCCAGCGCACGGTGGACGGATTCGAGAAACTCAGCTTGCACCAGCCGCCGCCGGTTGTGGCGCAGCTTCGGCCAGGGATCGGGGCAAAGCAGGTGTAGCCGCGAGACTGATGCTTCCGGCAAAAGCCACTCCACCACATAGCGGCTATCCAAGCGCAGCACTCGCGCGTTTTCAAGATGCTGACGGGTGATTTTTTTACAAACCTTCCGCACCCTGCCTAACAAACGCTCGGTCCCCAAGAAATCTCTATCAGGAAATTTCCGCGCCATTTCCATTAGAAACGAGCCGTCTCCACAGCCGAGGTCGATTTCCAACAGCCTGTCTCCCCGGCAAATCTCCGCCCGCCCGAGTTTGCGGAAATAATCCACCGGCACGAATTCTCCCGCCATCGCAGGTCGCGGAAGGACATTCATAGGCTGCGTCGCAATCATGGGCACATCTAAAATCCCCGGTTCCCTCACCACAATCCCCAATCCTCCCCGCGTTCCCGCTTGACGCACTTTCCTTGCTCCCTCTAGCTTCCCCGAACGAGCCGCATCCCGCCGGACACGGCACTTCTCCATCAAACGCCAACCCTCTTTCAACGTGGAACTCCAGGAAATCCGTCGAATCGTCGAACTCATGAACGAGCACGGGCTCACCAGTTTTGATCTCACCAAGAAGGATTTTCACCTGAAATTAAAAAAAGGCGCTGACGTGGATGATCTCCGCAGCCTCCTCGCCTGCCTTCCCGCAGCGCAGGCTCCCACCTACGCTCCGGCTCCGGCCATTGGCGCTGCGGCCCCCCCCACTGGCACCTCTGCTGCGGCGTCCATCGCTGACGGCGTCGAAATCACCTCGCCGATGGTGGGCACTTTCTATCAGAGACCCGCACCGGACGCGCCGAACTTCGTTGAAATAGGCTCCGCAGTTTCCATCGGCCAGACGCTTTGTATCATTGAGGCCATGAAGGTCATGAACGAGATCAAGGCCGAGAAATCCGGCACCATTACCGCCTGCGTCGCGGAAGACTGTACCCCCGTCCAATACGGCGACGTCCTTTTCAGAATCAAGTGAGATGCCGGTTTTCTTCCCTGAAAACTGAAAACTGAAATCTATCAAACTCCCTTCATGTTCAAGCGCGTCCTAGTCGCCAATCGCGGCGAAATCGCCCTCCGCATCATCCGCGCCTGCCGCGAGCTTGATATCGAGTCCATCGCGGTTTACTCCGAGGCGGATGTGGATTCCATGCACGTCCAGCTTGCCGATGAGGCCGTCTGCATCGGCCCCGCCGCAAGCAAGGAATCTTACCTCAAAATTGACCGCATCATCGCCGCTGCCGAGATCACCGGTGCGGACGCGATCCATCCCGGTTACGGATTTCTCTCGGAAAATGCCCGGTTTGCAGAAATTTGCACCAGCTCCGGCATCGCCTTCATTGGCCCGTCCCACCAAGTGATTTCCATGATGGGTGACAAGGCCACCGCCCGCGCCACCGCCATCGCCAACGGCGTCCCCATTACCCCCGGATCGGACATCATGCCAGATGCCGAAACCGCCCTGGTCGAGGCGAAAAAAATCGGCCTGCCCGTCATGATCAAAGCCACTGCTGGAGGTGGCGGCCGGGGAATGCGCCCCTGTTTCAAGGAGGGCGAATTCATCAGCCTTTTCCAAGCCGCCTCGAACGAAGCGATTGCATGCTTCGGCAACGGGGATTGCTACCTGGAAAAATTAGTCATCAACCCACACCACGTCGAGTTCCAGGTGATCGGCGACTCGCATGGGAATTTC
>JANYFB010000225.1 GCA_025362955.1 Akkermansiaceae bacterium
GTGGAGGACGGGGTGGCGGCGAAGACGATTTCCGCCTACATCGACCTGAATCCGGTGCGTGCCGGGATGGTGAAAGATCCGGCGGATTATCGGTGGAGCAGCTATGGCGAAGCAATCGGTGGCGGTTCAAAGCGCAACGGAAAAACCGCGCGGGCCGGGTTGGTGCGGGCTCTTCGGGCACATCAAGGAATCGGCGCAGATTCAGATTTGTGGGCAGACGGAGTTTCAATAGAATACCGAAAACTGCTGATGGCGGGAGCTGTTGGAAAATCCGCGGAAAGCGTGAGTCGGGATGGAAAGCCTATCACGACGACCTTGCGCAAAGGAATTTCAAAAGAGGAGGCGGAACGGCAAAAGGATGGCGAGATCTCGCTCGGCAAGTTGCTACGCTGCCGGGTCCGTTATTTTACGGACGGAGCGGTGATCGGCAGCCGGAGCTTCGTGGACGAGGCATTCACCAGCGCGAAGCACCGTTTCGGCATCAAACGTCGCACCGGCGCAAGAAAGCTGCGGGGAACCGCGTCCGCCGCGAGCGTAAACCTTTGGAGTTTACGCGACTTGAAAAAAGCAGTCTTTTGATCCGGGCTGGCGAGAGGTGACCGGGCTTCGGCGGAGTTTCGGCGGGAGGGACGGGCCTTTAATAATTAAATTAAAGACTGATGGAGTTCATCACCGGAAAATTCAGTTGAGTTTGGAAGTCCGACCACAAAGGATGTGATCCACATGACCCAGTCACATTTGCTCTCCATTCCCGCCGTATGCTTGCTTGCCGCCTGCTCGCCAGGTCCCGGCACCGCAATACCGGAAACACGCGCCGAAAAGCAGATGCTCGGTCTCATGGAAAAATTCGACCGATGGGATGACAATGGCGACGGCGAACTAAGCGTCCGGGAAATCAACGCTGGCATCGCAGGCATCAAGGGCAGCTCCAAGGCGGTCACCTACAAAGGCGCGGATGTGGTGAAATATTACGACAAAGATGGCGACAAAAGCGTTTCCTTGCGCGAAGCCCAAGCGGGATATTATCGCACCACCCAGGACGATGCCGCCCCCCTCCCGCAACGGGCGAAAACTACGAATTAAACCACTGCCGCCAGCGACGATCGATGGAGCTAGACGCCGAAATGGAGCATCGCCTCCTCATTGACCTCTGCGATCGGTCAGCGCAGCACGCCGAGTTGGCAGGAGTGGATGTCGGAAATGTCAGTGCACCGGCATTGGTGCGAGGACTGGGGGTAGAGTCGGAAATCGTCCGCGAAGAAATGGGTGGAAAATTCATTTTAACGTATTGCGAGGAAGGCATAAAAATTTCCCCGGCCTAACAGCCTCTCCGGCAGGCATGGAACGACCTTGAGGGGCGATATTCCGGCTCCGATGCGAGATTCTGACTTCGCTGCCCCTGAGTCGCACGGACTCATCAAGGGCAGGCCCGGTCGTCGGGCAAACCGCTACAGCGAAGATCCTTCAGCATAGCTTTCCACACCGATCCATGGGGCGTATGGGGGGTTCTATCCAAGCAGTTCACCTAGACCTCCGCTTTGAATAATTCCCTCTCGGATCGCATATCGTGTTAGACTTGCAGCATCGTGTATGTCCAGCTTTGCCATCAGATGCTCACGGTGGTTACCCACGGTTTTCAGAGTGATTCCCAGATGCGCGGCGATTGCTTTATTCGGATAGCCTTCCGCGATCAGTTGCAGGACCTCCACCTCACGGGATGTCAGCCCGCCGAACGGGCTCTCCACTTTCGCCTGCGGCATCTCTGAAACTCGCTCCGCCGGCTGTGCGCCCGGCCTCCCTGCCCAGCCATGGGACTTCACCTTACGGATGGTCTCACACAATCCCTCCAACGTGATGGTCTTCAACAGATAGGCGGCTGCTCCTGCTTCCGCCGCCCGTGATCGGTAGGCATCATCACCGTGCGCGGACAGAATCACCACTCGCGTGTCCGGTAGCAGGCGGACGATCTGCCGGGTCGCTTCCAGCCCATTGAGCCGCGGCATGGCGATGTCCATGATCACGACTTCCGGCCGCAGTTGACTCGCCAACCTTATGGCTTCCCGGCCGTCGGCGGCAACGCCCAACACCTTCAGATCGGGCTCTAACTCCAGCATGCTGCGGAGCATTTCGCAAATGATCGCATGATCATCTACGAGCAGGACCGAGATACACTCGCCGGGGCGGATGGGAGAAGAGGCGGTGATCAAAGGGTGCTCCCCGATCCAGCAACAAAAGGTAGGCAATTCATAGAGTTCGATTTCCTAACAGACTTAGGGTAGTTAAACTTTCTTAACAATACAGACAATTCGACTCCATGGACCAAATGATTCCAAAGGCACTGAGGTATTTTCCTCATGGTGGGAAGTTTGAATTCAGGATAAGGTAAGTGTCGGCCCGGCCAAACAATCCGGACTTCCTTACATCCCTATGAATACAACCAGCCCCAACAACAGGGCCTTACGCGGTCGTCCCACCGCCAAGGCCATTTCTCTAATTGGTCTGATCGCCTTTGCCCCCGTGGCAGGTGCCCAGACAATCGACTACGGTAGTGCCACCAACTTCGGCGTCCTCGCCGGTGCTGGCATCACCATCGCCGCTTCCGGTCCTACCATCATCCACGGTGATATCGGAAGTTCTCCCACCCCGACAATTACCGGACTCGCCAACGCGACCATCTACGGCACCAACCATGGCGGAGACTCCAGCACTGTCGCGGCAGAGTCCAGCCTCCAGATCGCCTACAGCATGGCTGACCTCCGGCCACCGACCACGACTTACTCTGCGGCTCAAGACTTGGGCGGACTCTTGCTTGCGCCCGGAGTTTACAGTTCCGACGTGTCTTTCGGTATCACCGGCACTCTCACCCTCGATGCCGGGGGTGATCCGAATGCTTACTGGATCTTCCAGAGCAACTCTACCCTCACCACTGCATCCGATAGCCAGATCATCCTCATAGGTGGGGCTCAGTCCTCCAATGTCACGTGGCAGGTCGGTAGCTCTGCAACTCTCGGAACCAACAGCGCCTTCGAAGGAACCATCCTTGCCATGACCTCCATTACCGCCACCGACGGCGCAGCCATCAACGGTCGCCTCCTCGCAATCAACGGTTCGGTAACCATGGATCACAACGTCCTCAGCGTCCCTGAACCCGGCAGTCTTCTGCTGCTGGGAGCCGGGGGGGTATCGGCCTGCCTTATCCGGAGGAGACGAGGCTGCGCCTGAGAGACTGTCCTAAAAATGGCAGGGACGCGTTTCCGAGCGTCCTCGAGCGGCCTCCGCGTTCTAAACCCGCGCACGATGTTTTCTCACGAACCGATTGAATGGCCGGATGAAGTGGAGGTGCTGGTGGATCGGCTGGAGAGCGAATCGGCCGGGCGGACTCTCAGCCGCGAGGAGCGGGCTCTCATGGATGTCTATGAGACCGCGCCGCTGCTGGAGGGTCAGGATGGTTTGCACGGGTTCTGGCAGAGCGGCGTGAATCACCAGCGCGTGATCCACTCCTTCGAGCTCATCGGCGCCACCACCCAGGTTGATCCCCTCAACGCCAGCCGTTGGTGCGAGACCCGCCCGGAGGACCGCTACGATTACAGCGAAACCGAAGAGGAATACCTCGCCACCATCGAGGAAGAGCTCTTCGACGCCATGGACGAACTCGTCGATATCGTGCTCGCGTTCATCGAGGACGAGATGGGATAAGTTCCCCATTGAATGCCTGTCCCGGATCGCCTGCCTGACAGAGGGGCAGGCTTCTCGTCATGCGGCTGTTAAACCTGAATTTGCCCCATCCAAAAATGCCTCCTCGCCCCGTCGCTTGGTCACGAATTACGGGCATTGGCGGTTTGAATTGAGGTGATCGGTAACCACCCCGCCTGAGAGCTCGGTATCATTTTTCACTGTTGCAATAGGGGGTCTGGGCAATGATCCACAAAGTCACGCGATTACGTAATATCGCAGAGGCCGGAATTCTGGCACTGTCTGACCGTCAGCAAGCAACTTGCTTTCCCCTCCTCACACCTGCGGAGGGTTTCCCCCAAAAACATCCCCCCATGAAACTGATCCCATCGGGCACCCAGAGTGCCTCGGTCAAGGCTGATGCCGGCCGTCTCGCAGACTTCGTCCTGTTCACACAGCGCGGCTGCATCCTAAACCTCTCGAAAGAGTTGAACCGCGGCAATCTGTCGTATCCCCAATTCTTCCTCCTGACCTATCTTACCAGCGAAGAATATCTGACGATGACTGACATCGCGGTAAAAATGAGTCACTCGACCGCAGCGGCGACTGGCTTGGTGGACCGCATCGAAAAGTTGGGCTACGTCGAACGCGTCCATGCTTCCGAAGACCGCCGAAAGATCATGGTGCGGATCACTCCGAAAGGTGTGGAATTTGTGTCCCACATGCGGAAAGAAATCGCAACCGATCTAGCGGGCATCCTATCCTCGATGGACGAGGAGGCCGCGGAAACCGTGGAGCACACGAAACGCGCGATTTCTTCACGCCAGATCGCGTGATTTGGCCGAACAGCGTCCGAGTGAAGTCACTGACGGGGGCTGATCCCGCTGCAAGGTAATGCGTGCTAGTTGAACTTGTCGTTGATGAACTTCACGAGCTGCTCATCGCTCATTTTGTTGGAGGTGCATTCCTTGGCGACGGTGTTCTTAAACTGCGGAGTTTCGGCCAAATAATGAATGAATTGCTCCTGAACGGTGCCGGTTCCGGTCACATGCACTTCGTCGGCATTCTGCATGTGGCTGGTGATTTTCTTGAAAAACTGGTTCAACTGGGTCCTTACCAGATTGTGGGCGGCGTTCTCGTTGGAGTTGCCTCCAGCTGCCGGATTTTCGGCGTGGCCGAGGACTGAAAACTCCTCGCTGGTCGCGTCCGCGCGTCCGATGACTGTAGCATGGTGGTTATCCATCCAAATGCCGAATTGCTTCTTATTTTTGACTGACATCCGGCTACCTGCCGCTGCATTGACCAAATAGCGAATTTTCTTTTGCAAGGTCGAGAAGATATCGGTCCAGGCTACTAAATAGCGTAGCCCCCCTCACCTTCTCTAACCGCTTGCACAAGCTTTCACTCGAAAGCTTGACGGTCGATTTTTTTCACTAACCGACAATCGCTTTATTCAGCCCATGGAGCTGGTGGTTTTATCCCGAGACGAGCGGCGAGCGAGATGGCATCGAATGGAGCATGAACTTTGATATCGTTGTCAAAATAGACGAAAATATCGAGTCTGCCATTGAGCTGCGATTGTGTGGAAGCCAAAGTCCGTGCACCGCGAGGGTTTTTGCCTCTGATCCAGCACTTGATTTTGGAGGCCCATCGATCAAGGGTGCCTGGAGAATATCCGCTGGCATAAAGTTCCTGGTCGCCATGGAGTCGGAGGTACATGAAATCCGCTGTGATATCTTCTATCAGCGGCCACTTACCTGCGGTGTCGGCCACCACTACCGCGATGTCATGCTCACGGAGAAGGGCGATGAATTCCTCATTTTCAAACGACGGATGCCGAATTTCCAAGGCATGTTGGATCCGCCTGTTTTCGTGAGTTTCCAGGTATGTGCGGCCCTCGACTTTAGTATCGTGCTTGGAGCCAAGAGCCAGTGCAGCTGCGGTGTCTCTGGGGAGTTGTTTGAAAAATTCCTCCAGCAGATTTGCATCATATTTGAACGATGGGGGCATCTGCCACAAAATGGGTCCTAGTTTCTCCTGCAGGGCAAGGGGACCTGAAGCAAAGTAATTGGCCAATGCCGTTTCTACGTTCTTCAATCGCTTGAGGTGAGTGATAAAACGGCCTCCTTTCAGCGAAAAGATAAAGTTTTGCGGGGTTTCATCACGCCATTTCAGGTAGCTTTCCGGCTTTTGAAGCGAGTAAAAGGTGCCATTGATTTCAATGGAGTTGACCTGTCGAGATGCGAACTCCAGCTCCCGGCGCTGGGCCAGCTTTTCGGGAAAGAAAACGCCCCTCCAAGGTGAGTAGGTCCAACCGGATATTCCGACCCGGCACTGCCTTTTGATTGCAGCGGATTTCCTGCGGATCGCCATAGAAGTACAGAGTGTGTAGGATAAGCGAGTCAAGGTCCGCTACTCTGATGCTGCATTGCATCAAGTAACGAATGGGTCAGTGCCGCCTGCAATCGGCCAGACTAGGGCGGGTAGCGGACGCTGCGTTTCATCCGAGGAATATCGGGAACGCAGCGCCGCTTCTAAAAGAATGCCTAAACAGCTTTTCTGCCTGCGAGTAGCGCGATGACCCAAATGAGCAGAAAAACAAAAAAACAGATCTTCGCAATTCCGGCGGCGGCACCCGCGATTCCAGCGAACCCGAGGACCCCGGCGATGATAGCGATGACAAGGAAGACTAAGGAATAATGTAACATGGCTTTGGTTGGTAGTTGGTGGTTTCAATTTGCAAGCCGCTGAAAAACCTCATCACACTCCTTCCGCAACTGTATTCCGGAATCCTAGCTGGCGGTTTTGATAGAACAGCCTTGCAGGGATCCAGATTCGGTCGGCGGAATTATGATGATGTCCTCACGGTGACATTCCCATTGCAAGGAGCAGACCAATTCTCAAACCTCGATTTCACGACGTTTGCTGAGGAAAAGCGGAGATGCCCACAGCAGAAAGGCGCAAAATGCCTTGTCCGAAGCGCGTGAATTGCACTGTGGAGATACTGGCAATGTCGGAGTGCCCACGCATGGCAGCTTTTCCAATTAGCATCTTCGGGGTCTGCCGATCAACCGGTGATGGACACCTCCAATTCGCCGGCGAGTTCACGCGCGTTGGGCATGGCGAAGCCGTGTGCGGTGTTGTCGAAAATGCACCAGAGGTGGCCGTCCGCCGCTGCACTGGCCAAATTTCTTGCGAGGTCAGCGAGGAATTCCGGCGGGTAAGCCGAGTAATACTTCTGCGGGGAGCCGTGCAGGCGATGATAGGTCAGGCCGCGCCAGCCGCCAGGTTCAGCGCCGGCAGGGACCGGTGCCGGGTCTGCGGCCACACGGGCGATTTGGAATTTTTTAAGTAGTGTCTCGGCCCGAGGCTCAAACCAAGTGGCATGGCGAGGTTCGAAGGCAATGGCCGTCTCCGTGACCGCGCGAAGCTCCTTGAAGAACCGACGTGCGATTTCCGGCTCGAAAGCGAGGCTGGGAGGTAGCTGGACGAGCAGGCAGCCGAGTTTTTCGCCCAGTCCCGAGACTTCGGAGAGAAATCTGGCGATTAATCCGCCAGTATTTTTCAATCGTGCGGTGTGGGTGATGGCCTTGGGAACTTTCACCGCGAAACGGAAATCCGGCGGGACCGAGGCCGCCCAACGCACATATGTGGCCGTGCGGTGAGGGCGGTGAAACGACGAGTTGATTTCTACCGCGGAGAACCGACCCGCATAGCGTTCCAAGTGGCTGCCGGACGCGGGAAAATGCGGTTTCTCCTCCTGCGGAATGCTCCAGCCCGCGCAGCCTACGAATGCCTTGCCACGCCAGATGGAACCGTCGGCTGTTCCAAGTTCAGCCGGATCGGGTTGAAAATCAGTTGGCTCCACGCTCGATATTAATCCCTCATCGGGTCGTTTCCACCGATAATCCGCACGGGGAGGTTTGCAACAAGGTCGATCCGCCCGCTGCTCCCTCGAACGATCCGACCCAGCCGGATTTGTTTTGATGGGATGGACAAGTCGGTGGATTTCACATGACAAGGGGATTGGAGCGGGTGACTTTCGGCGGTCCGAGTCATGGAAATTACCCTTGTTTATCCGCATCAGCTTTTCATGCCCCATCCCGCAGTGGCGGAGGGGCGGGCAATTTATTTGATCGAGGATCCGTTGTTGTTCGGCAACGACCCGCATTGGCCGCTGGCAATGCATCGGCAGAAACTGGTGTTGCACCGGGCGTCAATGGCAGCGTATGCGGAGGAGTTAGAGGCGGCGGGACACGAGGTGCGGCGGGCGGAGAATCCGCAGGGCGCGACGGAGGATAGCGGGGCGTTGCTGGAGCGGGTTTTGCCGAAGGCGGTGAAAACGATCCACGTCGCGGATGTGTGCGATGACGTGCTGGGGCGGAGGCTGCAGAGATTCGCTGAGAAACGGGGGGCGGAACTGGTAGTGCATGATTCGCCGAATTTCCTGAGTCCGGACGGGTTTTTGCAAAAGCATCTAGCGGGAAAATCGAAGCCATTTATGGCGCGCTTCTATCAGGCGCAGCGGATTCGGATGGGGGTGATGGTTGAAGACGACAGATCGCCAGCGGGCGGGCGCTGGTCGTTCGATGAGGACAATCGGAAGAAACTGCCGAAGCATCATGTGGTGCCGGAGGAACCGCGCACGCCAGTGAACGATCATGTGAAGGAGGCGATGGCGTGGGTGAAGCGGCGTTTTCCCGACAACCCGGGATCGGTGAATGGCTTCCGCTGGCCAGTGACGCGGAAGGATGCGGAGGATTGGTTGGAAATTTTCCTGCGGGAGCGATTCGCGGAGTTCGGCGCGTTTGAGGATGCGATCTCGACGCGACACGCATTCCTGCATCACGGGGCGCTGACACCGATGCTGAATATCGGTCTGCTAGACCCGCGCAAGGTGGTTGTGCAGGCGCTATCGCATGCGGCACGGAGCGGCAAGGTGCCGGTGAATTCCCTGGAGGGATTTGTAAGGCAGGTGATCGGCTGGCGGGAGTTCATCCGCGGGATGTATGTGCATCGCGGAGTGACGATGCGGAACGGGAATTTCTGGAATTTCCGGCGGCGGCTGCCGGCTTCATTTTATGACGGGACCACGGGGATCGCGCCAGTGGACCGGGTGATCCGGCAGGTGTTAGCCGAGGGATGGTGCCATCACATTGAGCGGCTGATGGTGCTGGGAAATTTCTTCCTGCTGTGCCGTATCCATCCGGACGATGTTTACAAGTGGTTCATGGAGCTATTCGTGGATGCTTACGACTGGGTGATGGTGCCTAACATTTACGGCATGTCGCAGTTCGCGGATGGCGGAAGCTTCACGACGAAGCCTTATCTATCCGGCTCTAACTACATTCGGAAAATGTCCGACGAGCCGGCTGGGGAATGGTGTTTGGTCTGGGATGCTCTGTTCTGGACATTCATCGCGGACGAGATGGAATTTTTTTCCGCAAACCCGCGGCTGTCGATGATGGTAAGGACGTGGGAAAAACTGGGACCGACGAAACAGGACGAGCACCGGAAGAACGCGGAAAAGTTTCTACGATGGCTGGGACAAGCGTAGGTTCTTCCGCAAAGCGCTGCTTTTTGCTCTTGGCTCTTCAGAACTTGCCTAGGGTGGTTTATTCGCCTCGCAGCCAATTCTGCCTGACCCGCTCCGCTAGAGATGGGTCTGGTGGCGACCGCTTCCAATTGACGATAAGGACATGACGGAGACGGAGGGAAGAGACAGAGGGACAGGCCTTTAATCAGAGGCTCAGAGACAGAGGGACGGGCCTTTAATCAGAGGCTTCCTGAAATTTTTGCCGTGCTTCATCTTTTTCGAACTTTCGACAACACTCATAAAACACGGTGCCACATTTCACCCCTCCGCTCGCACCCCTCCGCTCGGACCGGAGCGGGTCGAACGAATTTGGGGTGGGTCGGCTATTTTCGCTCTTCGGCATTCTGAGTTGACGAGACCAACGACAAGATTTCACCCTTTCCCTCCCCTCCTTCTGATTCCCCGACGCAACCGGAGCTAATTTAAATCATCACCGAAGACCGAGCAACGAAAGCAAGACTCAAGTAGGTCCGTTGATAGGAGGGGTATCCAATCTTTGCCTTATGAAAAAACTCTTCGCGTTTGTCCTCCTCGCCACTTCATTCACCCGTCCGCTCATCGCTGCGCAGCCGATGCGACATCCAGGCAGCTGGATCACGCAGGAGGGTTGCGACCGGATTCGCAAAAACGTAACCGCCGGTCGCGATCCGTGGAAGACGGCTTGGGCTGCGTTGGAAAAATCTGAGGCCAGTCCTGACTACCGCCCGAACGGCGACACAGAGGTGAAAAACAGTTACGCGATCCAGAATGACGGTCACGCAGCTTGGGTGCTGGCGGTGAAATGGATCGCGTCCGGCGACCGGAAATATGCCGATGGCTCGATCCGCATTCTCGATGCCTGGAGCGCCAAGAAATCCGTGCCGGACGACACCTTGCGCACCGGTCTAGGCGCCACTCAGATGATCAATGCCGCAGAGATTATTCGCTATGCGAACAAAGGCACCGCTGGCTGGCCGCCCGTTGGTGTAGAAAAATTCGAGAGCTTCTGCCACGAGAAGCTCCTGCCCGTGATACGCCGGAACGGTGGTGGCGGTTGGGGCACCCCCTGCCTCTCGGCTCTTGTGGCCATGGGCGTCTATTGCAACGATCCCGAGATTTATCAGCTCGGGCATGACATGGTGATGGAGAACCGGCGCGAGACGGAACCCGGCTGCGGCAAGTCGTGCCTGCGCGAATACGTCTTCGACAACGGACAAAACGGCGATAGCTACCGCGACCAAGGCCACTCCATGGGTGCGCTCGCTCATTTGGCAGAAGCCGCCGAGACGTGTGCCAACCAAGGCGACATGAGTATATGGACCGCTTACGACAATCTTCTGCTCAGGGGCTATGAATACGTCGCAAAATACAATCTCGGCGAAGAGGTCGAGTTCATTCCTTACACGGACTGCAACGGCAAGCAG
Organism: Akkermansiaceae bacterium; assembly: GCA_025362955.1. Taxonomy (GTDB): domain Bacteria; phylum Verrucomicrobiota; class Verrucomicrobiia; order Verrucomicrobiales; family Akkermansiaceae; genus Luteolibacter. Next base: position 10,672 of record JANYFB010000225.1, read on the forward strand.
AAGACTTCCATTTCTCCCGAAGGCCGGGTCTCGAGTGGCGGTTCATTCTCGCCTATGTTCGAGATCGCCTACAGCCGTTTCCGGCAGATGGGTTTGGAATCGCCTTACACAAAAAAGGTGCGGGATGGTTACGCACCGGAAAAGACGAATAGCGACAACTGCGGGATGGGGACGCTCATTTTCACTCTGGACGAACCAACACACTGAAATGGACATCGCCTTTCCCGCCAGCCCGCTATTGCTTCTGGATGGCGGTGTGATGAATCTAACCTCATATGAAAACGGCCTTACCCGCACTTCACGGGACGTGGCATTGTTCGCGCTGTTGTGAAGGCATCACTCACCGGCAAAACCTAATTCTAAAATATCCCGGAAAAAGCGGAATGGCAATCATCAGCATCATGGCGGAACATAGCGGCGGCGGAAAGGTGACCGACACATTCAGGGTAATTAAAGAGTAACAGAACAGTCCTGTTAGACAGAAACAAAGAGCACGTTTAATGACCTCCGAGGATCCAGTTCCAAAATCTTCGCAACGCTATTTTCAGCACGATTTTGCGCGCAGTCCCAGCACGGCACGTGTAGCCATTGCCATTTGTGTTGTCATCTTTATCGCAGCGGGTTTTGTCGCGTGCAACTGTCCTGGATTTTTCGTGGTGATGGGGATCTGTTCAGTCGTAGCATTCTGGGCTGGCACACGAACGCAGCGAGTCATTGCCGGAATTCTGTTTGTCCTAGCGCTTACAGGGGCAATCTTTCAGTTTCGTGGTGAATCCCTAGAGAAGCAGGGCTTCAAGAGCGCATTCGTCGCGTCAATGACGCTAAAAAGGTCTCCACAAACTTCAGATGAAGAGAAGCCTAACAAGCTGTGGATGGCAACCCCCACTAGATCGGCGGGACGCGGTCGGCGACTGTACATCCCGATCCGCACGGTCAAAGAAAGGAGCTAGGAACGGACCTATTGCAAAGGACAACGGGGAAATCCACCGCATTGCGCGGTCGGTGATACTACCACTCAATTTTCTCGCAATCATTCCGATAATTCAAACAATTCAAAAAATCCCGAGCATTTCATCCCCCTTCCTCCATGAAAATATTCAAACGCATTTTTCTTAGCGCTCTGTCCCTCACCGCCTCGGCTCTGGTTTTCGGGTGTGCACAAGATGACCTCGAGCACTTTTATGGCCGGGATGTGGAACCCGGTACCCAGCAGACCTATCAGAGCAGCGGGACGGATTCGTTTTACGAACAACAGAACGCTGCCCGTGAAGCGAACCTGCGGGCCGTGCAGGAACAAAATTACCGCAACCAGATGCAAAACTATCAG
>JANYFB010000228.1 GCA_025362955.1 Akkermansiaceae bacterium
GGTTTAAGGATTTCCGGGAGAAGGTGCTAAAATCCGACTAATGCCTTTGGCTGAATTCCGGGTTGCGCCTTGGCTTGCTGACGGCCAAGCTACGGCTCGTGCCGTCGATTCCCGGCATGGTTCCATTCACGATGAATAAATTCAGCGGCACACCGTCCAATACCGCGCAGGGGCCTGTCGGTTCCTTGGATTCGGACGCCTCCATGAATGATCCGGACGATGATTTCCGACTGGTTGCACTCGCGCAACAAGGGGACATGCACGCCTACGATGTGCTGGTGACCCGGCATCGAGGAAGAATTTTCGCCATGATCCGCAACATGATCCACCAGGAAGCCGACGCCTGGGACCTCTCGCAAGAGGTCTTCATCAAAGCATGGCACGCCCTTCCGAAGTTCGAGGCCAAGGCCCGATTTTCCACTTGGATCTACCGCATCGCCCACACTGTCGTTTACGATTGGGCGCGGAAACGGAAGATCGAAAGCGCTGGGGAGCTGAATGACGAGATTTTCGAGCGGGAAAGAATTGATTCCGCATCGTTCACCACGCCGTCGGGTGGCGAATCTCCTGCGGACACGATGGCCCACGGCGAGCTGCGGATGAAAATCCAAATCGCCCTCGGAAAACTTTCCCCGGAACATCGGGAAGTTGTTCTCTTGAAAGATGTCCAAGGACTCTCGTATAAGGAAATCGCTGAGGCGATGTCGAGCACGATGGGCACCGTGATGAGTCGGCTTTTCTACGCGCGCCAAAAACTCCAAGCCCTGCTAAAAGATGAATACGAATCCCGATGAAGCGACGCTAGCCCTCTGGCTGGACGACGAATTGGCCGGCGAGGCGCTCGCCCGGGTCGAGGCGTGGGCGTTAAGCCAGCCGGAGCAAATCACCGCCCGCGAGGAAATTCGCGTTTGGCGGGCAAGGATGGCTTCGACTATTCCCGCCTTCGAGGAGCCTCCATTTCCCGATTTTTTCAACAGCCGGGTGCTGCAAGCAATCCGTGACGTATCACCCAAGGCAAAAATACTCAAGAAAAGTCCGTTCTCCTGGAATTCTTGGCTGATGCCGCTGGTCGCCTGTGCCGGAATTGTGATGGCGTTTTTCGTGGGTAAGGAATCCAGGTCTGAACCGGAATATGACATTGCAAATGCACCCAGGGCCATTCCGGTGGAACCTGCCGTTTACACTCCGGAGAGTGGAGTGGAAGCCAAGTTGTATTCCAGTAAGGAAGCATCCGCGACTGTCATCATTCTCAATGGCGTGGCTGCAATCCCGGACGACACCGATTTTTCTGAAACTTCGTCCATCCCGCAGGAACGTGAAATCGACTCCACGGCTGGCCGCGAACCCTTGGCACCCATTGAAGTAGGCCCATAATGAACCGTTGGAAATGGATCAACTCGGGAATGGTGGTGGCCGCAATGGTTTTTTCCAGCGTCGGTTTTTCCCAAGATGATCCGGGCAAAACCAACATCGGGCGGGTCCGTGTCACCGTTTATTTCGGGACCGACGGAGAACCCAAGATGGCGGGCGCAAAGGCCGCCGTCACCAAGGAAACCGAGAAACGATTGCGGAGCGAGGAACGGCTCCGATTCAAAAACTACCGGGTGTTAGGGCAGGAATTGCAACCCTTGTTACGCAGCTACGAAAGCTGGGCACAGCCGTTAAAGCCCTCCGATGAAGTGCTGGTACGTTTCGAAGCCCGCAGTCAACCGACAAAACAGGCAATGGGATTGAATGTCGAACTCTGGCTTAGCCGGAAAAAAGTCCTAAAAACGGACGCCCACCTTGAAGGGAACCGCCCACTCTACATCCTCGGGCCGGAGTGGCGGCACGGGCGCTTGATTATTGCAGTAGCCCTTGCGCCCATGGAAAAACCGGGTTCATAATACGTCCATGAAATTCATCTTCGGCATCTGGTTGGCGGTCGCGGCATGTCTCCAAGCAGCAGGCTTGGAATTTTCCGAGTCCATCAAGGAAGTCAACGCGGCGGCGGATGCCACCACTGCCACCGCCGATTTCAATTTTACAAACAAAAGCGGCAAACCCGTCACCATCAGCAAAGCCGATCCCACCTGCTCTTGCTTGAAAGTCCAAATTTCCGGCGGGAAGCTTAAATACGAACCGGGCGAATCCGGGGTCATCCGCACCACTTTCGACATGGGGAATTTCTCCGGCACCGTGGATAAGATGCTCGCCATTTTTCTCGACAATGACCCGCCCGAAAAGCCGTCCATCCAGCTCACCATGCGCGTCCATATCCCCGTTCTCGTGGGCTTGGAGCCGAAAACCGTGAAGTGGGAAATCGACGGCAAGTCAGATCCCCAGACGATCCAGATCCGCATGGCTGAGGGGAAAACGATCCACGTTACCAGCGTTAAATCGTCGTCCAACACGTTTACCTACGAACTGAAAACCTTGGAGGACGGGAAAAAATATGATCTCATCG
>JANYFB010000261.1 GCA_025362955.1 Akkermansiaceae bacterium
GTTAGATACCCAATAACATTCCCGCAGCTTGTTGATTTCCACCCGTAGCTGTGATGACCGCCTGTTGGAAATTACCGGATTCCAGAGCCGCCACCGCCGCGACGGTTTGGAGTGCGGCGGAGACTCCCATCCCCTCGCCTAACACTGTTTTTGGAGACCAACGTGGACCCGACCAATCCGCCCATGCGGCGGTTTCGGGCTGATCGTAGCGCGGAATACCGGCGCGACTGTCGATGAAGAGTGTCCGGCCGTCGTCAATAGGAGCGAGGCGTTCACGAACTTTTTGAGCCGCTTGCAAGCGGCTGTTAGCTGCTAGAGAAACCGGATCGGGCAGGCGCAGCAATTTCATCGGACCGGTCCCGCTTTCCAGATAGATCGCCGCCGCCCCTTCCGATGGAACGTAATTCCTCGAATAATATCGCAGCCCCTCGGCGCTGAGCCAGTCGATTTCCTCGGCAGAAATCACGAGGCAGCCGTCCACGTCGCCGCGCTCGATCCATTCGATTGCGAGATCGACTCCAGTGAAAAACCCGGCGCTGTCACCGATCAAAGTGTCGTTCGGAGCAATGCTGCCAATCATCGCGGAGAGATGGCTGGATGGTGCATTGAAAACCGTTTCCGGAAACAGGATAGGACTCGCCATCGCGGGATCGGCAAGGGACTCGCCGTAGAAGCGGTTCGAGTAATTTACGCAGCCATTCGTCAGGGTGTAAATCACGCCGACGCGCAAGTTTCCCACAGCAATCTCGGCCAGCCTCTCAGTTCCTAACGCCTCGGCGGCGGCGGCGGCGGCAAATTTCGAGATCGGGCTGGTGCGGCGGAGTCGCGCGAATTTCGGCGTCGTCGCGCCCTCGGAAGGCACCCGGAAGACCGGTGTGCGGACTGGTGTTTCACCGGACATCCTTTCTAAAATGACAGGCGTGATTTTTTCCCCTGATAGAAGCACCTTCATCAATACCGCCACCCCCCAACCGGCGGGTGAGACGGCACCGGTTCCCGTGATGGCGATGGGGAGGCTCACGCGATTCCCTCCTTGCCGAAAATCAGGGTGGCATTTGCTCCGCCGAAGCCGAAGGAGTTGGTGAGCACCCGTCGCACTGAAGCCACGCGCGGCGATCTAACGAGATCAAAAGTGCAGACCGCATCCGCCTCACGGACGTTGAGGCTGGCGGGCAGCCACTGACCTTCCAGTGCCATCAAGCAAATCACGGATTCCACCGCACCCGCGCCACCTAACAAATGTCCGATGGCGGATTTTGTCGAGCTGACCTTGATTTTCCCGACCGCATCGCCCGCCCAGCGCTGGATGGCATTTCCTTCCGCGATGTCGTTGAGGGGGGTACCCGTGCCGTGAGAATTAATGTAATCGACCTGCTCCGGGATCACGCCAGCCATCGCGCAGGCGGCCTGCATCGTCACCAGAGCTGTATCGCCTAACGGGTGCGGCTGCGTAAGGTGATGGACATCGGTGGCGGCGCCGTAGCCGAGAATTTTCGCGATCACGCGTGCGCCCCGGCTTTTTGCGGAGGCGGCGGATTCCACCATCACAAAGCCGGCGCCTTCGCCGAGTGCGAGGCCATCGCGTGCCGCATCGAATGGCCGTGGAATGCCTGATGGGCTGAGCGCCTGCAAGGCATCGAAGCCGGAAAAAACCATCTGGCATAGCGCGTCATAACCGCCCGCCAGCACGCGGTCCGCACGCCCCGAGCGAACGAGGTGAAACGCTTGGCCAATCGCATTCGCGCCGGAGGCACACGCATTGGAAACGATGCGGATCGGGCCTCCCACACCGAGTTCGCGGGCCATGGCGGTCATCTGGCGTTGCGCCTGATAGAGTTCCACCCGCCGGAGCTGTTGGGCACGGTTTGCCGTGCCCGCGAGGGCTTTCCGAAAATAGTCCTCACCGATGGGCATCGCGGCGGCGGAAGTGCCCACGATCATCGGAAGATCTCCGCCCGTTAGGCCGGCATCCGCCATCGCCTCGCGTGCGGCCATCCAAGCGAGGCGCGTTCCCCTGTCCATGCGCGACCAGGTTTTTTTTGATATGCCCGAATCCGGAGCTGCATCCGGTAAATCCGCCTGCCCCGCCGTGGCGACCCGTTGGCGGGAAACATCGAACAGCGTGACCGGGGAAAACGCCATCTGCCCGGCGCGGAAGCCCGCTGTATTTTCTGCCAGATCACGGCCCATCGGCGAGATGATTCCAACCCCAGTCACCACCACCGGGCGCGGATGGAGGGGCTGGGGGGAATCGGAAAAATACGCCACGGGGAAAAAATGAGAAGCAGTTAAGGCTCGTCAGCAGGGGTGTCCCGTAGCTAGGCACGCACGCACACCTTGTCAAATGCTCTATCTCCGCTGGTTAGAAACCTTACGGCACCATTCCGCCCGTCCCGCCATTTTCGACAGTGAGCGGAGCATCACGTTTGGCGATCTGGCGGCAGCGGTTGCCCTGAGGCCACGAGCCATGGCTCCCGTCATCGCCCGGACCGGCGGCAGCGAATTTTTTGTGGAAATCCTGCGTGCCTGGCGTGACGAACAGGCGGTCATTCCGCTTGAGCGCGATGCCCCGGAACCACTCCTGCAATGCCCGCCGCCGGCCGGAACTTGTCTTGTGAAATACACGCCCGGCGCCAGCGGCATTCCACGCGGGATTTTCCTCAATGCCGCCCAAGTCGCTGCGGATGGCGACCGCATCGTCGCTACCATGCGGCTCTCCCCTGCGATCACGAATCTATCAGTCATATCGATGGCGCATTCCTATGGCTTCTCGAATGTCGTGCTGCCATTGGTTTTGCACGGTGTCCCCGTCCACTTGGCCCCGGTCCCGTTTCCCCGGGCGATTGAGGAAATTTTCAAAATCCGTACCGCTTGGGTCGTTGCCGCTGTGCCATCCATCTGGCGGGCATGGCACCGCTCCGGGATTCTGATAGACGCACCTATTGTTCTAGCCATCTCGGCAGGCGCGCCGCTTTCTCTTGCGTTGGAAAACGATGTGTTCGCGGCATCCGGGCTGAAAATCCATAATTTCTATGGTGCCAGCGAGTGTGGTGGAATTTCATTTGATTTCACGGATTCCCCCCGCATTTCCGCAGAGGACGTCGGCACTCCACTCCCCGGGGTGAATGTCAGCATCGACCGCGACGGGCGCTTGAAGGTGGTAAGCAGCAGCGTCGCCACCGGGTATGATCTGGTACGGGAAAATGATTTGTTATCTAACGGCACCTATCTTACACGCGATTCCGGTTTTCTGGACAGCTCGGGCAACATCCACCTAACAGGCGTCAGTGGCGATTCCATCAATGTCGCGGGCCGCAAGATTAGTCCCGCCAAGGTTGAGGCCACCATTCTCGCCACCGGCCTAGTCCGCCGGGTGAAAGTCTTCGGCATCCCCAGCCCTGATCCCGAACGCTACGAGGAAATTGCCGGGCTAGTCGAACTTGATGAGGGGATCGCTCTCGACAACCTTAAATCCGCGATTGCCGAGAAATTGCAATCTTGGGAACTCCCGCGTCATTGGAAGTCCGATCCGGCGCTATGGCAGCTTACTGAAGCCGCGCTTCGTGGCGAATCGTCGGCCTCGCGGCCGCAGCTCCCGAACCATTGCCCGAATGTACAGAAAGATCCTACTGTGGCGGATCAAGATATAGCCAGCGCGGACTGATGAGTTTCTCGATGACCACGCCGCGCCGCGATTGAAGGCCCTCGGGGATATTGACCCTTACGATGATGGAGGTCTTGTGCCCTTGGTTTTGCTTGAGAAGCGAGAGGAGTTCTTGAGAAACCTCCTCATTCACCTTTGCATAGCCGAACAAGGTCTCATCGCTGTCCAAGGCGGTTAGGCGGAAGCAATTCCATTGATCCGGATCCGAGAATTCATGGCTGAAAAAATTGTCGGGCTCGATATAAACTCGGAAATCCAATGAGCTTCCCGCAGGCCGTTTGATGGCAAAACTATCCCAATTCATCGGCTGGTAGCAAACGAGGGTTTCCCAGTCGATCCGGGGTTCACCGTTCGCGTCGATTTCGATGATCAGGTTGCGCGTTTGGTGATTGGCCAATTCGACCGAGGTCATCCAAAAATTCGCCCGGTTGTCCAAGGTGATCGGTTGCAGTAGCTTCGTCTTAAAATGGCGGCTGTTAGGAATTAGCAGACCTGCATAATAGCGCTCCATCAGCGGCCGGACCCGGTCCGGCTGGCGCACAAAACGCACTGCGGAATCGATGCTTGTGGAATCAAAAAATTCCCGTGTTGTCGCTTCGATCCGGTCGATGAGTTTACCCGCTTCCTGGTCTGCTTTTGCGTCGTTTCCCAAAACAGACTCCGTGGTGACGCGGATTTTATGCGCTTGGGCGTCCGCCTTTTTTACCCCGGTCAGCGACCAGAGGACGGCACCCGCGAGAATCATCGCGACGAGCACGAACCAGCCCCACGGGATATTGTGGTGTCCGGTAGAGTCCTTTCCCCACTCCTCCTCCAGGAAATCGGGATTGATCGTGACAGTCTCCAGCAAGGCGTCGATTCCCGGTTGATGGGTGCGGATTTCAAAATCCTCGCGCTCGGGTATTTCTAGGCGCTTACTAATCTTCATATCCGCCGGAGACATCTCCAAGCGCACCGGCTGGGCCCGTTGCGGGGCATTTTCACTTTGAAGACGGATGACGGGAGTTTCATTTGGGGCAGACTCATCCACCGGTATGAGTTCGAAGCGTTTTTTCCCGTCTGCCATTTTCAACGGAAGAAAAGCTGGAAAAGTCCATCGACGCAACGCAAGTCTCGCTCTAAATCTTCGGCGGAAACCACCATGGCCCCCAATCCGCGTATCCTCATCGTCACCGCCGCCTTCGGTGAAGGCCACAACAGCGCTGCCCGCAACCTCGCGCTCGCGCTGAATGCCGCTGGTGCGATCACGCAAGTGAGCGACCCCTGCCTGCTCGGCATTCCCCGGCTCACCGCCATCGTCAATCGCGGCTATCGCTACGTAACAACCAATTTCCCGCGGCTCTGGGCAAAAATCTACCGCTCCACCGATCGTTGCGATTTTAACCAAAAACGCTCTCCCGTCCTCCGCATGGTGGAGTCCGCAATGGCCAACCTGATCGCGGAATTCCAGCCGGACGCTATCGTCAGCACTTACCCGCTTTATCCCTATTTCATTTCGCGCATCCTTGAGGCTTCCGGGAAAAAAACGCCTGTCTTCATCGTTGTGACTGATTCCATTGAGATCAACGCGGCCTGGCTCCGCGCCCGCTGCGGTCATTGGCTGGTCACCGATCCAGCGACGCGGGAAACCATGATTCGCGCCGGATTACCTAGCGAAAAAATCGTCGATACCGGATTCCCCGTGCATCCGGATTTTTCCAAACTCACGCCCGTCGCTTCCACGGATTCCATCGATCCCTTTCGCATTCTCTATTTTCCCACGGCGAAGCTGCCATTCGTCCGCCGCCATAGCCGGGCCCTGTTAGACACCTCGCCAGCGGTCCATCTCACCATCATCCTCGGGAGAAATGTCAGGTCACTCTACTCGCGGGCTTATGAAATCAAAAAAGCCTACCCCGGTCGAGTTAGACTCATCGGCTGGACCCGCCGGGTGCCGCAATTTCTCAACAGCCACCATCTCGTCGTCGGCAAGGCCGGTGGGGCCACCGTTCACGAAGCCATCGCCGCCCGCTGCCCGATGCTGATCCACCACCTTGTCCCCGGTCAAGAAGAAGGAAACCTTCGGCTGCTAGAAATCATTGGCGGCGGCCACCTTGCCGAAACGCCCGAGGCCTTGAGCCGCAGCATCACGGATCTCCTAGCAGACCACGCCGCAGGCTGGCGCACCATGAAAAGCGCCCTCGCAAGCCATGGCAGAAACTCCGGGGCCATCGCTGCCTCAGGATTTATTTTGAAAGAGATCGCAGAACCGAGTGCGGCTAATGGAGATTGAAGGGCAGGCTCTTTTCTACTTCTCGTCATCCCTAATCCCGCTCTGACCTCTACCGATCAACTATCAGCTTACTCCTAACAACTTCTTCAGTGACCTTCCTCTTCGACATTGGCCGCGTCCTCCTCGACTTCGATTTCGAGTCATCGATTTCCCGCCTGCTCCCGGCCGGAATCCCGGATGCTGACACCCGTGTTAAGAAATTGTTAGAGCGCAAGGATGAGTTTGAAACCGGCAGGATTACCGAAGATGCCTACATCGCCTGGGCGCTCAAAGTCCTCGCCAGCGATGCCACGCCCGCTGAGTTCCGCCATGCTTGGCGCCAGATTTTCACGCCTAACGAACCGATGTGGCACTGCATCCGCCAGCTCGCGAAAAACGGCCACCGGTTGATCCTCTTTTCCAATATCAACGCCATTCATTGGCCCTGGCTGGTGGAAAATTTCCCCGAGTTTTCACTGTTTCATGAGGGGGTGGTTTCCTTTGAAACCGGCTACATCAAACCCCAGCCGGAAATTTATCAGTATGCCATCACAACTTACGGCCTCGTTCCGTCCGAAACCCTTTACATCGACGATCTCCCGCAAAACTGCGCCACTGGACGCACCCTCGGCTTCCGAACCTGGCAATACGACCTCCACCATCACGCCGCCTTCGAACAATGGCTCGCGGCCTGTTTCCAACAACCTCTAACTTATAGCTTCTAACCTTTCGTCCATGTCCCTCCTCACCATCGCCGGTCGAGAATTCAACTCCCGCCTGTTCCTCGGCACCGGGAAATTTCCCTCTAACGAATCCATGCGCGATACGCTCGCCGCCAGTGGCACGCAAATCGTCACCGTTGCCCTCCGCCGCGCTGACCTCAGCGGCAAGCGCGATCCTTATGCGAACATCCTGGAATTCATCGACCCCGCAAAATATCTGATCCTTCCCAATACCAGTGGTGCGATGAACGCGGAGGAGGCAGTTAGACTCGCCCGCCTCGCCGCCGCCGCCGGACTACCCAAGTGGGTGAAACTCGAAATCCACCCCGATCCCACCTACCTGCTTCCCGATCCGATAGAAACCCTTAAGGCCGCGGAAATCCTCGTCAAGGAAGGCTTCACCGTCCTGCCCTACATCAACGCCGACCCCGTCCTCGCCAAACGCCTCCAAGAAGCGGGCACCGCCACCGTCATGCCACTAGGCGCGCCCATCGGCTCTAACCGAGGCGTCGTCACCCGCGACCAGATCCGCATCATCATTGAGCAGGCCATCGTCCCCGTCATCGTCGATGCCGGACTCGGCGCCCCCAGCCACGCCGCAGAAGCGATGGAATTAGGAGCCGATGCCGTGCTCATCAACACTGCCATCGCCATCGCCAGCGATCCCATGAGAATGGCCGCCGCTTTCAAACTGGCCGTGGAAGCCGGCCGCGAAGCCTACGAGCTCGGTCTCCCCGAGCGCCTCGACCACGCCAGCGCCACCAGCCCGCTGACCGGATTTCTAGGGTGAGGAGTGACGACTTCATTTTCCCGTAATTCCGTTCATGAAGAAGCGTCCCTGTAGATACCAGACAATGATGCCTTCATCGCAAATCCAAGTATTGACAGCCCGCCGCACCCGTCTTAAACCCTCGCCCCACGCCAAGTGACCGGCGGAGTAGCCAAGTGGTAAGGCAATGGTTTGCAAAACCGTCATTCGAGGGTTCGATTCCCTCCTCCGCCTCCAAATAGTAGATTGATAATCAGTCGGTTAACGAACGACGCCGTTTACTGAAACTAGGGTCAGACGCAAAAAACGCACTAAAACGCGTCTGGATCTGGGTAGTAAACGGGTAGCGGTGCTCACGTCTCCGGAACATTGCCGATTTCATAGCGAGGTGAATAGCTACTGCCGAGGATTTGGCTCCCCCCTA
>JANYFB010000277.1 GCA_025362955.1 Akkermansiaceae bacterium
CAAGTGGAACGGCGGTTTTTGAGAGGGGAGGGGAAATTTTCGCAAATCCGTTGTTTCCCTGAAACCGGACGCATGCACCAGATTCGGGTGCATTTGGCGAGCGGCGGTTTCCCAATCGTGGGGGACAAACTCTATTCCGGCGATGGCTTGGAGTATTTGGAATGGATGGCTACGGGCTGGACTTCGGAGTTGGAAAAACGCTTGATTTTACCCCGACACGCTCTTCACGCGGCTCGCTTGGAGATTCCCTGGGGCGGGGGTCTGATCGGCTGGGAAGCGGAGCTGGGATTGGATCTGGTCGAGTTTTCCGCAGGCAGCGAAATCAGCCCGACTCCTGACGTTGTCATTTGGAGTCGGCATGATTAGGCTGCGGGATGGCATCGCTGGACGACGTGGTAAATTTCTTGGATCGGGAACTGAAAACGTCCGCGATTGCCGATTATCCGGGCGCGATGAACGGCCTGCAACTGACGAATGGCGGTCGGATCGGAAGAATCGTGGCTGCCGTGGATGCGTCGCTCCGCGTGATCGAGGCAGCGGCGGAAGGTGGACCGGGACTATTGATTGTCCATCACGGGATGTTCTGGCAGGGCACGCAACCGGTTACCGGGGCGTTTTACCGAAAATTGAAAATCGCGATGGACGCGGGGCTCGCCATCTATTCCTCGCATCTTCCGCTCGATGTCCATCCCGAGTGGGGCAACAATATCCTCCTCGCACAGGCGGTTCAATTACAGAATCCAGAACCGTTTTTCGATCACAAGGGGCTATCCATCGGTGTGCGGGGATCTTGGGTGGGAATGCGAAATGAGCTTCTGGGAACTTTGCAGACCGCACTTGGAGGCCCGGTGCATCTGTGCCCCGGAGGCCCGGAAATCATTTCAAAGGTGGGCATTATCACCGGCGGCGCGGGAGGCGAGGTGGCGAAAGTGGCGGCTTGCGGGGTAGATTCCTTCATCACCGGAGAGGGACCGCACTGGAGCTATCCGCTCGCCGAGGAATTGGGAATGAACGTTTTTTACGGCGGCCATTACGCGACCGAGACTTCAGGTGTGAAGGTAATCGCGGAGGTAGTGGCTACGAAATTCGGGCTACCCTGGAAGTTTTCCGCCCACCCTACCGGACTTTAATTGAACGAGTTAAGTATTTTTTCGAAAGGCGAACCCTGCCGGAAGAGCACTTTGGATTCGGCGGTGGATTTTGGTTGTGTGCATTTGTGAGCCGAGAAAAGTAGGATATTTTTTTGCCCTAGAACTTGAAAAAAATTGGATATGGGGCATCTATTATCAGTGAATACCAGGAAATGAGATGTGTCCTAACATTTAAGAAAAGCTCAAATAATTTCGGAAACCCGCCAAAAAAGTCTTGCTTGAGGCTCCAAACACGGGTTTTATTGTCAACGAAATCGCGGGCATAGCTTAGTGGTAAAGCGCTATCCTTCCAAGTTAGACATGCGGGTTCGATTCCCGCTGCCCGCTCCATTAAAAACTTTGAAAGTCTCCACTCAATTTCCAAATGAATACAAGAATCCTCTCTGCGTTTTTCGTGACTGTTCCCGGGTTATTGTCAGCGGCTCCGGCAGTCGATTGTATCGCGCTTTCGCTTTCGGTCAGAATTGCGGTCACCTCGGAGCCGTCAAAGGTTCTTGAGATCGTCTCGGCCGATGTTTCATCCGCGCCGAATTGCGCTTGCGAAATCGTCAAGGCGGCCATCGAGGGGTCAAAGGCAAATGCCCAGACCGTTGCCGCGATTGTCGAAGCTGCGGCCATTGTCGCTCCCGACCAAATGCGATTGGTTTCCCAGTGCGCGGTCGCGGTCGCTCCGGACGCTTTGAACGCGGTGCAGGCTGTACTTGCCAAACTTGATCCCAACCTTGGCGATTCCGGATCCAGCGCTAAAAGTTCTAAGGATGCCAAGGCCCCTGTGGGAGAAGTTGCAGCCATGCCCAATCCATTGGACTTTCCGGGAATCGGTCCAGTTGGTCCCACTCCGGGGGGGCCGGGCGGAATGCCATTGATTCCTATCATACCCCCCGTCATCATTGCTCCTCCTGATGTTTCTAATGTCGATCCATAACATGTAGTTTTGGGCGCGCCCGCCAAAGCATGAATCTCATCACCCACCCACCCCCACCCATTGCATGAAAACTAAATTGTGTTTCAGTCTGTTTGGTATGATGTCCGTTGTTTCGGCCTCAGCCCAAGGGCTCTATTACGTCGGAAGCGAAGCCCAGGAATCGAAGCCCATCAAGTGGGCGGTAGGTGCCAGCGTTACGTATGATGATAATGTAAATCCAGGTTTTGGCCCAAAGCAGGATTCCGT
>JANYFB010000293.1 GCA_025362955.1 Akkermansiaceae bacterium
AGGATCTGGTTCGTTTCTGCTAGCCCGAGTTCCCATGGGGCACCGGCGTTGAAGATGGAGGACGATGGCGAAGCACCCGTGCCGCCGTCATGACCGGCGATGAGGATGACATCGGCGTGGGCCTTCGCGACTCCGGCGGCGATGGTGCCGACGCCGACTTCGGCCACGAGCTTCACATTGATGCGGGCGCGCGGGTTCGAGTTTTTCAGGTCGTGAATGAGTTCTGATAGATCCTCGATTGAGTAAATATCATGGTGCGGGGGAGGGGAGACAAGGCCGACACCGGGAGTGGAGTAGCGGACTTTTGCAATCCACGGATAGACTTTCGAGCCGGGGAGTTCGCCGCCTTCGCCGGGCTTGGCACCTTGGGAAATCTTGATTTGGATTTCATCCGCATTGACGAGGTACTCGCCAGTGACGCCGAAGCGACCGGAGGCGACCTGTTTGATGGCGGAGCGTTTGCTATCGCCATTTTCCATTGTTACGAAGCGCTCGGGATCTTCGCCACCTTCGCCGGTGTTCGACTTGCCGCCGATCCGGTTCATGGCGATGGCAAGCGTCTCGTGGGCTTCTTTGGAGATCGAGCCGTACGACATCGCGCCGGTTTTGAAACGCTTGGTGATGGCCTCCACGGAATCGACTTCTTCTAACGGCACCGGAGTGCGGTTGCTCTTGAACTTCATCAAGCCACGCAACGTGGAAATATTCTCGCTCTGGTCGTTCACCTTCTTCGCATACTGCTTGAAAATCTCGTAGCTGCCAGTGCGCGTGGACTTCTGGAGCAGGTGAATTGTTTCCGGATTGAAGAGGTGATACTCGCCATCGCTGCGCCACTGATAGACTCCGCCCGCATCAAGCGCGGCTTCTTCGGACTCGATGTGTCTATCAGGAAATGCTTCGCGGTGGCGGATGAGCGCTTCTTCAGCGACTTGCTCGAGGTCCGAGCCTTCGCATCGGCTGGAAGTGCCGCAGAAAAATTTGTTAACGAGGTCGGTGCTGAGGCCGATGGTCTCGAAAATCTGCGCCCCGCGATACGACGCGACGGTGGAGATTCCCATCTTGGCCATCGTTTTCACCACGCCCTTGATCGAGCCCTTGAGGAAATTGTAAACCGCCTTGTCGAAGTCGATGGCGAGCATGTCATCCTTGATCATCTTGTGGATGGACTCGAAGGCCATGTACGGATTGATCGCATCCGCACCGTAGCCGATGAGCGTCGAGAAATGGTGGACCTCACGAGCCTCACCGGTTTCCAAGATAATGCTAACAAGAGTGCGGGTGCCTTTTTGAACGAGGTAATGGTGGATGCCACCCATCATCAGCAAGGTCGGAATCGCGGCGTGGTTTCTAGCGATATTTCTATCAGATAAAATCAGCAGATTGTAACCGTCGGCAATCGCCTTGTCCGCCGCTTGGCACATCCGGTCGAACGCCGCTTCAAGTCCTTCACCGCCTTGGTCGGCGGGGAACAGCGCATCAATGGTGATGGCCTTGAAGCCTTGTAGATCGACCTCGCGCAAACGGGCAAGTGATTCGTTATCAAGCAGCGGGCTGTCGAGGCGGATCATGCGGCAGCTCTGCGGACCGGGTGCGAGCAGGTTGCCCTCGGAGCCGAGGAAAGTTTCCGTGGAGGTGACGAGCTCCTCTCGGATGCAATCGAGCGCCGGGTTGGTGACTTGGGCGAAGATCTGCTTGAAATACTGATAGAGATGCTTCGGCTTGGTGGACAGCACGGCGAGCGGCGTATCATTTCCCATCGAGGAAATCGGTTGGACTCCCGTGGATGCCGTCGGCCCTAACAACATGCGGAGATCTTCGTAGGTGTATCCGAAGGCAAGCTGCCGCTCGATCACGCGATCCTCCTCGACGGTCTTCGGAGCCTTGGCGGCGGGGAGATCCTTGAGCGTAATTCTGTTAGCTGCGAGCCACTCGAGGTAGGGCTTCGCGCCATAGACGCGCTTTTTCACTTCCTCGTCCGGGACGATGCGGCCTTCCTTCATATCCACGAGGAACATTTTGCCAGGGCGCAGGCGGCCTTTTTCCACGATGGAATTCGGATCAAGATCCGGCACCACGCCGACTTCCGAAGCCATGATGACGAGATCATCGTCGGTGACATAATAGCGGCTCGGGCGCAGGCCATTGCGATCTAACACCGCGCCGATTTGTTGGCCGTCCGAGAAAGTGATCGAAGCCGGGCCATCCCATGGCTCCATCATGCAGGCATGGAATTCATAGAACGCCTTCTTCTCCTCATCCATCATGGTGTGGCGTTCCCACGGCTCGGGAATCATCATCATCATTGCATGGACGAGATCGTAGCCGCCGAAATGCATGAATTCTAACGCATTATCGAAACGCGCGGAGTCCGAACCATCCTCGTTGATGACCGGAAAAATGTCCTCGATTTCCGTGCCGAAGAGATCCGTCTGGCAGAGAGCCTGGCGAGCCTTCATGAAGTTCGCGTTGCCCATTACCGTGTTGATTTCCCCGTTGTGGGCGATGAATCGGTTAGGATGGGCCCGCGACCAACTCGGAAAGGTGTTCGTCGAGAAGCGCGTGTGCATCAATGCCAGCGCCGACTCGAAATCCGGATCGAGGAAATCCGGGAAATACTCGGAAAGCTGGCAGGGAGTCAGCATGCCTTTGTAAATCATCGTCCGGGCGGATAGACCCGTGACGTAGTGATAGTCCGCGCCGGGGAAGGTGTTCCCCTTATTGCCATGCACGTCGCGGAACTGATTTGGCACCTCGTTGTAGCGGATCCAGCTCGCGACCTTTTTGCGGATCACGTAGAGCTTTCGTTCGAAGGCCATCGCATCGGTGATCGCCGGGTTTTTCCCGATGAACACCTGCTTGATGAGCGGCTCGTAACGACCGGAGGTTTTTCCGAGAATCTCGCTCTTTACCGGCACCGTGCGCCAGCCGAGAAATTGTTGGCCCTGCTCGCGGATGACATGCTCGATGACCTGCATCGCCAGGTTACGTAACGAAGGCTCTGGCGAGAAAAAAACGAGGCCCGATCCATAATCCCCTTCCGGTGGCAGTTCCAC
>JANYFB010000296.1 GCA_025362955.1 Akkermansiaceae bacterium
GCGAGCAAGTCCGCCCGTTCCCCGTGCCGATGCCCGCCAACGCCGCCCGCCATAGCTTCGCCACGTTTCACTTGCTGGCCTTCCGTCACGCCGGGGAAACCGCCTTGCAGCTTGGCCACGGTGGAAGCCCTGAAATGCTTCATCGCCACTACAAGGGCATTGCCAGCGAGGCGGAAGCCTTGGCGTTTTGGGCCATCCGGCCCGCCGATGGCCCTGCCAACGTGATTCCGATTTCAGACGACACCGAGAAAGCCGCCACACCGAAAAACAAACTGAAAAAAGCCTGATGAAAACATTTGCCGCCCCTCTTGAAGTCCGTGATTTGCCGCCGATTGAAATCCCGCAGTGTGAGATTGTCTTGCCTATCGCCCGGAAGTGGTTTGAAGAACTCAATCATTACAACCTAAGCCCCGGCAGTTCAATCGCCGCGATTGTTTCTCCCGGTTCTCTTTATGTGAATGGCGTAACACCTCGCGAAGATTTCGCTTCAATATGGAATCGAGGATTGAAGGTCTTTGCGCACAAAATCCCGCGCAAGGGGGAAGTAGTTAGGGCGTTGATTCCAATGAGGCGGGCAGTATTTGATTGCCTTTGCAGTGTATCAAAAGCGATTGGAGAAAGTGAGGCGTTGGTTGCGCAATGCATCATTGCAAGAGCCATGGAAATCGAATCCGATAAAAGGCAGAAAATGTATCGTGAAGCATCCAGCCGACAACCAGCCGCGCCGCCTCCCGATGTTGAATCTACTGCGAATTCTGCCTCAAACGTGGTTCCCGGCCCATGGAAGCCGCGTCAGAAAAGTTCAACCCATAACGATTCCTGACTCGATGAACCAATACCCAGACATTGAAGAATTTTCCGCCCTGCCTTTTCAAATCCGGCAAGTTAGAATCCGCTGGAGGATTCCGCTAGAATGGCAAAACGCCATCACCCGGCAAGGTGTCAACGTGTTTAGAGAAGTGGAATGTTTTATTGCGGGTGGTTGGGGCGGAAGGATTGGAAGTTTGATTGTTTCAGAGAGTTTCGGTGAGTCCTTCCGCCACATGGAGCGCGAACACGGGGAGCAAGTCCGGGAAGCGATGGAAGGTAAAACAGTGCCGATTGAATCCGTGATTTTTCAAGAGCTTTGGAGAGTGATTCAGGAAGCGGCGGAGATTGTAGAAGTCACCCCGCAAACCTTGATCCTTGTCCAGGTTGCGCGGGTGATGAAGTTTCAAGACGAGTTGAATCATGCGCGGGCCGCAATGGAGAGAGAGACATCACAAAGGAGAGCCAAGGAAGCCGCCGCCCCGCGAAAAGTCGTTTCCGGGCCTTGGACCTGAGCCGGACAACGTGGTTCCCGGCCCGTGGTTAAGCAAAGGAGACTGCCGCCGATGAGTCAAATGAAGGCTAAAATGGTATTTTCTCCGCAAGAGTCTAACGCATTCGTAAAAATTAGATTATTTTTTTAAGCGTTTGATAACGCGAGTGATAGCAATAAAAAGCATGTAGAAGCACTCAGATATTTCCTGTTTTTCGCCCGTTAGCGTTTGACACCCGCCCTTTGTGTCATGTCAAAAACTGCCAAATTACCCGTATCAACCGCCAACGCCCCGCTTCTCACCCGCAAGGAAGGTGCCGCGTCTCTTAATATCGCGCTTCGTTCGCTCGATCACCTCATTACCGCCAAGGAAATCAGGATCGTTAAAATCGGAAAATCTATCCGAATTACGCCTGCTGCCATCGAAGATTTCATCGCCGCCCGTGAAGGTGGAAACTGAACCCATGACATTACCGAAATCATGGAAACGCCTTTTCTGCCAGCCATCGCGCTTGCCTGCCCGCCGTCTGTCCCCGTGCCGGGTGTGCTTTGGGAAGCACTCGCCCGGCCCGATCTAATTGAAATCCTTGGGGCAATACGATTGATGGCCAAGCTATCGGTCTTGCTTCGGGGCGACTCAATAAAAGCGGGGTGGAGTATTCTTGTTGATGGTTCACCCGCCTTTTTCGCGGTCAAAATGGACCACAACCGCCGCAAAATTTATGGTTTTCTAGCAGGTTTACGGGAGGATGAATTTCTTGCCAGCCTGCCCGTCACCTACCCGACCAAGGAGGCGATCAATGAAGCGATGCTACGCGCCGAGGGGGAACTTTCCCCCCGCTGGCGTGTGGCCCTCGAAATGATGGAAGCTAACGGGGAGCTAGGCGGATGAGTGAAAGCCTTGCCACACGCCGCGCCATTGCCGAGAGTCTGCTAGGCCATGCGCTCGATGAACTCGGATTTGCAGCTTGTCCGGGCCGCCACCTTCACAACGGGGCGGGCGGGAGACGTGACTTTCAATGCCTGCTTGAAGGTGTCCCAACGGCGAGATGTTTTCACACGTCATGC
>JANYFB010000346.1 GCA_025362955.1 Akkermansiaceae bacterium
CATTTTGTTCGCCAGTGCCCAAGCAGATTCTTCGCCCTCGGATTTCAGTTTTTTGGAAAACGTCGTCACGAATGCTTGCGACAGCGCCCCTTCCGCAAACATGTCCCGCAGTAAGTTAGGGATGCGGAATGCGAGATTGAAGCAGTCCATCCACTTGCTCCCGCCGAAAAGCGCTGCAAACATCATGTCCCGCGCCAGCCCAAGAACCCGGCTGGCCATAACGGCGGCACTCACTTTCCAAGTGGCTTTGGCGGACATCAGGAAACCGTGGGTTCGCTGCTCAGTTGCACCGTCATGGTGGCGCTTCCACCGGGAGGCAGCGTGATGTGATTAGCGGCGACGTTGCCGGATTCCACGCAGACCATTTGGAGATACTCGTCGTCGCCGAAGTCCGCCATGCGCTTGGATTTTTCGATCCAAGGATTCCAAACAACAGTCGATTGCGAGCCTGACTTTTCCACTCGGATCGTGCGCTTGAAACCTGGGTCGTGAATTTCAACGGTGGAGGTAGTGTCGGAATAAACGCGGTCCACCTCACTCTCGACGCGAAGTGCAGCGGTAGTCTCTAACGAATCCGTGCCGGCCACCTTGTCATGATAAGCAGCGTCTTGCAGGCCGGTGATCGAAATGTCGTGGATGTTGCTGATCTGCAAATAGGTATGCAGGCAAGTTTCGAACGTGCGTTGCTGATCGCTTGTATTCGTAACGATCCATTCTAGCGATAGACTCCTTCCCACGGTGACGCCGTATTTGATTCCGTAACCGTCGATGTTAGGCAAATGGAAACTCAAGCGTACCGAACCATCTGCTAGAACGGAGGTGTCTGTGAGATTCCATGCGGCGGTGCGGGCGAATCCATGTGCGGGAAACCCTTCGCGAGGGCCGAACCATGGGAAGATCATCGGGATACCACCGCGGATTGCTTTTTCAGGATGAAACTCGCTCGCTTCGCTCAGGAATATCAGCGGAGCTTCTCCCGTAATCTGGAAATGGGTGACGTGCGCCCCGTGCAAATAAATTTCCGCAGAGCTACCCGACGTTTCTATCAGAACCTTAGGTAAGCCATTAGTCCCTTCCGCTATCGTCACGTGTCCGGGTATTCCGAATGTCTGCAAGTCGTTCATGCGAGTGCTATTTTTTCTTTCTCAGGAATGGCGGGAGATCAAGGTCTTCACCGTTGAAAACATTGGGACTTTCGCCTTCGAAGCGACCGCGGTGCGACGAGTCGAGAGGGAGTTCACTCTGGTTGCCGGTCTGCTTGGCACCGAGCTTGAGCTTGGGCGGTTCGGGAGTTTGAGCGGGATGAGCCTCTGTGTCCGGCACCACAGCGGGAATATCTTCGGGCAGATCACTCGGGAAAGTCATGGGCACTGGTTTGGGCTTGCCCCAGGTTACTGTTAGGGGTGATCTCCTTTTGGGAATCGGAATGAAACTGGGTTTCGCACGCGGCTCAGGGGCCACTGCTTCAATGGGTTCAGGATCGGGTTCGTCCGCTGGTGCATAGACTTCAGCGATCTCTTCCGGCTCGGCTGGGATTTCCTCTGGCTCCTCGGCTATGATGTCTGGATCGGGTTCGGGCGTTGGCGACTCGACTGCTTTTTCCCGGATCGGATAGTCGGGTTCGGCAAATGGGCGCTCTTCGTCGAACAACGACGGGATGGCGGCGGCAGTGATGTCCGGTTCTAACGGGTGGAACTTGGTGATTGACGATACCGCTGCAGGTTCCGGGGATGGTTCGGGAGCGGGTGGCGTCTCTACAACAATTACTGTTTCAGCACTCCATTCTACGACGGATTCGGGTTCCGCCTGTGGCTCCGGCTCCACGACCGGATCGGGCACAAATGGGGTGACCTTGATCGGCGGCGAGGTGAAGCCTTGGCTAGGATCGAGAATCGGATTTTCCTGAGCACGGTGGCTGAGGGAATCGCGCGGGGCCATCGCCAGTGAATCTTCGGGCAGGGCGCTGATGAGAGTGATGGAAAGCGAGTCGCCCATGGCTGGATCAATGGCCGCGCCGAAAAGAACGTGCGCTTTCTCGGGGACAAATTTTTGTAGCCGCTGCATGAGGAGTTCAATTTCGAAAAGCGTTAGGTCTTCGCCGCCGGAGAGATGGACGAGCACGGTTTGGGCTTCCTTGAGGAGCGTTCCCTGGTCTAGCAGGGGGCTGTTGAGGGCATTGCGCAGGGCCTTGGTGGCGCGATCCTTACCCTCCGCGATGCCTGAACCGAAGAGGCAGCGGGAACGATTCGTCCGCAGCGCGCTCATCAAATCGTCGAGTCCCACATTGATCAGACCAGGACGGATGACAAGGCGGATCACCGCTTTAATCGACTCGCAAATCATGTGATCGGCAGCGGCAAATGCCTCGTGGATGCCTTGCTTGGCGAGGACGAGTTCGCCCATTCGATTGTTGTCGAAGGTGACGAGTGCGTTCGATAGAACCGCAAGTTCATTCAGTGCTGTTTCGGCCTGTTCCCGTCTGCGACGGCCTTCAAAAGCGAAAGGCATGGTGGCGAAAACAACGACGAAGGCACCTTCTTCACGGGCGATCCGCGTGACGATGGGTGCCGCACCGGAGCCGGTGCCACCGCCCAAACCCGTGCAAAGAAAAACGATCCGGCGACCTTGGATGGAGGCACGGAAGGCTGCTTCGGATTCCAACATGGCCTGATGGCCGAGTTCGGGATCGCCTCCGGCTCCGAGTCCTTTCGTTAGATTGACGCCGAGCTGGATTTTTTCCCGGGCCAGGCACGAGGCGAGAGTTCTAAGATCGGTATTAAGAGCTAGCAGTTCCGCGCCTTCCATCCCATCGAGCGCGATCCGTTCGAGCATATTTGCCCCGGCACCACCGAGTCCGATGATTTTCACGGCGGAGGTGGGAATCGTCTGCTGGGCATCGCGGGTGTAGGAAATCATGGTAGTTGGAGAGGTGATAGGTTGAGAGTTTTTTGGTTAAAATTGCGGGGCTAACCGATCCGGTGTTTTGAGATAACAACTAGCCCGTTTGTTCTAACGTATTCATTTCCCAAACGGCCAGAACATCCGGAGAAGGCGTCTGAAAAAGCCGGGTGGTTTTGCCCGTTCGGTTTCTAGAATTTGGGCGTAACGAATGAGACCGATGGCCGTGGCGTAGTGAGGATCCTTGAAACTTGCTTGGATGCCGCTGATTTCCGGCGGCTCCGGGCGGTAGATGTCGCGGCCGAAAACGTCGAAGGCGAGTTCGCTGAAGCCCCGCATCAGGCTGGTTCCGCCCGTGAGAAAAATCCCGGCGCCAATGGCCTCGACAGATCCCTCGGGCAAACGCGCCCGCACGAGTTTAAGGGTTTCCTCAAGCCGCTGGCGAATGATGTCATTGAGCATCCGGCGCTCGACCTCGACATCGAGAAAACCCCGATCATCTGTTAGTTTGGCGGTTCCGACGGAGCGGACGGGGTCTGCCGAAGCGTCGCCTTCCGTGACTTTCAGCCGTTCCGCTTTGGAAAATGGCAGCCCAGTGACAAGATGGATGTCATTGGTGACATGATCGCCGCCGACGGGGATGCAGCCAGACGCGGTGATCGCACCGTTCAAATAGAGCGCGTAGTCCGTGGTGCCGCCTCCGATGTCGATGACCAAGGCGCCACGCTCGCGTTGATCCCTATCAAGCGCCATCTGGGCGGTGGCGATGGGTGAGAATACGATGTCATCGACCTCAAGCGGCGTTTCCCTAACAAGTTTGATACTGTTTTGGATGCGGGTGCCGATGCCGTGGACGACATGGAAATCCGCCTCGACCGTTTTACCGAAGAGGCCGACTGGCGAGGAGGAATGCTCAAGACCGTCTAGCAGATAGTTGCGGATGATGGGATGGAGATAGACATGGTCCTGCGGAATGTGAACCTCGCGAGCAATGCTGCGGGCTTCCTCGACGTGTTCGGGAGTGACAGTTGGCTCGCCATCGGGCAAGCGGAAGGTTCCCCGGTGGTTGACTCCTTGAATGTGGGCACCGGTGACTGCTAGAAAAACACTGCCAATTTCCACATCACTCGCGTCCTCCGCCTTGGCCAAGGCGTCTTTGAGACAGGCACGGACTTGCGCGAAATCATAAATTTCTCCCTTGCGGACACCAGCGGTTTTCGTAACTCCGATGCCCAGGATCTTGACGGCGCTATCTGCTTTCACCTCACCGACGACGACGCAAGTTTTGCTGGTGCCGATCTCAAGTCCGACGTGAATTTTCGTGCGACGTGCCATGGGGTTAGATTCTGAAAGGAAGTCAGTTGCGGTTGAGGAGGGTGCTCAGATCCCGGGCTCGGCGGTCTTCCCGAATTTCTCCGGCAGGCGGTTCAGGAATCAAGATCGCATGGGGTGCGGCACCTCCATCGCGCAGGGTAATGGGAATATTGTGCTTGGGAATGAGATTGATCGTGCTGATCGAATAGCCTTTCTGACTCGAATGATCCATGGCCGCACGGAGGCTGCGAATCTGCCGTTCGTGGTCGCCAAGACCGAAGGTCGCAGAGATGCCGGCGCGGGTGAGGAGAAGCAGTGACCACTCATTCACTTGTTTGACCGACTCAATCCAGTGAATGGCATCAGGGTCGGACGCGCAAGCAGCGTCTAACAATCTGAAGCAATGGGCCAACTCCGGTTGGCGGACAGGTTGGCCGGCTTTGATTGGGTTTACTGCGGACAAAGGTAGCAGGATGCAGGGGAGTTTCAGCGCATTTTCCAATTGCAACTCGGGACAGGGATAGGCCATGCCGCCGCGATCTACTAACATCGCCCCGACCCGCCGCGTTTCTGATAGATCGGATGCGGTGGAGGAAATCCATGCACGCGGGCTGCGTGGGATGACTCGGACCACGAGCTTGCCGGGCAACTGGCGTTCCACCCGCGCTTCTGCGATGTCTGGCAAGGCCTTCAATTTCGTGGTGACCTCAT
Source organism: Akkermansiaceae bacterium (assembly GCA_025362955.1). GTDB lineage: Bacteria > Verrucomicrobiota > Verrucomicrobiia > Verrucomicrobiales > Akkermansiaceae > Luteolibacter. The sequence continues at coordinate 4,924 of JANYFB010000346.1, forward strand.
CCACGTCGATGTCAAAAATGCTGGCCGTTAGATCGATGCCAGTGGCTTCGGCGAGCCGCACCTCGTCGATGACCGGGTTGGGATTCAGGTCGATTACTTGCAGACGAAAATCCGGATTTTTATAAAATGCCCGCTGGATTCCCTGCCACACCCCCCAGCCGATTCCGACCAACACCGCGAGGACGCAGGCGAGCTTGGTCAATTTTCCCGCGATCTTGAGAAAGCCAAACCAAGCGATGCGCGGCGACATGACGCGCACCTCCAACACTTGGGAGCGCTGGCGATTGTGGGTCTTACTAGTGCGGGATTTTGACATATCAAGAGCGGAGTTGGTAGGACAGTTCGGCGATGGTTTTACATAACTCAGGGAAGGAAATCCCGAGGGCGGCGGCGGCCTTGGGAAGCAGGCTGGTCTCCGTCATTCCGGGAATGGTGTTAGCTTCTAACACGAATGGGCGATTCATGGAATCCAACAGGACATCCACGCGTGAATAAATTTCGATACCTAGGGAGCGGTGCGCGGCGAGCGCGGCGGCCTGAACAGCCATCGTGGTTTCCAAATCAAGAGCCGCAGGGCAAAAGTATTCGCTGCCCTGAGCACCGCTGAGCCATGGGTATTTGCTTGCCATGTCATAGACCCCACCCGGCGGGGCGATGTGGACGATCGGAAGGGCGACCTCGTTGAGGATGCCAACGGTGAGTTCTTTTCCTTTGATGAATTCCTCCACGAGAATGTCATCTCCATATCTAGCAGCATCTCTCATCGCGGCCTCGGCTTCCGAAGGATCGTGAACAATGTGCACACCCACGCTGGAGCCCTCTCGCGGTGGCTTTACCACAAAGGGAGGTGGAAACGAGGGCAGCGCCGGGCCGCCGGAAACATGAATGATTTCTGCCTGCGGAGTGGGTACGCCGTGGCTCACGAAGGCGGCCTTTGCTAGATTTTTATCGAAGGCGAGCCGACTGCTCTTTACTCCCGCGCCGGTATAAGGAACTCCCATGTTTTCAAGAATGTCCTGCAACCAGCCATCTTCGCCGAAGGTGCCGTGAATGACGTTGAAGGCGAGGTCCGTGCCGGTTGGGAGATGGACTTTCGGGCTGGTCACATCGACGGAAACGGCCTCGAGACCCAGCTCTAATAGAGCCTTCAGCACGGCCTTCCCCGAGGCCAGCGAGATCTCGCGTTCGGATCCCGGACCACCCATTAGAACCGCAATTTTTTTACCGTTTAACATTTTGTTAGAATCTGGTTGATCTAAAATGGCGCTTCGTCCTCGCCAAGGATTTTGATTTCCGTTTCAAGTTCAACATGCCGCTCATTCCGGGCTTTTTCCTGAATGAACTCGATGAGTGTTAGGATTTCCAAGGCGGACGCGCCGCCTTGGTTGATCACGAAATTTCCATGCACTTCGGAGACCGCTGCATGGCCGCAGATGCTACCTTTGAGACCGAGCGAATCGATCACTCTGCCAGCAGGAACTTCTTCGGGATTTTTGAAGGTGCATCCTGCGGAAGCAGCGATGGGTTGGGAGGATTTACGCTTTTCCCGAGAGGCATCCCAGCGTTCCTTGATATTTTCGGTAGTGTCATTCTTGCCTTTGAAAACGGCCTGGAGTGCGAAGTTCCGCCGCAGTTCCGCGACATTGCGATAAAGGGCGACGATTTCATCGCGTTCACGAGTGCGGATGACACCGTCTTCATCGAGAAAGGTAACTCTAACAACCTGGTCGAACGTCTCAATTCCCATGGCTCCGGCATTCATCCGCAAGGCGCCGCCCACGTTACCGGGGATGCCTTCCATCCACTCGAAACCTCCGATGCCACTTCCGCCTGCGATACTGGCGAGTTTCTTCAAGCGCACACCCGCACCCGCAGTGACTTCGCCACGGCTACCAACCGTGACTTCGGAAAATACTCCGCCGGTCGGATGGATGACTGCGCCACGGATGCCACCGTCGCGGACGAGCAAGTTCGATCCCCGACCCACCACGCGCACTGGGATGCCGCGCTCGCGACAGTAATCGACGACGAAGGCGAAGCCGTAAAAACTGTGCGGCTCGATCCAATATTGTGCCGGTCCGCCGACTAACAAAGTCGTATGGCGGCTCATCGGTTCGTAAAGTTTACCATCGATCTCGCCAGCCGGCATCAGACCGCGAATTTCCTCCAAAATCTTGAGGTCCGCAGCGAGACGGGTGCCAGCTTCGTGAACATTTCCCGCGCCGAGTGTGATGAGTAAATCGCCGGGCTGAAGCGCAGCTCCGATGGCGTGGTGGGCGCTTGCTAGATCCGGGACGTAAGTGGCGGGAATGTCACCATGGAGCTTCATCGCATCCACTAGAGTTTGACCAGAAATGCCTTTGATCGGCTTTTCCGAGGCGGCGTAAACATCGGTGATGAACACCATATCCGCAGCTTGCAGGACTTTCCCGAAATCGTCCGCGAGTGCTTGGGTCCGCGTGTAACGATGAGGTTGAAACAAGACAAGCAGCCGCTTCGACTTCAACGAGCGTGCCGTCTGGAGCGTGGCGGCGAGTTCGGATGGATGATGGCCGTAGTCGTCGATGATCCGATAGTTTGCTGATAGATATTTCGTTTCAAAACGGCGTTTCGCCCCGGCGAAGGTGGCAAGTGCTCGCGAGACGAGTAGAAATTCCGCTCCGCAACTGTCTGCCAGCGCGATCGCTGCGAGGGCGTTGAGGATGTTATGATTCCCGGGGATACCCAGTTCCACATCGCCTAACACTTCGCCCTTTTTCTTCACGGTGAACGCTGACGAACCCTTGAGATCGCGAACGTCCATGGCGGTGTAATCGGCGTCTTCCCACCCGTAGGAAACGGCGTTTTCCCTGCTCGCGCAAATTTCGTTAGCCACGGGATCTTCGGCGCAATAGACGAGTTTTCCCGTGGTCTGATCGGCGAGTTGTGTGAAGATTTCCTTGATGTGATCAAGGTCCCGATAGAAGTCGAGATGCTCGGCCTCAATGTTGAGGATCACGGCGTGCTCGGGATGATAGAGGGCCAGCGTGCCGTCGCTTTCATCGCCCTCCGCGACCATGAACTCGCCGTCGTCGGACCATTTCGCATTCGCGCCGAGGATCGGAATTTCCGCGCCGACGTAGTGACTCGGCTTCTGACCGGCCTCGCGCAAGACGTGGGCGGTCATAGCGGAGGTCGTCGTCTTCCCGTGGGTTCCGGAAATGACGATGCCCTTTTTCGTGTGTAGGATCGCGGCAAGGCACTCGGCCCGGCGGAGGAGGGAAATTTTCGCTTTTTTCGCGGCTGAGTATGCTGGATTGTCGGATTTAATCGCCGAGGAATATACCACGATGTCCGCGCCCTTCACCGATGCGGCGGTGTGCGGCGAGGAGAAAATCAGCCCGACACCTTGCATCCGCTCTGTCTCCGCCGTGGTGACCTTATCCGACCCGCTGACCTTGTGGCCCATGCCTAACAGCAGCAAGGCAAGCCCGCTCATGCCCGATCCGGCGACGCCGATGAGATGGATGTGGAGCGGCTTGCTCCGGTCGGTAAGGCGCTGGCTGAGATCGGTCATGATGGCGAGAGAGTGGCTTCGATGGCGGCGCACACCCGGTCCGCGGCGTCCGGGACGGCGAGTGCGCGGGCCGCTTTTGCCATGCGCTTGTAGGTTGGCAAGTCTTGCAAAATGGAAGTGGCCAAAGAAGCGAGCTTTTCCGCGTCCAGATCTCGCTCCTGGACGAGCATTGCCGCACCCGCATCCGCGAAAACCTCGGCATTCCGCGTCTGATGATCGTCCGCCGCGTAGGGGTAGGGGACCAAAATCGACGGGTGACCGGTGATGGCGATTTCCGTCATGCTTGATGCCCCTGAGCGCGCGATGATCAAATCCGCGATGGCGTATGCGGACGGCATTTGATCACAAAATCCCAACACCTTGTAGCCGGACCGTCCTGCGATGATTTCCGAAACCCGCTGAAAATCCATAGCTCCGGCGATGTGCAGGACTTGGGTTTCCGGCGGTAAACTCGCGGCAGCTTTGGCGCTCAATTCGTTCAAACGCCGCGCACCCTGACTTCCGCCAGTCACCACGATGGTTGGGCGTCCGGCATCCAGCCCGAAAAGCGTCGCGGCCTCCTCACGCGATGGTAGATCGGTAATTTCCGGGCGGACTGGTGTTCCAGTGGTGACGGTTTCGCGGTTAGGAAAAAAAGATTTCGCCGCTTCCATCCCGAGAAAGACGCGAGTGCAAAAACGGCTCGTCAACACGTTCGACCGACCGGGCCGAGCATTCGAGTCGTGGACGAACGTTTTCAACCCGAGCTTATGTCCCGCATAAACCGGCGGCAGCGAAGTGAAACCGCCCATGCCGAGCACCGCATCCGCCTTGAATTCACGGATGATTTTTTTGCACTGGCTGACGGAACCCCACAATTTCCACAAAAACGGCAGCATCCGCAGCGAGAGCGTCGGGGGTTTCGCCACGGCGGGCACGGTTTTAAAATTCAAGTGAGTGTATTTTGCCGAGGCCTCGGAATCGACCTTCTTTTCCGAAATAAGCAGCATCACCTCATGGCCACGGGCACGCAGCGCCTCACCCACGGCGATGCCGGGAAACAGGTGGCCGCCGGTGCCGCCACAGGCGATCAGAATTTTCAAGGAATGAGACACGGGTGCAGGAATGAATCGCCATGAATCGGTGTTAGGATGGCATTTCCGACACCTCTTCGGGAAAAGCTAAACAAATCCGTATTAACCGGCAATCCTCAAAACTCCCGAAGCACGGGAATTTTCTCGCCCCGCCTATTTCAGAAAAGCGCCGTCAGTTTCGCGACGGGCGTGTTGCTCATCACCAGATACACGTTCCCGCCGTCTTCCCACCGTGCGGAAGCCCATTTTCCATTTTGCGCGAACTCCGGGTGGTCTTTTTGCGGAAAATCACCGCTTACATCCCCACGGCGAAAAATCACCATGTGGACCAAACCGTTTTCACCCGTCATGAAACAAATCAACGAGCCGCGTTTGCCGTCGATCACCAATTCCCGGCAGCCGACTCCTTTCACATCTCTTATTCCTGAAGGCACATAACTCGGACAAGGAAGCTTGCGCTCTGCCAAATGCTGGATGAGCACTTGTTGATCCTCGCGCTTTTTATCCAGATCGAACGAAGGGGACTCGAATGTCCTAACAAATCCCGCCTGCACGGCCTCAATGGGAATGGGTTGGATTCTAACCACAGTCGTCGGGCTTGCAGTCCGGGTGATTAAAAAAGCCAGCGCGATACCAGCCGCCGCAGCTAACGGAATTGCAAACCGCTTGAAAATCGAAATGTTAGTCGGGACGAGGTCCTTCTTCACCGTGCGATCCATCGCCGCGAGAACCTCATCGCGCAGCGATGCCGGAGCTTGAATCGAAGCCATCGCACCGATCCATGCAGCATCGTTAGAATCTTCCGCCTGAGGAAAATCCCCGCGCTCGGCGGCAAGGCAGGCCATGATATCTTGCCGCAGATTTTCGGGCAAATCCACCGTGCCAAGCGCATTCGCAAACTCCGCGTCGAACGCGCGCTCGCTTGCCAGCCATTCGCCCAGCTCGCGGTTTTCCATCGCCAGCTTCAGCGCGTCAGCGAAATCAGGATCGCCCACGTCCGCGCCATCGGGCCGGAAACTACGCAGGATGAACCGTGCTTGCTCCTTATCCATGGCGAACTCCTCCTTTTTCGATCTGTAAAATATTTTTCGGCGCGCTCAATGGCTCGGCGGTCATCCGCTTCCTCAGCATCTCCTTGCCGCGTGACAGCCGCGACATCACCGTGCCGATCGGGATATCAAGAATTTCCGCGATTTCCTTGTAGCTATGTTGTTGCAGGTAAAAAAGCGCCACCGGAGTTCGATAGGTTTCTTCCAGCGCACCTAACAACTCCATCGCCCGCTGCCCGTCCATGTGCCGCTCCGCATCCTCCTCAGGGGCGACCATCGCTTGGGCAGTCGCCTCATCTAACGGCTCGTCGGAAAATCTCGATGAGCGTCTACGCTGGTTAAGAAACTCCCGATGCAGCGTGGTGAACAGCCAGGTCTTCGCCTTCGAGCGATCCCGCAGTTGTTCGTTTTTCGCCGCCCAGATACAGAATGTTTCCTGCACCAGATCGGAAGCCCGGTCCACATCGTGAGCTAGCGACATCCCGAAGCGAAATAACGCTTGGTAATGGGCATCGACTAGCTCTGCGAATTCACTCATCAGCAATCATAGGAGCACTTGAAATCATTTTCTATTCCGAAAAATTTCTCACTCCACGATTTACCGCGCACAATCACACCTCGCTTGCTTCCTGCCAGGCCACTTCCTTCGCGTCCTTCCACAATTCTTCCAAGCCGTAATAATCACGCAACTCTTGGTCCATCACATGCACCATCACGTCGATGTAGTCGAGGACGACCCAGCGGGTGTCCGCTTTTCCTTCGGTCATCGTCGGCTTCACCCCGTGCATTTCTTCCACGTTTCCCGCCACGTCTCGCAGGATCGCTCGGAGCTGGGGCATCGAAGTCCCCGAGCAAACGATCATGTAATCCGTGAGGTTCGAAACCCCGCGCATGTCCCAAACCCGGATGTTATCCGCTTTAATATCGTCCGCCGCTTTCGCGCAAG